>NZ_JAHLPQ010000034.1:0-33877 GCF_018917985.1 Blautia sp. MSJ-36 | reverse complement strand
TGTGTTTAAAAGCCCTGGACGGCTGAATTCGATGGAGCGCCGTGTGCGGTGAAAGTCGCATGCACGGTGTGGAGCGGGGGAAAATCCGGAGATAACTTCAAAGGATTACCTATCGCTATCCGGTGCTAAGAGCCAGGGCATCAAACACTTAATGTCTTCTATGTGAAAAGATTTTAAAGGAAAAACGCACATCCTACGCATTTAACATGACAATTTCATGAAAAGCGAAAGGAAAACACTATGAAAATCGAATACACAAAAGTTGGAGACTACTATTTACCGAATCTTTATTATCCGGAGGAAACCAGACCGATCGGCTGTTGGGGAATGTTTCGGAAGGAATATCTGAAAGAACATAAATCTGGAACTTATACATATCTTCTTCTGACCGCCAGACTGGACAGCTACCTGGCAGATCTGAATGAACAGGCACAGGAACGCTTTGAGCTGATTGAAGCTCAAATACGAAGGGCGGAGGGAGTTACCGAGGAACTGAAGAGACAGAATCCTATGGAATGGGTACGCCACTGCAACAATATCCGCAACCGGGCTGCTGAAATTATCAAGCAGGAACTGATTTATATATAAGGGGGATTCCGGATATGAGAAGAGAATTGATTGAAAGTTATTATGAAGAATACCAGCAGGAACTGGAAAGATTTCTTGAATCTGATCCAGAGATGTTTTCTCTGGAAGCAGAAATTCATCATTACATAGATATACTGGAACCAGTCCTCAGAGATGCCGGACAGGAGATGTGGCAGGCATTGGACAGAATTATTTCAGCGAAAAATGCCATGGAAGGGATTGTGGCAAAAGAAATGTATATCCGAGGATTTCTGGATTATGAAAGGCTGGTGTGTGAGAAAGACAGTAAAATTTAAATATTCATCTTACAAGCACTGACTGTAACGGTCAGTGCTTCTTTTTTGTTTTTTTTAAAATCATCTGACATTCTTCAAGTCCCCACGTGTGATTAGTAAGAAAAATAAATTTTTCTGCGAAAGTACCGTCCAAACACCCTCTGAACCTTGCAATTAGTGAGGGAATAGTTCATTTTTGCGAAAAAAACTTGCAAAAGGGGGTTGGTAAATACACTTTCAAAAGCTTTATAGGTAGAGGAACAAAATTTTTTCATAATTTTTCAAAATCATGTCCGCTTTTATCTCTCCCAATACAGAGTAAGTGAAGGAGCTAACAAAAGTAAAAGAAAAAATGATAAAAATGCAAAAAAATATCACGAATTTTTTGCATCATGCCAAGTCATTTGACTTTAGTAATCAGAGGACGTTTTGGAATGTTCCTTCGCTGAACCTTGACAACCGATAAGTGCACCCTGGAAGTCTACCAGGAGTTCTGCCATGACCTTTCTTTTACAGAGAGTGAGCGGAATCATAATGACACTCCCGATGATGGGCGGCTGACCAAAGCCTTATGGTCAGTGGCCTGCTGATGCAGGCAGAGGCAGTCTGAGACGACTGCAGATGACAGGAAAACGCACGCCAGACCGCCGGACGAATGAAACTGATAACAATGTTTACAGGGCGAAATGCCTGGAAAGGAGCAGTTTATGACAGAACTGAAAATGAAAGAAATGCAGATAATCCACTGGTTTGGATGCCCGAATCTGAACTGTACAAAGGAAAGAATCCATCTGGCAGCTATGCTTGCAACGGATGCAGAAATGAAAAAGAATCTTTACAAGGTATGCAGATTCCTCGCAAGAGAAGAAATCGCATATCGGTATCCGAGCATATATGAAATGATTCGGAAAATGTTTTCGCCGGATGATACTAATCCACCGGACGCATGTGCAATGTTTATGCCGGACAATGAACCAGATGATGAAGAATATGCAATGGCAGCGTAGCTGCGGAAAGGACAGTAGCGATTATGAATAAAGTGATTTTAATGGGAAGACTGACAAAGAATCCGGAGATCAAATATGCCGGAAAAGATAATGATATGGCAGTAGCAAGATATACACTTGCGGTAAATAGAAGATATAAACGTGACGGAGAACAGGAAGCAGATTTTATTTCCTGTGTCACATTTGGAAAGAGTGCAGAGTTTGCACAGAAATATCTTCACAAGGGAACGAGAATTGTGATCGGAGGTCGTATCAGCACCGGTAATTATAAGGATAAGGACGGGAAAACAATTTACACCACAGATGTGATTGTGGAAGAACATGAATTTGCTCAGAACAAGGATAACGGTGCCGGTGCAGATTCGTCAGAAACACAGAAAACAGATAAGGACGGATTTATGGAAGCACCGGAAGGAGAGGTTCCATTTGACTAAACCGGGATAAATGGTTGGAGAGGCTGCTCTTTGCCGGGGCATTCTCTTTTCCATTTTAAAGAAGAAATCAAAAATTACAGGTATTCAACCTAACGAAAACGTGATATAATCAAAATATGGTTGAATGAGAAATATGGAGGTAGCTTATGGGCGTAAGTTATAACAGATTATGGAAAATGCTCATAGATAAAAATATGAAGCGGATAGAGATGCAGTACCTCACTGGGATCAGTGGTAATATTCTTGCCCGGATGGGAAAAAATCAGTATGTATCAATGGAGACGATTGAGAAGATATGCAAGAAGCTGGACTGCACTGTTGATGAGATGATGGAATTTACAGAGGATGAATAACAGGAGGTTGCTGCAATGACAAATACACAGCAAAGAGCAGCGGCGAAAGCATTTGCAAAAAACTGGAAAGACCGTGGATATGAAAAAGGCGACAGTCAGATCTTTTGGGTGGAGCTTCTGACAACGGTATTTGGTGTAACGGAAATATCACAGTTTATTTCTTTTGAGGATCAGGTACACCTTGACCACACCAGTTTTATTGATGGGTATATTGAGAAAACCCATGTCATGATTGAACAGAAAAGTATAAATAAGAGCCTGACGGCTGCTATCCGGCAGGCCGACGGCTCTATGCTGACACCATTTGAACAGGCAAAAAGATATTCTTCCGAATTGCCATATTCAAAAAGACCAAGATGGATCGTAACCAGTAATTTCCAGTCATTTTATATTTACGATATGGAAAAGCCGGGTGGCGATCCGGAGATTATCCAGTTGGAAGATCTGGAAAAAGAATATTATCGGTTACAGTTCCTTGTGGACGAGGGAAACACAAATCTTCAGAAAGAAATGGAAGTTTCCATTGCCGCAGGTGAAATTGTAGGGCTTTTGTATGATGCACTGGCAAAACAATATGTTGATTCGACAACAGAGCGGGCAATGAAAAGTCTGAATATCCTTTGTGTCAGAATCGTATTCTGCCTGTATGCAGAGGATGCCGGTATTTTTGGACAGCATGGCATGTTCCATGACTATCTGGAAGAATTTGATACAAGGCACATGAGAAAAGCCGTGATTGAGCTGTTCCAGGTGCTTGATACAAAACCAGAAGACAGAGATCCATACATGGAAGAATCTCTGGCACAGTTCCCATATGTAAATGGTGGGCTGTTTGCAAATGAGGATATTGAAATTCCACAGTTTACAGATGAAATCAGAAACCTTTTACTGGAAAAAGCCTCAGCAGATTTTGACTGGTCAGAAATTAGTCCGACTATATTTGGTGCGGTATTTGAGAGTACACTGAATCCTGAGACAAGACGCTCCGGCGGTATGCACTACACCAGCATTGAAAATATTCATAAAGTCATTGATCCGCTGTTTCTGGATGAACTGAAAAATGAATTGAAAGAAATTCAGCAGATAACGGTTCAGAGAACAAAAGATAAAAAGCTGAGAGACTTCCAGAAAAAGTTGTCAAACCTCCGATGGCTTGATCCGGCATCTGGAAGTGGAAACTTTCTTACAGAGACATATATCAGTATCCGCCGATTAGAAAATGAAGTCATAAAAGAATTGCAGAGAGGACAGATTACTTTTGGATTTGATGAATCCTCACCAATTCATGTCTCTATTGATCAGTTTTATGGAATCGAGATCAATGATTTTGCTGTCACAGTTGCAAAGACTGCATTGTGGATTGCAGAATCACAGATGATGAAAGAGACGGAAGACATCGTTCACATGAATCTGGATTTCCTGCCGTTGACGACAAATGCGTTTATTGTGGAAGGCAATTCTTTACAGATTGACTGGGAGAGCGTTGTACCAAAATATCAGGTTTCGTATATTATGGGAAATCCTCCGTTTGTGGGTTATTCACTACAGAACAAAGAACAGAAAAATGATATTTTATCGGTTTACGTGGATGAAAAAGGAAAGCCATATAAGACAGCAGGGAAAATTGATTATGTTGCGGGCTGGTATTTTAAAGCTGCGCAGTTTATGCAGGGAACAACTATACGGACAGCATTTGTATCAACTAATTCCATTACGCAGGGAGAACAGGTGGCAGGTGTCTGGAAACCTTTATATGACCGATTTGGGATCCATATAGATTTTGCACACCGGACATTTATGTGGGACAGCGAAGCCAATATGAAAGCGCATGTACATTGTGTGATTGTTGGATTCAGCATTGCACCAAATCAAGCAAAACGCAGAATCTATGTTGATGGAAGATTTAAAGAAGTAAATAATGTCAATGCGTATTTGTTGGACGCACCTAATGAATTTATCTGCAATCGCAGCAAGCCATTATGGAATGTTCCACAAATGACGACGGGAAACAGACCAGCAGATGGCGGTAATCTGATTATTGAAAAAGAAGACTATGAAGAATTTATAAGAAAAGAACCACAAGCCAAACCTTATATTAAAAAATTAGTTGGTTCAACTGAGTTCATCAACAATAAAGAGCGGTGGTGCTTATGGCTGGTAGATGTTAAACCAGCAGAGTTAAGAAAAATGCCGCTTGTACTTAAGCGGGTAGAAGCTTGTAAACAGGACAGAGAAAATTCGCCAGATGCAGGAAGAAGAAAACTTGCAGAAACACCGACGCTATTCAGGGAATTGAATAATCCTGCATCATTTATTCTTGTGCCAAAAGTAAGTTCTGAGAGAAGAAGATATGTACCAATGGGATTTTTAGATTATAATACAATCTCAACAGATCTTAACTTTATCATACCAGAGGCAACGATGTATCAATTTGCAATATTAACGTCAAATATTCATATGGCATGGATGCGAGCTGTTTGTGGCAGAATGAAAAGTGATTATAGGTATTCTGCTAATATTGTTTATAATAACTTCCCATGGCCTGAGCCGACCGCTCAGCAACGGAAAAAAATCGAACAGACTGCACAGGCAATTCTTGATGCAAGAGCATTATATCCAGACAGTAGCCTTGCAGATCTTTATGATGAACTGACCATGCCGCTGGAGTTGCGAAAAGCACATCACCAGAACGATATGGCTGTCATGCAGGCATACGGATTTACAAAAGGCAGTGAAGCCTATAAAAGCGAAGCTGCCTGTGTTGCAGAATTGATGAAACTTTATCAGAAGAAAGTAGAAGAAATCGAAAAAAGATAACACGCCGGATACGGCAAAAATCTCTTAGCAAAGCTAAGAGCGCACTTCTATACAGGCAATTACATTTGCCTGTATCGTGCGACCTGCGGTGCTGCTCCCGGTCTTGAGAAATCTCAATCCGGAAAATACAGCGAAATCAGAGATTTCGTACAAGGGGAGTTTCCCCTTGCGGCACAAGTGTCTATTCCCGATAAAGTTTGTGGCTGAATATTTCAGATACAGACATATAAAGTGATAGAAAGCATGAAATATAAATTTGAAGGGTGACAATATATGAAGTATTTATATTTGCATGGACTAGGGCAAAAACCAGACAGTTGGAATAGAGTAATAAAAGAAACGAAAGTATCGAAAAGCAGTCGCAGTTTGAGTTTATCAGAGATGTTAGAAGGGAAAGCTGCTACATATAAGGAATTATATTCAGCATTCTCATCAGAATGCGACAAGGAGAATGAAGAAATTGTCTTATGTGGGCTTTCTCTGGGAGCTGTTTTGACACTTAATTATGCGATAGACCATCCGGATAAAGTAAAGGCACTCGTATTAATTGCAGCACAATATAAAATGCCAAAAAAATTATTAAAAGTTCAGAATATGTTGTTTCATCTTATGCCGAATTCGGCATTCAATAAAATGGGCTTCAAAAAAGCAGATGTTATTAACCTATGTGGTACGATGGCTGAATTAGATTTCAGCGACTCACTTCATAAGGTGTCTTGTCCAGTATTAATCGTTTGTGGAGAGAAGGACAATGCAAACAAAAAAACTGCAAAAGAACTTTGCCATTATTTGAACAATTCCAACTTCCATGAACTTATGAAAACAGGTCATGAAGCAAACATAGAAGCTCCGGAAGAGTTGGCAATCGTGTTGCAAAGATTTTATGATAGTACCAATTAACTTCCCATTTATCGGGAAGTCGCAGAGAACGAAAAATCGGCAGTTATGGAGGTGAAAAATGTATTTCACAGACGAAAAAGACTATATTATGCGAATGATAAAAGAAATGGTAAGAGTATTATTTTCTTTAATGTTTGGGAAAAAGTATGTTTCTGTTGAACTTGAAAAAGAAAATAAATATGAAGTATCAGGGAAAAATTTGAAAGATTTTCTTGATATGATTGATTCTGGGGAAATTAACGAAGCAGAGAATATACTTTTAGATAGCATTGATTATATAGACAGAAATGAGGTAATGGCGGCAGCTCTTTTCTATCAATACCTTAGTGAGAAAGATAGTGAGTTTTTGATTAACAACAATTATACAAAAGAAGAAGTGCTTTCTGGCTTTAAGCAATTACTTGTGCAGTCAAGATATAATAATTTGTTATATATGATTAAGGATGATGAGTAATGTAGAAATTCAAGTTTATAGAGGACTTAATGAATCCTTGTAATATTGGGCGTTGCATGAATGTTAATTTGCGTTGCTTGATGTATTGATGGCTAATCAGTATGATAGTTTTATCAAACGAAAGGAGTAACTAGAGATGCTTGGTGAAAATATAAAAACTTATCGACAGAAAAAAGGATATACACAGGAAGAGGTTGCCAACAGACTTCATGTGACAAGACAGACTATTTCAAAATGGGAGAAAAACTATTCGGTTCCAGATGCTGAAGTATTTGTAAAATTAGCAGATGTATTAGAGGTTCAAACAAGTCAGTTGCTTGAAGTCAAGGTAGATAGTGATGTGCAAACAACAGAAGAAAAACAGAATGCTTATGCAGAGCAACTAGCACATATTGCTGAACAGATGGCAATCAGAAATCGTCAACGTAAAAGAATATGGAAAACGATAGGAATAGCCTTTGCAGTAATCATCGTTGTATGTATTATTCTTATAGTTATGAATATTGCATTTTTTTCTGCTTACCCGACCACAGAGGATGTTCAGACACACGAAGAGACTATTATGTTGGAAGAATAGAGTTAC
The DNA here is from genome assembly GCF_018917985.1 of Blautia sp. MSJ-36. Lineage (NCBI taxonomy): Bacteria > Bacillati > Bacillota > Clostridia > Lachnospirales > Lachnospiraceae > Blautia > Blautia sp. MSJ-36. The sequence continues at coordinate 26,466 of NZ_JAHLPQ010000034.1, read as the reverse complement.
GAACTTCCAGTTTTATTGACCAAGAAATTAAGGAGGATTCATTATGAGTGAGAAAACAGAGATTACTTTCATGCAAACAAGATTAATCCGGCTTGCTTCAGAAGAGTGGCATTTACCTGTTGAACAGATTATCCACTTGTTTAAAGAAGCTGATGTTCTTGGATATATAGAAAAATGTTATGGGATTTTTCATTGTGAAGGCGATGAAGCTGTGCTTGAAGATATTACTGAATTTTTGCAAGGAAAGGGGATAGAGATTAGTGCTTGAGTTAAAAGATGGATTTGTTCTCTATCATGGAAGCTATTGTGAGGTAAAAGAGCCAGATCTTGCCAAATGTGCAAAGAGAAAAGATTTTGGGCAGGGATTTTATTTAACTACATCCAAGGAGCAGGCAGAAAGTTTTCTAAGAACCTCAATAGCCAAAGCAATCGCAACCGGAACAATTGAAGAGGGACAGAAGTTTGGATATATTTCAACTTTTGAATTCAACCTTTCAGGAAATCTTGAAACGCATATTTTTGAAAATGCAGATGTAGACTGGTTACATTGCATTGCAGCTCATCGAAAGAAAAAAATGTTTATCGAAGTTGAACGTGAAATGGCGAGGTATGATATCATTGCAGGAAAGATTGCGGATGATGCAACAAACGCTACCCTTACTGCTTACCTTGCCGGGGCTTTCGGGACAGCAGGCGATAAGGAGGCAGACGATTTCTGCATCAGACAGTTGTTGCCCAATAAACTAAAAGATCAATATTGCTTCAAAACAGAAGCCGCCATTAAGTGTCTGAAATTTGTGAAAGGTGAGAAGATATGGCTGAAGTAACAATTCCAAAGGAAAAAATGAATTATACAATAGATCTTCTTATCACTATGGTGACAGATGAGATTGCAGAAGAAACGGGCAAGGACAGAAAAGAGATATTGACAGATTTTCTATGTTCAAAGACAGGAAAAGCACTGTATGATGAGAACACAAAGCTGTGGTGCAATGGTCCGGCATATATAGCTGAATTGTATAGGGAAGAGTTAAAGAAATCCGGATATCAGATTTGAGATGATAGTATATCCGGATGGTGTTAAAAACTTCCGCTATTATATCGTTGTGACAACCAAATATTTCAAAAACGCTGAGGTCAGCATTTCCTAATCATAGGACAACGACCTCAGTTTTTTTATACCCAGGAATCGGCATTTATGAATAAGCCGGTTCTTTTTATTTACAGAAAAGAAGGAGGACGACAGAGTGGGCAGAGTAAAAAATCCGAAATACGAATCCATGTCGCTGGAAGAATTAAAGGCAAATATGGAAAAGAGCAGACAGGAACTGGAAGTTGCGATCCACAACAAAAACCTTCTGGAGCAGAGGAAAAAGGTGGTGGAACGCAGAGAACGTTCCCACCGGCTGATTGTCAAAGGGGCAGAGTTTGAGAAAGCGTTTCCGTTGTCCAGAGATCTGGAGCAGGAAGATGTTCAGAATATAATGAACCAGCTGCAGAACAGCAGTTACAACAAGAGTATTGTGCGGCAGACTTATATCTCAGCGTCACAAAAAGACCGACAACAGATTGCAGAAGCGGTTAAAAAAACAGAGAAGGGAGATGACAGTTAATGGCATTGTATCATTTTTCAGTAAGACATGTATCCAGAGGGAAAGGGCAGATGGTGGTTGCTTCCGCAGCCTATATTTCCGGGCAGAGGATTTATGACGGTTATTACAATAAGATACATGACTATACAAGCAAGTCGGGCGTGGTATTTACAGAAATTCTGACACCGGAGTATGTGCCGGAGCGTATGACAGACAGGGAAACACTCTGGAACGAGGTGGAGCATGTAGAAAGGAACAACAAGGCGCAGCTTGCCTATTCGTTTGACATTGCCCTGCAGAATGAACTGACACTTGAGGAAAATATAAGACTGGCGAAAGAATTCTGCCAGGAGCAGTTTGTGGTACGTGGCATGATCGTGGATCTGGCAGTCCATGAGGGAAAATCGGATAATGAAGAAGAGCCGGATAATCCCCATTTCCATGTGCTTGCCCCAATCCGTCCTTTTACAGAGGAAGGAATCTGGGGCAATAAACAGAGACGGGAATATATTCTTGATGAGGATGGAAACCGGGTGAAGGACGCGAAAGGAAAAGATATGTTCAATGCTGTTTCTACTACCGGTTGGAATGATCCCGAACTTTTAAAAGAATGGCGGCGGGCATGGACAGAGAAAGTAAATGGGAAATTCCGGGAATGTCACATGGCAGCCAGAATCGACCACCGTTCCTACAAAGAACAGGGGATTGAACTGATCCCGACCATCCATGAGGGATATGAAGTCCGGGCAATGGAGAAAAAGGGAATCAAAACAGTTATTGGAGAATTGAACCGGGCAATCCGGCAGTTCAACCAGATGTTCATTTCCCTGAAAGAATCCATTCAGTGGATGAAGACAGCTTATGAGGAAATGAAAGCAGAGCTGGATCGTAGGCAGAACCCTACACTTCTGGAGAGTTTGCAGGATTATTATGATAAGAAGACACAGGGCAGACCGTCACTTCCAAATTTCTATGAGGAAATGAAACGAAGAGGGAAGAATCTCTCCAATTTACAGGAGTTTTCAAAATCCATCAATTATCTTCAGACCCATCAGATAGAGACGATGGATGACTTGCAGGAACGGATTGAGGAACTGAACGGTGTTGTTTCTGTCAGCAAAAAAGAAATTTCTGAAAAGCGGAAACAGTTAAAGGAACTGGAGAATCTGGAAAAGATGGCAGAGGTAATCAAAACAAACCAGCCATTGATTGATGAGTATAATCGTTTCTATTTTCAGAAAAGACGGGAGAAATACTATCAGCAGCACAAAAAAGAAATCAATTATTACCGCAAATGTGAACGGGAACTGAAACAACATCTGGATCAAAATGGAAAGGTGCCTACTGCCAGATGGAAACGGGAGAAAGAAGAACTCCAGGCGGTGATCGAAGAGCTGAAAGCAGATAATCAGCCGTATCAGGAGGAACTTGCGTTTGTAAAAAAGGTACAGAGCTGTGCGGACATTGCCAGACGTGACCGGGAAATGGCAGAAGCAGATACTTCCGGGCGTTCAGAAGAAAAAAGGGAGAAGCAGGTGAATTTCCCGGTATTTCATAGAGTTCAGACGGAAGGTATTCTTGAAGAAAATGGGAAGGCAGAGCAACAGCCGGTGAAGCAGTCGGAACAGAAGCCAGAAAAGAAGACTTCTCTTCTGAGAAAACTGGATGAAAAGAAGAAAGAGTGTGCAGAGCGTGATGCAAAACAACAGGCAGTGAAGAAAAAACGGAACCATGAGATGAATTTATAACAGTCTGTCAGCAGGACAGATGGGAAAGGATGATAAAAATGCAGTATACAGAAGAACAGATTACAAGAGCCAACCAGACCAATCTTGTTTCTTTTCTGAACGCACAGGGGGAACAGTTGGTGAAAAGTGGCAGGGAATACCGCTGGAAAAAGCATGACAGTGTAACGGTATCCGGAAACCGGTGGTACCGGCACAGCCAGGGCAGGGGCGGCTATCCGGTGGATTTTGTGATGGAATTTTACAACGCTACATTTCCGGAAGCAGTTAAAAAGCTGATCGGGGAGGAAGGCGAAGGCAGGAACAGTACCTGCCCCGCCCCGTCCCCTGACTTTCGTTTACCAGAGAAAGAGGAGAATAATGATAGAATCATCAGATATCTGACAGAAAACAGAGGGATTGAAAAGAATCTGGTGGAGGAATGGATCAGCAGTGGGGATGTTTATGAAGAAAAGAAGCACCATAATGTGGTGTTTGTTGGTAGAGATGCAGACGGTATTCCTAGATATGCCCATTGCAGGGGAACAAGTGAAATAAAATACAGGGGAGATGTGGCTGGATCTGATAAATCTTGCGGATTCTGTCACAGAGGGACGGATACTCAGTTGTTTGTGTTTGAAGCAGCCATTGATTTGCTTTCTTTTATACAATTATTTACCAAAGACTGGAAAAAGCGGAGCTACCTGAGTCTGGGTGGCATTTCCAGTGCGGCACTGATGGCTTTTCTTTCTGAACGCCCTCAGATTACTTCTGTATTCCTGTGTCTGGATAATGACCGGGCAGGGAATGAAGCCTGTGAGAAACTGGCAGAAGAAATCCCGGACGGATACAGTGTCGTCCGTCTGAAACCGTCCCGAAAGGACTGGAATGAAATCCTCTGTGATAAAAATGTAGACAGGAAGAAAGCAATCGCAGAAACAGTTACAATGAAAGCACCGGAGAAGGAAGCACTGGTGCCGATGCTGTGTTACGAAGATATTGAACAGACCAGTGTAGAATGGCTGTGGTTTCCCTATCTGCCATTTGGAAAGCTGACAATTATTCAGGGTAATCCGGGAGAGGGAAAAACTTATTTTGCCATGATGCTGACCGCAGCCTGCACGAACCGGAAGACTTTCCCGAATATGGAAGAAATTGAACCTTTCAATGTGATCTATCAGACCGCCGAAGATGGCATGGGAGATACGATCAAGCCGAGACTGGTAGAAGCAGGTGCCGACCTGAGCCGGGTTATGGTCATTGATGATACAGAGGAAGCACTGACATTATCCGATGACCGTATTGAAAAGGCTATCCGTCAGAATCAGGTCAGACTTTTAATCATTGATCCAGTACAGGCTTTTATCGGTGCAGATGTGGATATGAACCGGGCAAATGAAGTTCGTCCGGTATTCCGGAAACTAGGGATGATCGCAGAGCAGACAGGCTGTGCCATTGTGCTGATCGGACATCTGAACAAATCTTCCGGGACACAGAGCACCTACCGGGGACTTGGTTCCATTGACATCATGGCGGCAGTGAGGAGCCTGCTTTTCATCGGAAAAGTAAAGAAAGATCCGACAACAAGAGTACTGATCCATGAGAAAAGTTCCCTTGCACCTCCGGGTGAGACTATGGCATTTAAACTTGGAGATGAAGAAGGCTTCCGATGGGTGGGAGCTTATGAGATTTCTGCCGATGATCTTCTGGATGGAAAGGAAGGAAAGCCGACAGAAACAAAGCTGCAACGGGGAACGAAACTGATTTATGAACTTCTTGCAGACGGAAATGCCGTTACAATCCGGGAACTGGATGAAAAGGCAAAAGTACAGGGAATCTCCCAGAGAACCATGCGTGAAGCCAGAAGCCGGATGAAAGAAGAACTGGATTATCAGATGAATGAAAAGCAGGAAAATACCATTCGATTAAGAAAATAAAAAGAAATGGGTGACGGCAGGATTTGAGAGCGGACGGCAGTCTTTATAGATACCCTATCTGCCGCCTGCCGTCTGCCAGTGCAAGGCAATCGAACGAAAACAGTAGGTATCCATACGAAAATAAAAAAATGCAACCAACAGTCTGGGCAGTTAATCTGAAAAATGGATTAGCTGCTCTTTTTTTGCAAAAAATGGAGGTTTTACAATGGCAGCGAAGAAGAAAATCATCAATATCAAAGTGTATTTTGACGGTAATCAGGACGCAAAAGAAGTATTTGCCGAGGTGATTGCACAGAAAATACGTGACACGAAAACAAAAGATAAACTTGCAATAATGAAAGATAAGCAGTATAATGATTATGAGTTCAGTAATCTGAAATCTGCGTAGGATGTGCAAAGTAGCGGAGGTATCAGATGAACAACAGATATATAAATCAAAACAGCAATACAGACAGAAATGCAACATGGAGAGTTGGCGTATACTGCCGACTTTCCAAGGATGACGAGCTAACAGGCGAGAGTGCCAGTATTTCCAACCAGAGGGATATTCTTGTGAATTATTGCCAGTCGCAGGGATGGCAGGTCGTGGATGTTTTTCAGGATGACGGTTATACAGGTCTGAACACTGACCGCCCGGATTTGCAGAGACTTCTCAAAGCCTGCGAGACAGGTCTGGTAAACCTTGTGATCACGAAGGATCAGAGCCGTCTAGGACGTAACCATGTGCAGACCGGATTTCTGATGGAGGAATTTTTCCCGAAGCATGGCGTAAGGTATATCGCATTGTATGATAATGTAGATACCTTTGACGGAGATAATGAGATTGCTCCGTTCAAGAACGTGCTGAATGAGATGTATTCCAGGGATATTTCCAAGAAAGTTCATGTTTCCTACCACCTGCAGGCAACCAAGGGGAAGTTTACAGGCGTTGTTCCACCATTGGGATATCAGAAAGACCCGGAGGAAAAGGGACATCTTCTGATTGATGAGGAGACAGCACCGATTGTCCGGAAAATTTTTCAGTGGGCGGTGGATGGTCATGGAATCAACTTCATATCCAGAGAACTGGAACGCCAGCAGATTCCATGCCCTACCTGGTGGCACAGGAAACGGGGACTTCGCACTTACTACACCAAATGGGAAAAGAAAGATCCGGAGAATGGGAAATATGTATGGGATGAATCCTATCTGAAATCCCTGCTGATGAATCCCGTTTACTGTGGAGACATGGCTTCCCAGAAACGGTACTACCGTTTTAAGATTGGCAATCAGGGAGATAAAGCACCGGAGGATTGGATTACAGTCAGGGATACCCATGAAGCAATCATTCCACAGGATGTATTTGCTCTGGTGCAGGCGAAGATGAAAGGCAGGAAACGCCAGACAGAACAGGGAGAATACAGTATGTTTGCCGGTTTACTCCGTTGTGCAGAGTGTGGCGGTGCATTAACATTAAAGAAGACGCATACCAAAGATCAGCATGAAGTTTATACCTGTTCCACTTATATTCATAAGGGAAAAGCACACTGCACCCAGCACCGGGTGGACGCTGATGATTTGTATGATGCAGTTCTTACCAGAATCCAGGAATGTGCAAAAGCAGTCACCGGAGATGGAACAGAACTGGAAAATCGAGTGAAGGAGTTATGCGAAGAAGATACACAGGGACACAGAGACAGTCTGGAGAAGCTGGTATCAAAACAGAAAGACCGCCTGGAGACATTAGATCGGTTGATTGCAAAACTGTATGACGATCTGATCAATGACAAGATTACAGAATCTGTTTTTGATAAGATGTTGGAGAAGACACAGAAAGAGCAGGCAGACATCAAAAAGGAACTTTCCCAGAACCAGAATGTGCTGAATACAGAAGAAAAACTGGATGCACAGTCACAGCAGTGGAACGAGGATATCAGCGAGTATGTGGACATTAAAGAACTGGATGCCAATCTTTTGAACCGGCTGATCAGTAAAATCGTTATCTCAGAACCACAGGAGAAAGACGGAACAGAGAATTACCGCCGAACTCCTGAAACGGTCACAATGGAAATTCATTTCAATTTAAAACCAATACCGGAGCTTGGAACCATCGAAAGAGGTTCCGGCTCCCATAAATAAGAAAAATCTATCAAAATTTAATCTATTTTAATCTTTTCAAGGCTCATTTCGAGCCAATATTTTCTCATAAAAGACATAAAACAGCTCATGGCTGGCGGCGGTGTGGCTCTCATCGGCACCACTCTGGTACCTCTTCTTTCCGGTCTCTTCGGTTAATTCACGACAGGAGGTAACAGCCCATGCAAAGCATACTCGATCAGATCACCGAATGGCTCACAACTATGCTGGTCAGCGGCATTATGGGGAATCTGACGGGGATGTTTGATTCCGTCAACGCACAGGTTGGCGAGATTGCGGGCGATGTTGGCATGACCCCGGCGAGCTTTTCGCCGGCGGTCTTTGCCATGATCCGAAACATCTCCGAGTCGGTGATTGTTCCAATAGCAGGCATTATATTGACATTCATCGCTTGTTATGAACTGATTCAGATGATTATTGACCATAACAATCTGGCAAACTTCGAAACATGGATCTTCTTCAAATGGGTGTTTAAGACTTTTGTTGCTGTCATGCTCATCACCAACTGCTTCAATATTACCATGGCAGTCTTTGACGTGGCACAGCATGTAATCTCATCGAGTGGCGGAATTATACAGGGAAGCACCGCAATTGACGCCGCAGCACTGGAAGCGATGCAGGAAACTCTGGAAGCGATGGAGTTAGGACCACTTCTTGGATTGTATCTGCAGACCTTTGTTGTACAGGTAACGATGCTAGCTTTGTCTGCCGTTATTTTTGTTATTGTCTATGGCCGTATGATCGAGATTTATCTTGTTACCAGTCTGGCTCCGATTCCATTTGCAACATTTGGAAACAGAGAACAGAGTCATACCGGTCAGAATTATCTCAGATCCCTGTTTGCATTAGTTTTCCAAGGATTCCTGATCATGATCTGTGTAGGCATTTACGCAGTTCTGATCCAGGGCATTGCATTCTCGGATGACATTATTATGAGCATCTGGGGTGTTCTGGGTTACACTGTACTTCTTTGCTTTACACTGTTCAAAACCGGAGGACTTGCCAAGAGCGTATTCGCAGCGCACTAAGGAATGAGGTGATGAAATTTGGCTGCATATATTTCTGTACCCAGAGATTTATCCAAGGTAAAGACGAAAGTGTTCATGAATCTGACAAAGAGGCAGTTACTCTGCTTTGGTGCGGCGGCGCTTGTGGGAGTGCCTCTTTTCTTTGTCTTAAAAGGCACTGGAAATATCAGCTTCGCATGTATGGGAATGATCGTGGTCATGATGCCCATGTTTTTTCTGGCGATGTTTGAGAAAGATGGACAGCCCTTAGAAGTGGTAGCGAAGCATTTTATTGAGTCCAGATTTATCAGACCGAAGGTTCGTCCATACCAGACGGACAATTATTATGCTGCCTTGATGCGTGAAGCAGAGGCGGAGAAGGAGGTAAAGCGTATTGTTTGCAATGCTGAAAAGCGTATTTCAGGGGCTGACAGGAAGAAAGAAAAAGGATAATGAAATCCGAATGCCGTCAAACCTGAATGCTGCTGAACAGAAACAGATTAAGGCAATTGTTGAAAAAGCGCGAAGGGACAGAACTGTACCGCATTCTGCGCAGGACAGCATTCCCTTTGATCGCATGTTCCCGGATGGGATCTGCCGTGTAGGAGACAATTACTACACGAAAACCATTCAGTTTCAGGACATTAATTATCAGTTGGCGATGCAGGAAGATCAGACAGCCATTTTTGAAGAGTGGTGTTCCTTCCTGAATTTCTTTGACAGTTCGATCCGATTTGAATTGTCCTTTATGAATATGTCCACGGATGCAGCGGATTTCGAGAAGATGATCCGTATCCCTTTTCGTAAGGATGCATTCAATCATATCCGAAGTGAGTTCAGTTCCATGTTGAAGAAACAGCTGGCGCAGGGTAACAACGGACTCACAAAAACAAAATATCTGACATTTGGAATCGAAGCAGATTCCATGAAGCTGGCAAAGCCGAGACTGCAGCATGTAGAAACGGATCTTTTGAACAACTTCCGTAGGCTGGGAGTCAGGGCAAAAACCCTGAATGGTAAGGAAAGACTGCATCTGATGCATTCCATGTTCCACATGGGTGATGAGGATAAGTTCCACTTTGACTGGAAATGGCTTGTTGGAAGTGTTATGTCAGTAAAAGATTTTGTGGCTCCTACCTGCTTTGCATTTCCAAAGAGCAGAGTGTTCCAGATGGGAAGCCTGTATGGGTCCATGTCTTATCTGAAGATTACAGCGTCAGATCTCAGTGATCAAATGCTGAAGGACTTTCTGGAGATGGAATCCAGTCAGGTTATCACGATGCACATTCAGTCAGTAGACCAGAATAAGGCAATCAAAACCATTAAGCACACGATTACGGAACTTGATCGTTCCAAGATAGAGGAGCAGAAAAAAGCAGTTCGCGCTGGTTATGATATGGATATCATTCCATCCGACCTTGCTACCTATGGCAAAGATGCCAAGGCTCTCCTGAAGGAATTACAGAGTCAGAATGAAAGAATGTTCCTGCTCACTTTCCTGGTGATGAACACCGGAAAGACGGAAGCGGAACTAGAAACCAATGTATTTCAGGCAAGTTCCATTGCACAGAAGTACAACTGTAACTTAAGAAGACTGGATTATCAGCAGGAGCAGGGGCTTATGTCCTGCCTGCCGCTTGCTATGAACCAGATCGAAATTCAGCGCGGTATGACGACAAGTTCTACCGCTATTTTTGTACCGTTTACCACTCAGGAACTGTTCCAGAATGGCAAAGAAGCCATTTATTACGGTCTCAATGCCCTCTCCAACAACCTGATCATGGTAGACAGAAAGAAACTGAAGAACCCGAATGGTCTGATACTGGGTACTCCTGGTTCCGGTAAATCTTTCTCTGCAAAGAGAGAAATCACCAATGCTTTCCTGGTATCTGACGATGATATCATTGTATGTGATCCCGAAGCAGAGTACACAGCACTGGTGCAGAAGCTGCAGGGACAGGTGGTAAAGATCAGTCCTTCCAGCTCTCAGTTTATCAATCCAATGGATATCAATGCCAACTATTCCGAAGAGGATAATCCTATTGCGCTGAAAGCAGATTTTATTCTGTCTCTCTGTGAGCTGGTAGTCGGAGGAAAAGAGGGCTTGCAGCCGGTTGAAAAGACGGTTATCGACCGTTGTGTTCATCAGATTTATCAGAAATACTTTGAAGATCCAAGATCGGAGAATATGCCGATTCTGCAGGATCTGTATGAGTCACTTCTGGCACAGGAGGAAAAGGAAGCACGACATGTGGCAACTGCCCTTGAAATCTATGTTACTGGTTCCCTGAATCTGTTTAACCACCGCACCAATGTAGATATTAACAATCGTTTCGTCTGCTATGACATTAAGGAACTGGGAAAACAGCTGAAAAAGATTGGAATGCTCGTGGTTCAGGATCAGGTCTGGGGCCGTGTTACTGCCAATCGTAGTGCCGGTAAAGCAACCCGATATTATATGGATGAGTTCCATTGGACGAGACGTTCCGCTTGTTGAATAGACAGCGGGGTCAGTAGCCGTCCGTAAAAAGAAAAGCTACTGATACAACTGATATGGTGTTGTTCAAATGAAGGGGTAACGCCCGGAAGGGACACACACAAACTCCCTACAGCGTGATAGTTGTGCAAGAACTATCGGGTTGTCAAAAGTTAGGGTGAAGAGCAAAAAGCAGGTCCTAACAGGTAAGGCTGAGGAAAGATTCACAGAGGTGTGGGTTGCCTGTGATTATGTAGTGAAGCTGTATATGGTGAGTATCCACGGAAGTGGGGACGAACTGACGATTTAAAGAGTCTAAAATTCGAATGCGTTGAAAAGCGTATGCCAACGGTTTGGCGCTGATTACCGAAAAGTAACTGGGTGGAAGTGAAAGTCGGAGCATTGTTACAGGCAATGGAAATCAGCAGGCTCAAAGGAAGCACCTAAGTACAGTATATTGCATCATATTGGAACGTCGAAAGCAACGAACAGCGAGCAGTTGCACATGCTATGACCTGTTGGTAAGGAAAACACACTGTATAACTTACCCTTATCGTTGTGAGAGCGGAGGCACGAGCGATGAAGCTTCTGTAATGGGAGTGGAGCAACAGCCTCTAGTGGGACGACTGGTCAGTCTGCCAGTCGACAAAACAAGTGTAATAAAGTAATGCAGTTAACATTCATAGGTTCGAGTATGACTAAGAGAAACAAGTCTTGCGAGAGTGAGGTGATGTTGACTATGCAAAGAAAGGAATTGTTAAAGAAAAGTGCTATCCGATATGCTGAGTACTACGGCATGGTCGAAGTACAGGACGCATTATATGCGGATAGTGCGAGCGAAAAGATTTTCACGAATCTGATAAGTATTATCGGTTCAGATGCCAATATCAAAATGGCATACCGTAATCTCAAATCAAACAAAGGAAGCAGCACACCTGGTGTCGACGGTAAGACCTTTAAGGACTTAGCTGAGATGTCAGAGGAAGCATTGGTTCAATGTGTTAGGGACAAAATTCTTAACTATCAGCCTAAAGCGGTGAGAAGGGTATATATCCCAAAGCCAAATGGGAAAATGCGACCATTAGGAATCCCTACGGTATTAGATAGGATTGTACAACAAAGCGTGTTGCAGGTCATAGAGCCTATATGCGAAGCCAAGTTTTATCGGCACAGTTATGGTTTCAGACCGAATCGTAGCACTAAGAATGCCGTTGCCGTGTGTTACAAGCTAGCGCAGATGGACGGATTCCACTATGTAGTTGATGTAGATATCAAGGGATTTTTTGATAATGTCGATCATGGAAAGCTACTAAAACAGATATGGACGATGGGAATACGTGATAAAAGGCTGATTTCCTTAATTGGAAAAATGCTAAAAGCTCCAATTGAAGAAAATGGGGTTAGAACGGTACCCGACAAAGGCACGCCACAGGGCGGTGTACTTAGTCCCTTACTGGCAAATATTGTGCTGAATGAGCTTGATTGGTGGATAGCCAGTCAATGGGAGGAAATGCCTGCAAAGCATCCTCTGAAAAGCGATATTTATATGAATAAAAATGGTACCCCGAATAAAGGGAATCTGTACAAGAAGTTGCGACAGTCCCGATTGAAAGAGTGCCACATAGTGAGATATGCGGATGATTTTAAGATATTTTGCAGGTCGTATTCTGATGCTTCCAAGCTAAAGCATGCGGTCGAGCAATGGCTAATGGACAGACTAAAGCTGGAAACATCTCCAGATAAGTCACGAATTACGAATCTTACCAAAGGCTATAGCGACTTCTTAGGCATAAAATTTAAAATTTACAAGAAGGGAAAGAAATGGTCTATCAAGTCTCATATGACTGACAAAGCCATCAATTCTCAACGAGTGAAGCTGAAAAATGCCATGGCGCAGGCCTGTAAATCTCACGAGAGTGAACAATCACAGCACGATGACCTCATCAGATACAACCAAGCAGTCATTGGTATGCATCAGTACTATAACATGGCTACTATGATAAATGCAGATGTTCACAGACTGTTCCCGTCGATTGACATAACCATGAAGACGAGACTGAATAGTCGGGCTGACCTCTCCAAGGAAAAACCGCCGACATTGAAAGGTGCGATGGACGAATATTTCTATCAGAAATATGGGGAGTCCAAACAGGTTAGATATATCAATGGTATGATTGTCGTTCCTGTAGCATACTGTAGGACGCAAAATCCAATGTTCTACCGAGTGGACACCAATCGTTACACCCCACAGGGACGTGAACGTATTCACCGCATGCTTGCTAAATCTGAATATGGAGAAACGCTGTTGAAGTTGAGTAGAGATAACGACACGAATCATAGTATCGAATTCTGTGACAACCGCCTATCAAGATTTGTGGCATCAAAGGGTAAGTGTGAACTCTCAAAGGTGTCTCTTGCGTTTGAAGATGTGGAATGCATATATCTTAATCCACCAAGCCAAGGTGGTACGGATGAATATGCAAACCTCAGAATCGTACACAAAGATATAAAGAGCCTTATCTATTCTAATGACGTGAAAATCATCAAGTCCCTCATCGATTTATTCGATTGTAGGGCACCTGCCAAGATTGCAAAGCTCAACAAATGGAGAGCTAAAGCAGGATTGGAAGCAATTAACCTTATAACAATTAACCAGACTTTGAAGTAACTGTATTAGCAATAAAGACTTATCCCATGGAACGCCGTGTGCAATGAAAGTTGCTTGCACGGTGTGGCTCGGGGCGAAAGGCGTGAAAGCGTCTGACCTATCGAGATTGCTTCTGAAAGAAGAGCAGACGGCAGCATATTCTGTTGAAATCTGGAAGCGATTCAGAAAATGGGGTGGTATCCCGACCGGCATCACTCAGAACGTAAAGGATCTGCTCTCCAGTAGAGAAGTGCAGAATATTTTTGGTGCGACACGTTGACGCACAAACATCGCTCTATGAGGGTAAAACTTCATGGACTTATGGCCATGCGATGCTAAAATCGTCGGACTTACCTTATTACGAGGTAAGTAACAACTGATAATTCGAAAGGTAGAATGATGGGGTAACGCCTTGAAATGCCTTCTCTGATACTTCGACCGGCTCCGACTGTAATGGTTGGGGTCTGGAGCTCGATAAAGTCGGCGGAAGTCTGCCGAAACAGTGTAGAAATACAGCTGTCGAAAGTGCGGTAGAGGTACTGTATGCAGATGACACGTCGGGAGTCTATAAAATATCTATGGTGAGAATGTCCACGACGGACTGACGAAAACCGCGAATGTACGGGTCTAGATGTTTACCATATAGAAATGTATGGACACTTAATTGTGGGTCAGTGCGGTGTAGTAAGAATCGAAAATATGAAACTCCGTATTGTGTTACAGGCACAATCAAGCTGACAGGACTATAGCGGACACCTAAGGATATATGCACAGATAGAATTATCGGAACGTGGAAAGGTACAGAGTTGCTCATAAGCAATCTGCGGACGAATCATATAAGCCGCTTAATCTGTGCTGAAAAGCGAAGCTCGAACCTACGACAGCCCTACGAAAAAGGCGGGCTCGAGGAATGGGCTTTAGTCGGTTAGAAACAATTGTTGTCATTCAATCTTATAAGGATTACGAGTATGACAAAAAGGGACACTTTCCCAAGAAAGGAGAGTGATGCCTTATGACCATGAACAAGAAAAAGCAACTGCTCTGTGAGGATAATCTGCGTCACAATGAGTATTACGGAATGCAGAATACGATTGATAATCTATACCAGGCGAGTTTGAACGGAGAAGTTTTTACAGATTTAATGTCTGTCATTCTTCAACGGGAAAACATTCTTCTAGCGTACAGAAATATCAAGAAAAATACGGGAAGTAAAACAAGTGGCACAGACAATCTCACAATCGAGGACATTGGAAGATGTTCCCCCGATGAGGTTGTTGAAAAAGTTAGATTTATTATTAATGGAAGTAAACATGGGTATCGCCCAAAACCTGTAAGGCGTAAGGAGATACCAAAACCATACGACCCAAGTAAAACGAGACCCTTAGGGATTCCGTGTATATGGGATAGACTTGTTCAACAATGTATCAAACAGGTATTGGAACCTGTTTGTGAGGCTAAGTTCAGCAAAAACAGCTATGGATTCAGACCGAACCACTCGGTTGAGAACGCTATAGCAAGAAGTTATCAGCTACTTCAACATGCCAATCTTCACTATGTCATTGAATTCGATATAAAAGGGTTCTTTGATAACGTGAATCATGCCAAGCTGATACGACAGATATGGGCTATGGGTATTCATGACAAGCAACTGATATTTGTCATAAGACGAATTCTCAAAGCACCAATCAAACTGGAAGATGGGACTTTTATCACACCCGACAAAGGAACCCCACAGGGAGGTATTATATCGCCACTCCTGGCTAATATCGTGCTTAACGAATTAGACCACTGGGTAGAAAGTCAATGGCAATGGTGTCCGATTTGCAAACGGAATGCTAGACCTGAAAACGGCTTTCGACAGGCTAAGAAATCTAACCTGAAGGAAATGTTCATTGTTCGCTATGCAGATGATTTTCGAATCTTTTGTAGGACAAAGGACTCCGCTGAACGCACCAAATGTGCAGTCACTCTGTGGCTGAAAGAAAGGCTCAAACTGGAAATTTCTGAAAAGAAAACGAGGATTGTCAATGTAAGAAATCATTACTCTGATTTTCTCGGATTCAAAATGAAAGTTCACAGAAAAGGCAACAAACTCGTGGTTATATCTCATATCGCAGATAAAAATCTCGAGCACAAAAGGGAGAAGCTTAAAGAACAGGCAAAGAGAATCGTTCACCCTCGCAAAATATATGGCGAACAGGGGGAAATCAGACTCTATAACAGTATGGTTACTGGCATGCAGAATTATTACTGTATCGCCACACATGTTAATCATGATTGTGCTTCCCTAAACCGCACAGTCATGACCTTGCTGACAAACAGGCTTAGCACTCGCACAGGCAACCGCCTTGTGAAAACAGGGCGAGAGCTTACGGAGTTTGAAAAAGCCCGTTTTGGTAAATCCAAAATGATGCGATATGTCGCTGGTACGAATGAGCCCGTGTATCCAATAGGATACACACAGCACAAAAACCCGCTTTTCCGTAAGAAGAGCTGGAATTATTACACTCCCGAAGGACGAGAAGGTATTCACAACTGTCTGAGAATCAACATCCCTATGATGTTGGCTCTCATGCGTCAACCAGCCTATTCCAATAGTGCGGAATACGCAGACAATCGAATATCTCTCTTCTCAGCCCAATGGGGAAAATGTGCTATAACAGGTGTCGAATTCTCCTCTGTTGGGGAAATTCATTGCCATCATAAGTTACCCCGACATTTAGGCGGTACGGATGCCTATGAGAATCTTATTCTCATAAAGAATTCCGTACATAAACTCATTCATGCTTCAAAAGCGGAAACTATTTACAAATATATGGATTTACTACAGCTAGATAGCAAACAGCTTATAAAGGTTAACCACCTTCGTGAGTTGGCTTCCATGCAACCTATTTAATCTTATTTCAACTACTACAGTTTTTATTCTATTCAAAGGTTGATTGTTTAGACAATGAAAAATACTAACCGATGGAACGCCGTGTGCGGTGAAAGTCGCATGCACGGTGTGGAGTGGGGGAAAAGCCCGAGATGATATCAGAGGCTTACCTATCACTATAAAATTCAGATTTTATTTATATGCTGAACCAGGCTTCCGGTGACAGACAGATTCTGGCCAGTCAGCTGAATATTTCCCCTCACCAGTTATCCTATGTAACCCAGTCAGGAGAAGGTGAAGGACTTCTGTTCTACGGCAATGTTATTCTGCCGTTCGTAGACCACTTCCCGACTGATCTGGAACTGTACCGTATCATGACAACAAAGTTGTCTGAAGTGCAGGAAGCAAAGGAGGCGTAAATGGATAAGAGAGCAAAAGCACGTCTTCCCTCCGAATCAAAACTTCGTTGGGAGCGTGAAGGAGCGGAAAATACTCTGCGTGGAGAAAGGGAGCAGAAGACGGATAAATCATCCGATAGTACTGTTTCCAAGAAAGCACAGAGAAAACAGATCCAGAAAGAAGCTGCCAGTAAGAAAAAGAAAGAATCTGCAAAAACCAGGCAGGAAGCTGAAAGTGCAGCGAAGCGCAAAGGTAAGCTGAAATTTGAGACTGCGGATGGGAAAAAGCCTGATAAACCCGGCAGAAAAGTAATTCATGCACCTGCAGATATGGCATCGGTAAAGGTTCATCAACTGGTACATGCCAGTAACGAGGACAATAATACAGGTGTTCAGGCCACAGAATTTGCTGAGAGTACAGGTGAGGCATCTCTTCATGCTGCTTCTCATGCAAAGTACAGCCGTAAGCTTCATAAGTACAAAAAGGCAGAACGTCTGGAAAAGAAAGCTGACAAAACGAAAATAGAAGAAATGTTTCAGAAGTCGCTGAAGGATAATCCTGAAGCGGCTTCTAATGTTTTCAGCAGATGGAGACAGAAACAGGAAATCAAAAAAGAATATGCAGCCATGAAAGCCGGAAAGAGTGAAGCACAGGCAGCCTATCGTACCGGAAGCACAGTAACATCCAGAGTCAAAAAGGAGTTTGAAGACTTCACAGCAAAGGCATTCCAATTTGTGACAGAGCATTCCCATATCATTATTCTGATCCTGGGAGCAGCACTTCTGTTATTAGTAATCTCAGGAATGCTTTCTTCCTGTACGGCAATGTTAGGAGGAAGCGGAAACGCAGTGATCGGAACTTCTTATACCGCCGAAGATGATGATATTCTCGGCGCAGAAGCAGATTATCGGGCTATGGAAGAGGAACTGCGAAGACAGATTCGGGAAATGCAGGAGGATGATGATTACGATTCTTATGAACTTCATGTGGATGAAATTGGTCATAATCCCTGGGAACTTGCTTCCCTGTTGACAGTCCTGTATGAGGATTATTCCAGACGTGAAGTGCAGAGAATGCTGAGGCAGCTCTTTGAGGCACAGTACAGTTTATCCAGTTCGGTATCAGTGGAGACTGTAACGGAAACGAGAACTGTTCGTGTGGGTGAATCACTCGGAACTGTTACAACCAGTGGATACTGCAACTGCCGTATTTGTTGTGGTCAGTGGTCAGGTGGTCCAACGGCCAGTGGCGTATATCCGACAGCAAATCATACGTTAGCGGTAGATGCAAGCAATCCATTCGTACCAATGGGAACGAAGGTTATCATGAATGGTGTGGAATATAAAGTTGAGGACACCGGTAACTTTGCTCGTTATGGAGTACAGTTCGACGTTTATTATGACAGCCACATCGCAGCTTCTCTTCATGGACACAAGCAGTGGGAATGCTATCTGGCAGATGACAACGGCTCCAATACCGTTGAAGTTACGACTACCCAGACACAGAGAGTGCTGAATATCACGGCAACTAACCGTTCCCTTACCAGTGTAATCGTCAATATGGATCTGACTGCAGAAGAAAGAGAACGATATCAGCTTCTTCTTCAAACCAAAGGAAATAAGCCGTATTTGTTTGAGGATGATATCTACTCCAATCCAACCAGTGATTATCTTCACTATGATATTCCGGGTGAAGCACTGACGGATGCGAAATTTGCAAAGATGATCCGTGAGGCAGAAAAATATCTTGGTTATCCGTATGTATGGGGCGGCAGCTCGCCAAGCACCAGTTTTGACTGTTCGGGATTTGTATCCTGGGTTATCAATAACTGCGGCAATGGATGGAATGTTGGAAGACAGACTGCAGAAGGTTTGCGTGGATGTTGTGATATTATCCAGCGAAGTCAGGCAAAGCCGGGAGATCTGATCTTCTTCCAGGGAACTTATGACACACCTGGGGCCAGCCATGTCGGCATCTATGTAGGTAACGGGATGATGCTTCACTGTGGAAACCCTATTTCCTATGCATCGATTGAAACATCGTACTGGCAGCAGCATTTTTACTGTTTTGGTCGAATTCGATGATAAATGAAAATGGAAGCTCCGTTTATGGGGCTTCCGGAAAGGAGCAAATATGAGTGTGAAGTTTGAAAGAATCGCAGCCGAGCTTGAAAAGGCTCGCAGAAAACGTGACGAATGGGACGGTAAGGTGAAGGAACTGGAGCGCAAGTATCGTGAAGAAGAGAATTCTGAGATTCACGATATGGTTCGAGCAGCAAATCTTAATCCGGTACAGCTGGCAGAGATTATTCGTCTTGCGGGTGCAGGCAACCTGAATCCTGAAAACCTGCAGCATATGAATGATATGGAGGAGAGTAGCAATGATGATTAAACGCACATTTGCAGCAGCATTAATGGCACTGGCTATGGGAGTCAGTGTTTTTTCTACGACTGCATTTGCCTATACAGGTGAAACAGAAGCAACTGAGGAAAAAACGATCACGATTCAGAGAGAGTCGGAGCAGACGCAGACCGAAGCCCAGAAGGATAAGGAAATTCAGAAGGGTGGTGAAACCAAAGATACTGCAGAAAAGGATTCTGAGCAGGTATCTTTCCAGTTAGATGACGAAACCATGAAAGAAATCCAGAAGATGCTCCTGGCCTACCTTGCTGGTAATGATAAGATCACGGTTTCTGTCGGTGATGGGGAAACCGTTAAGACCGGCACGGTTACGGTATCGGAAGGTTCCAGACTGAATGTCCGTACCGGCGGTGGACTGGACTATCAGGTGATTGATCAGCTTCGACCTGGCGAAAAGGTGAAGGTTATTGGTGAAGATGGGGGCTGGTATGAAGTGACCATTCCTGAAAAAACTGGTTATGTAAGTGGTGAATTCCTGAAAGTCGAAGAAACTACCAGTGGTGGCGCTTCTATGGAACTGGATGCAGATATGCTGACCAGTCTTTGGCAGCTGATCAGTGGATACTTCAGTGAAGGCAGCACTCCGGCACTTACTCCCGATGGCAATCTTACCCTGATTGATGACGTGGGAAGCAGCACAAAAGCGGGAAAACAGTTTATTACGCTTGTGACTAAAAGCGGCAACTATTTTTATATGGTAATCGACCGTGATGATAAGGGTGAAGAGAATGTGCATTTCATGAATCTGGTCGATGAAGCAGATCTGTTTGCCCTTATGGATGAAGAGCAGGTAGCAGAATATCAGGCAGCTATGGATGCCCAGAAAGAAGAGCAAACTGTGGAAGTAACTGAGCCTGAACCTGAGGATCCACAGGAAATCGAAGTTGAAAAGCCAGAAAAGAAGGTAAATTGGGCCCCTCTTATGCTGCTTGCGATCGTTGGTGTTGGCGGTGCTGGTGTATTTGGATACACAGCTCTGAATAAGAAGAAACAGGAAAAAGTAGCTGCCAGACCGGATCCGGATGCCGATTATGAAGACGAGGATGAGGAGGAATATATTATTCCTGACGATGATACGTCTGATGAGGCAGAGATGAGTGAAGATTTCGAGGATGATGAAAACTAATTATCTTCGGAATAGTAAGTGAATTCTTTTAGCGGGAGTGGCTGGTTTGATAACAATCAGTCACTCTCTTTTGCAGGAAGGAGTGCGAATCTATGTGTGAAAACAGTTCGACAGCCACAAAAATATATGAACAGGACGTGGGTTTAGATACCACATCTATCCGGGAACGACTTCAATCATTGGAGGACGGTGTGATTCTTGAGATCATGATTGGGGGTGAAGATTCTGGAAAAAAATAATCTGTATCAGCTTGACCGGGTTGGTATCCGTGTGGTGAAAGAAGCGATGGGACCTTTAATTTCGGATGTACCCTTGAACACACCAGAGGCAGTTGCCAAACTGCTTCATGATGAAATATTCGCTGATCTTGATCGGGAATGTTTTGCGGTGATCAATCTGAAAAGTGACCTGAAATTGGCAGGGCTTTATCCGATATCGCTGAATATCTGCAGCATAGGCACATTGAATGAATCTCTGGTTCATCCGAGAGAAGTGCTGAAAAGCTCGATTCTTCAAAATGCATCTGCTGTTTTACTCGTTCACAATCATCCTTCTGGAAAATTAGAACCATCCAGAGAAGATGTCGTGGTAACAGACCGTTTGATGCAGCTCTATAACCTTATGGGGATAGAGGTGCTTGATCATATCATTCTGGCACCTCAGGAGCAGTTTTATTCATTCCGTGAGAAAGGTGTTCTTCCAATAGCACGTCTGGAATGCGCAGATGATGTTAGCAGGATCGATTTTACAGGTCAGAAGGTTGCTGAACCGGGTTGGGATCTTTCAAAGGCTGGTTCTGTTATGGAGAAACTCCAATTTGCCAGAACAGCAAGTAAAATCAAAGCAGAGTCGAAGGAAATGCCTGGAACGGCGCGACAAGAGAAAAACAAAAATCATAACAAGGAATTATAACCTGATGGACTGTAGAGAGCTTTTCATCAGGTTTTTTGCTGGAAAGAGAGGAGAAAATGATGAATGTGTTTGATGCAGTCAAGGCAGAATTGAATACCAAGCAGGTTGTAGAATCCTATGGAATTGCTGTACGGCATAATGGCATGTGCTGTTGCCCATTTCATGGAGATAAAAATCCTAGCATGAAGGTGGATGAAAAACGATTTCACTGTTTTGGATGTGGCGAGGATGGCGATGTGATTCAGTTTGCGGCCAGATATTTTGATCTGTCCCGCTATGATGCTGCGAAAAAGCTGGCTGAAGACTTTGGTGTTGCTTATGAAAAGTGGAAGCCGGAGCGGGATGAAAAAGGGAAAATGGTACAGCCAAAGCCAAGACCAAAATCACCGGAGCAGATCTATCGGGAGAAGGAACACCATTTCTACAGAGAGATTTCAGATCATTACCATCGTCTCAAGGACTGGAAAGAACAGTATAAGCCTAAGACAGTGGATGAAGCATGGGATGAGCGTTTTATAGAAGCCTTGAAGTATATTCCGCAGCTGGAATATATTATGGATTCATTTCTGGAAGCTGATCGGGATGGAAGAACTCAGTTATTTCAGGCTTTTTCAAAGACGGAGCAGTTCTGTGAACAGCGAAATGCGGAAGCAAGAAAAGAATCATCGGTATTAGCCAGGCTTCATAATGCAGATATAAACCAGCAAAGTACAGGAAAGACGATACCAAAAGCAAGAAAGACAGATGCTATAGCAATCTGAGATAGGGAGGATATGGTGGAAGAAAGAAATAAGAATATTACAAATGCGGGAATTCGGCTGGTAATTGCGGAAAAGCCCTCCGTTGCTCAGTCGATTGCAAACGTCCTGGGAGTAAGAATGCGCCAGGATGGGTATCTGGAAGGCAATGGATACATTGTCAGTTGGTGTGTTGGGCATCTCGTGGAGCTTGCCATGCCGGAATCTTATGATGAAAAGTATAGCAGATGGCGCTACGATGATCTGCCAATCTTGCCGGAGCATTGGAAGTATCAGGTATCTGCTTCGACAAGAAAACAATATGCCGTTCTGAAAGAACTGATGAACCGCCCCGATGTTTCGGACCTTGTGAATGCCTGTGATAGCGGACGCGAGGGCGAATTGATCTTCCGTTTGGTGTATCACCAGATCAGATGTAAGAAGCCATTTAGTCGCTTATGGATTTCCAGTATGGAGGATACAGCTATTCGTGATGGCTTTGCTCATCTGAAATCTGGAAAGGAATATGATGCCTTATATGAAGCAGCGTTATGCAGGGAACGTGCTGACTGGATTGTTGGCATGAATGCAACCCGGCTTTTTTCGTGCCTTTATGGGCAGACATTAAATGTAGGTCGTGTAATGACGCCTACGCTTGCCATGGTTGTAATGCGTGATGCTTCTATTCAGGGATTCCGTGAGGAGCCTTTTTATACGGTGCAGATCTGTGCAGAAGATTTGAAAGCAACAAGTACAAGATTTAAAGAAAAGGCAGATGCAGAGAAATTAGCCCACAGCTGCAGGAACGAGGGGATTATGACAATTCAGGAGGTGGAGCAGAAAGAGAAAACTGAGAAATGCCCAATGTTATATGATCTGACATCTCTACAGCGAGATGCAAACAGAAGACTTGCCTATACGGCACAGCAGACCTTGGATTACACACAGAGTCTTTATGAGAAAAAGCTTGTGACCTATCCAAGAACCGACAGCAGATATCTGACGGAGGATATGGAACAGATGATTCCTGAACTGGTATCTTCGATTCAAAGTGCTTTCGATATCCAGAAAAAGATTCCGGTTTCTGTGCACAGTTCGCAGGTAATCGATGGAAAAAAGGTTTCCGATCATCATGCGATTATCCCTACACAAACTGCAGCTGGATGCAATCTTGCGGAGCTTCCTTCAGGCGAAAGGGAAATTCTACTGTTGATTGCAAGAAGGCTTCTTTGTGCTGTATCAGATCCATTTCGCTATCTGGAAACAAAGGTCATTCTGATTTGTGGAGGTCAGGAATTTACCACAAAAGGAAAACAGATCCTTTCGGAGGGATGGAAGGTATATGATAGCAAGCCCCAAAAAGATGCGACAGCAGAGAAAGAAGAGAGTACGGTCTTCCCTGCCCTTCTGGAGCATTCACAGAAAAAGCTTGCGGATGTTGTGATCAAAGAAGGAAAAACGAGCCCGCCAAAGCATTTTACCGAAGATACCCTGCTTTCCAGTATGGAAACTGCTGGTGATGTACCGGATGAAGCTGAGCGTCAGGGTATCGGAACACCGGCAACACGAGCAGGCATTATCGAAAAACTTGTTCAGAAGGGGTATGTAGAACGCCAGGGCGATAAGAAAAACAAATATCTGGTATCTACCCACAAGGGCAATGCACTTGTAACTGTGATTCCGGAACAGATTCAGTCGGCATCAATGACAGCAGAGTGGGAAGAAAAGCTTTTGCAGGTGGAACGAGGCTTATATGATGGGGAGTCTTTTATGAAGGATATTACTGGTATGATCTCAGGACTCGTTAAGAACTACGAGATGGTAAAGGGTGCAGAAATCCTGCTTCCGGCAAAAGGAACTGTCCTCGGTAATTGTCCTGTCTGTGGAAATGAGGTCATTGAAAGGCAAAAAGGATGGTTTTGCAGTAATCAGAGCTGCCAGTTTTCTTTATGGAAGGATAACAACTATTTCAAAAAGCTGGGTAAACAGCTGACGCCTAAGCTTGCTGAGGAGCTGGTCAAGAAAGGAAAGACAAGACTCATTGGCTGCAAATCAGCAAGAACCGGAAGAAAATATGATGCGACAGTAGTGATGAATACGGATGAAGCAGGTAAGCCGGTATTTGAACTTCGCTTTGATCAGAGCACAGATAAAAAGAAAAATTAACAGGAGGCGGTTTATGAAGAGGTATAAGCTGACACTCGCTGAGCAGGAAACAGTGATCAATTTTGATAATGAACTGCAAACTGCCAGTATTTATACACATGATGCCAGACTAAGACGCAAGCTGGAGGCGTTGTCTAGGCAATATCCAGAACAGTTTATTCTTCAGAGGAAAGGACCGGGACATGCAGTCACGTATTCCCTTCCCAAAAGATGTATTGGCATCCGCCCGCCTTACAGTG
Organism: Blautia sp. MSJ-36; assembly: GCF_018917985.1. Classification (NCBI taxonomy): domain Bacteria; kingdom Bacillati; phylum Bacillota; class Clostridia; order Lachnospirales; family Lachnospiraceae; genus Blautia; species Blautia sp. MSJ-36. The sequence continues at coordinate 2,072 of NZ_JAHLPQ010000034.1, read as the reverse complement.
AAAAACGTAGAAAACAGCAGGTCGAAGACGCGAAGGTCAACGGCCTGCCATTTTCAAATCAGGAAACGGAGGTAAAGAATAATGGCAATGAATAAGATTCAGAAGTGGGACGAAGTGAATGGAAACACGACACCGGAAGAAAAGATGACAGCATTTCTTGAAAGTGCAACAGATTCTTATGCGATCCTGCAACTCAGACGTGGAGAAGACACCAGAGACGAACAGTTTATGTCTTATTCCTATCTGCAGCGTAACGGAAAAGAACCGGACATCGATCACTATGAAGTAGTTTATGCGGCAGCACTTCCTGCATACCGCAACCAGACACAACTTTTGGAAGGTCTGTATGAGAAATTCAACATCGATCATCCTTCCGATTTTCGCGGACACAGCTTGTCCGTCAGTGACATCGTGGCGCTCCGTGTAAATGGGGTGGTATCCTCACATTATGTAGATTCCTTTGGATTTAAGGAACTGCCGGAGTTTATTAAGCCTGAGAATTATCTGAAAGCGGCAGAGATGTCAATGGAAGATGATTATGGAATGCTGGATGGCATTATCAATAACGGTCCCAGAGATGAAAAAAGATCAGTTTTGGAACAGCTAAAAGAAAAGGCGGCGGAAACACCGGCTCCACTTCCTGCTAAGAAAGACGAAAGGGAGCTTGTATGATCGGTTTTACAGAAGATGAGCTTATGTTGATGATGATTTATAATCCTGGAACAAAAGAAGGATTGATCCGGGAGCTGACCACCATGCAGCAGGCACTCACCGGAAGAGACCGAAATCTTCGTAAGTGGACAAAAGGAGCTCTGGAAAAACTCGGTCAGATTACGGATGAAGAATATGAAGAATTACAGCTGATTCCTGATTTTGATATCGGAGAATGAGCAGAAAGGAATCTACATGGCAGAAAAACAGAAAAACTATCCTTCTCAGTATGACAAGGTAAAAGAAATTACTGACCAGTTGGAGGCTGGCATCAAAAATCTGTTTGAATCGGATCAGTATAAGCAGTGGCTTACAACAATGAGCAGATTTCACGATTATAGTCTGAATAATACGATTCTGATCGCAATGCAGAAACCGGATGCAACTCTTGTCGCCGGGTACTCTGCGTGGCAGAAGCAGTTCGGTCGTCAGGTCTTGAAGGGAGAAAAGGCAATTCACATTCTGGCGCCTACTCCGTATAAAAAGAAAATGGAAGTAGAACAGACGGATCCGCATACCGGAGAAATTCTGAAGAATCCGGATGGCAGTATCAAGAAAGAAATCCAGGAAGTACTGATGCCTGCATTCAAGGTTGTTAATGTGTTTGATGTTAGTCAGACCGAGGGCCGGGAACTCCCTACTCTGGGGGTAAATGAACTGACTGGAGATGTTCAGCAGTTTGATGCTTTTATGGAAGCATTGAAGAAAACATGTCCTGTCCCGATTGGATTTGAACAGATCGAAGGCGGTGCTAAAGGATACTTCCACACAGTAGAAAATCGTATTGCACTGCAGGAAGGCATGAGTCAGGTTCAGACTATAAAGACTGCGATTCATGAAATGGCACATCAAAAGCTGCATTCTATTACTCCGCAGGAAGCAAAGACCGTATCGGAAGAGGATAAGCTTACCAGAAATCACAAAGAGGTTGGGGCTGAGTCCGTTGCTTATACGGTTTGCCAGCATTATGGTATTGAGACCTCTGATTACAGTTTTGCTTATATCGCAGGATGGTCTCACGGCAAGGAGACTCCGGAATTGAAAGCTTCCCTGAACAGGATCCGTACAGCGGCATCGGAAATGATTTCTTCAATTGATGGCCAGCTGCAGGTGGAAGAGAGAGCGCAGACTGCAGAAAAGACTGAGAAAGATGGAAAGGGTTCTGTACTGGCGGATCTGCATGAAAAAGCAGAGAAGACAGAACAGAAATCCAAATCACCGGGTAAGAAAAAAACAAAAGCAAAGTCCAGCTAATAAATGTCAATAGTTAAATGAAAAAAATTGCTCTTATTTTCTGGCTAAAAAAGGGTAGACGTCCCCCTTGGTGAAAATATCGTTCTTTTGAAAGATATTGATTCGTT
>NZ_JAHLPQ010000033.1:0-34979 GCF_018917985.1 Blautia sp. MSJ-36 | reverse complement strand
TTGTATGACTTAAACTGTTCTTATCCATTTTGGATACCTCCTTGATAATATTATGTGAGTTTTGCGGACCCACTTTTATATTATCACAGGAGGTTTTTTACTTGAAGCTAAAGCTACTCCCTCCACCTGCCGAGCAGGTGGTTTATTTTTCTGCCATACAACACAATAGCCAGACATTTGCATTATTTCCGCAAATCGTCTGGCTATCGCCATTTTTTCAGGCATCCGCCTGAGCTTTCCTGTTTCTGTTAATCGATCATTCTTTCATACTGTTCAGAAATCTCATCAATATCACCATATGCGATCAGTTTTCCTTTTTCAAGGATCATCGCTTTATTACAGAGGCGCTGTACCTGCTGCAGGGAATGTGAGACAAACAGAACGGTGACACCTTTGTCAAACATACTGAGAACTTTTTTCTCACTCTTTTTCCTGAATTTGGCATCTCCTACGGAAAGTACCTCATCCAGGATCAGGATATCCGGTGACACCAGTGTCGCGATGGAAAATCCAAGTCTCGCTTTCATACCGGAAGAATAGTTCTTGATCGGTACATCGATAAATTCCTTCAGTTCTGAAAATTCAACGATCTCATCAAATTTTTCTTCAATAAACTTCTTGGAATATCCAAGCATTGCTCCGTAAAGATAGATATTCTCACGGCCGGTATACTGTGACTCAAAGCCAGCTCCAAGTTCAAGAAGCGGAACCAGTCTTCCATTTTTGATAACTTTACCTTCTGTAGGTTTAAATACGCCTGCAATTACTTTAAGCAGAGTACTTTTTCCGGCTCCGTTCAGTCCCAGGATGCCAACACGGTCTCCCTTTTCCACTTCAAACTTCACATTCTGAAGAGCCCAGAATTCATTATATTTAATTTCTTTCTTTATGAATTTAATCAGATAGTCTTTCAGGTTATCAACCTTCTCTTTACTGAGATTAAATTTCATACTTACATTGTCTACTACAACTGCCGGTTTTCCCATTTTTCTCTCCTGTAAATCCGCAATTATATATAAAGTATAAATTCATCCTGTTTTTTCTTAAAACAGATCATTCCAACCAGAATTGTCACCAAGCTAAAGCCCAGCGCATATACAAAATAATGGATATTCATCATTTCTCCAAACATGGCAGAACGAAAAATACTGATTGTGCAATACAATGGATTGAATTTCAGTATCCATGCAAAACCACTCTTCAAAAGTCTGGACGGATAATAGAAAATTGCACAAGTATACATAATGATCATCAGTGCTACTGACCACAAATACTCCATATCCCTGAAAAAGACTCCAATTGTCGCAAGAATCATTCCGATTCCATAAGAAAGTAAAAGCACCAGTATCAACGCGATCGGTATCTGGAACATATAAATAGTTGGCTGAATTCCAAGCACAACGCTTACGATCGCAAGCACAATCAATGAAATCAGAAAAATTACGTAGTTATAAAGTACACTGGATAATGGATAGATATACTTCGGTACATATACTTTTTTGATCATTCCCGCATTAGCTCTGACTGATTTCAGCGCACGTGACGTCGAATTTGAAAAATAGCTGTACAGCAAACGACCGGTAAGAATATATACAGGAAACGTCCGATCCTTATTTCCAAACAGAGTACCAAATACGATAGTCAGTACAATCATAGTAAGCAACGGTTCCAAAAGCGACCAGACAATACCAAGATAGGAACGTCGGTATTTCAACTTAATTCCTTTTTTTACAAGCTCTCCCAGAAGGAACCTGTAATGTAAAAAAGTATTTACGTATTCTTTCATAGCATCTCCAATATTAAATTTTTTATTTGTTTCACGCGGCTGTTAAACATAATATACCATTTTTACAAATCTGGCAACATTATTTTTGCCCAAAAACCGGGGCCGGTACAGAAAAAATCTGTTCCGGCCCCAATGTACTCTTGGCTAATTTTATATGAAAGTTCCTTTATCTCTTAATGTTGAATGCCTGGAATCCCGGATATACCGCTGCATCACCAAGCTCTTCCTCAATACGGAGAAGCTGATTGTATTTTGCCACACGCTCACTTCTGGACGGTGCTCCTGTCTTGATCTGGCAGGTATTTAAGGCTACCGCAAGATCTGCAATCGTTGTATCTTCTGTCTCTCCGGAACGGTGGGAGGAGATTGCTGTATATCCTGCTTTGTGTGCCATTTTGATGGCTTCCAGTGTCTCAGATACGGAACCGATCTGGTTCAGTTTGATCAGAATAGAATTTCCGCATCCAAGGCTGATACCTTTCTCAAGACGTTCTGTATTCGTAACAAACAGGTCATCACCTACAAGCTGTACTTTTCCACCCAGCTCTTTTGTCATGATCTGCCATCCTTCCCAGTCTTCCTCGTCAAGGCCATCCTCGATGGAGTAGATCGGGTATTTCTCAATCAGGTTCTTCCAGTGTTCCACAAGCTGGGCAGATGTAAATTTCTTTCCGCATTTCGGAAGGACATACTCACCTTTCTGGCTTCCTTTCCACTCACTGGATGCAGCATCCATGGCAAGTACGAAATCTTTTCCAGGCTCGTATCCTGCTTTCTTTACTGCCTCAAGAATGTACTCGATGGCTTCCTCGTCACTTCCAAGATCCGGCGCAAAGCCGCCCTCATCACCAACGCTTGTTGCAAGACCTTTCTCTTTGAGAAGTGCAGCAAGTGCGTGGAATACCTCTGTACACCAGCGAAGTCCCTCTTTGAAGCTTGGTGCTCCTGCCGGCATGATCATGAACTCCTGAACATCTACAGTATTTGCAGCATGTGCTCCACCATTTAAGATGTTCATCATCGGAACCGGAAGTCTGTTTCCGTTCACGCCGCCAAGGAATCTGTAAAGCGGAATGTCAAAGGAAATCGCTGCCGCACGGGCGCATGCGATAGATACCGCAAGGATAGCGTTTGCACCAAGTTTGGATTTGTCCTTTGTTCCGTCTGCCTTAATCATAGCAGCGTCTACAGCATAAATGTCAGATGCATCCATTCCTGTCAGTGCATCGTTGATTACAGTATTGATATTTTCAACGGCTTTGGAAACACCTTTTCCTCCGAAACGGCTTTTATCCTGATCTCTCAGCTCAAGTGCTTCGAATTCTCCTGTGGATGCTCCGCTCGGTGCTGCTCCTCTTCCGATAGTTCCATCTGCCAGATAAACTTCCGCCTCTACGGTCGGATTTCCTCTTGAATCAATGATCTCTCTTCCAATGACTTTCTCGATCTCTAAATATTCCATTTGATATTTATCCTCCTGTCTGGCCTTTTCGCCCTGTCCGTAAATTTTGCCCGGGCCGCTTTTTGTCAGGGGATTGCGGCCCGCCACAATTATTTACGCAATAGTTAGAACCTACTAACCGTATATAAGTTTACTATATCTAACTTTCGTGGTCAAGAGGGGTTATTGTTTATTTTTTCTCAACTACATATTGACAAGGCTTTGTTGATTATGCTAATATAACCGCCGGAATAAAAACTGAATATGGTTTATGACAAAATCCTGTCATATATTGGAAACGCACATTCTCCTGAATGATTAACGAACAACACATGCTCTAAGGTTTTACATTATCACTTAATCATTTTAAAGGAGGATTTTTTATGCCAAAAAACAAATTTCAGGAAGTCATTTTTACTATCATCATGGTATTTTTCATGGTTTACGCCATGATCTGTTACAACATCGTACTGAACACCGGAGCAATGACAAATAGCGTGTTCCTCTCTGCTTTTCGTGAGCTTACTTTTATGGGACCGATCGCCTTTGTTCTTGATTTCTTCCTTGTATCCAAACTTGCTTTTGCCTGCGCAAACCGCATGGTAGATTTCCGCAGCTGTCATCCGTTCAGCATGATCCTTGCAATCTCTGTTGCTTCCATTGCTTTCATGTGTCCGCTGATGAGCTTTTTTGCAACTCTTTTCTTTAAACATGCAGGAAATCAGTTTATTGCTGTCTGGCTTCAGACAACTTTTATGAATTTCCCGGCAGCCTTTTTCTGGCAGCTGATCTACGCAGGTCCTATTGTACGTTTTATTTTCAGACATATTTTCCCTGAAAAAGAAAGCGCCAAAGAAGCCGCTACAAATATGTAACTACAAATAATTTCAAAGTGTTAAAAAGCACGCTGCTTTTGGATTTCCAGGCAGCGTGCTTTTTTATACTGTTATACTGTTTTTTTCTCAAATACCGGCATCCGGAAAATTTTTATAATCAGCGGAATTACCATAATAAACCATACAATGGGCTCTGCCACAATCACACCGGTATACCCCAGAAGCGGCACCAGCGTCATCGCAATGATAACTTTTCCAATCATTTCCAGAGAACTGGAAACCAATGGAATCACATATTCCCCCAGGCCCTGCATGGAATTACGCAGCATGCTGATCACAGCAGTCACAAAATAAAAAAGCGTATCAAATTTCAGATAATTGGTTGCATTAAGAATTACTGTTTCATTCCGGCTTCCGGTAACCAGATAAACCAGATGTTTTCCTATGGTAAAACTTAAAATTGCGGCAAATACCGACCAGATACAGGTATACATAATCGCAAGGCCGATTCCTTTTCGCACACGATCCATTCTCCCTGCTCCTGCATTCTGTCCACAGAACGTTGCCATGGTCTGGCCGAACACGCTGAACATGATCATAAACATTTCGGTAATTTTCCGCGCTGCCGTATGTGCCACGATAATATCTCTTCCCAGACGGTTGATGGATGTCTGTAAAGCAAGCGTTCCAAGATTTACAAGAGAACTCATAAATCCCATGGACAATCCTGCACTCAGCATATTTTTCATCATGGATTTATCCGGCTTTACAAAATCCTCTCTCTTCAGCCGAAGAATCTCATATCTGCGAACCATATAAAACCAGCACACCAGAAATGCCAGTACCTGTGAAAGCACCGTGGCAATGGCCGCTCCCCGGACTCCTGCCTTCACTACCCGTATAAAAAACAGATCCCCTGCAATATTTAAAGCCACAGATACCGCCAGGATCATTAACGGCGTAACCGTATCTCCCAACGCACGCAACGACGCAGCACAAGCATCGTAAAGAAATGTTGCCAGCATACCGGCAATAATAATAAAAATATACTGTGCAGCCATATTTACCAGATGCTCCGGCACATTTAAGAATGTAAGGATCGGGTGTAGAAACAGAAGTCCTATAACTGTCAGAAGTAATGCAATTGCGCTTCCCATCATCAGAGACAAGGCGAAAGATTTTCGCACGCTTTCCTTCTTTCCGGCACCAAATTTCTGTGCGGTAATAATGGCAAAACCATTTGCAAGGCCCAGCAGAAACCCGATAATCAGTCCACTTAAAGCACTGGTTGCTCCCACCGCCGCCAACGCATCTTCCTTAAGAAAAGTTCCCACAATCCTGGTATCCACAAGGCTGTACGTCAGCTGCAAAAGATTCCCCAGAAACACCGGAAGTGCAAAAGAAAGAATCAAAGCGGAAGGTTTTCCCTTTGTCAGATCTTTCATAGCATCCTCCCTCAGTCAATGATATCATTCTGAAAACGGGAAAGATGCTCATAGGGAAGAATCATTCTTCCGCGGAACAGTCCACAGCCGTCATTGATCAGGCTGTTGTTTACCGCCCCGAACATATTGACATCCAATTTTGCAAGATCCAGACCCAGAAGTCTCATCCCACGTTCATAAGCCTCGTCAAAATAAATACATTCGCCATGAGGGATCGCATCTCTTCGCCTGCGCTCACTTTCCTGTTTTTTCTCATAGCTTAAGTGATTGGCAGAGCCGATCTCTGCCACATCATCCATGTCTTTGGTCCGCAACTGTACTTCCATATAGCTTCTGGAACTGTTATCATAAAAGGTAATATGCAGAGACTGATAATCATCCTCACTGTTGTTGCAGATATAATCCCGATAGTAAGGTTTGGCTTCCTCGCTGAGCAATGGAGAAGTGCTTTCCTGCACGCCTCTGGCCGGCTCTGCGGTAAATCCTCTTTCTTCCAGAAAACCCGGGAGCACATTTGCAATCTCATAGAGATAACGCAATTCTTCCTCTCTGGCATTTTCGCCATTTTTTAGATGACACCTGGGCATGGCGATAACGATCCGGTAAGCGATAAAATCCCGAAAACAGCTTAAGCGCTCCTTGATCTTAGATACAGAAGGATATTCTCCATGTTCTTTATAATAATCATAGATAAACTCCACCACATATCCATTAAATTTTTCTTCTGCGCGGATCAGAGATTTAATTCTCCCCTTGAAGGTAAATGCCAGAAACGGATATTCCCCGGCCATATATTTATAGAATTCCCGGATTTTCTGGGACTGGGCAGTAAGGAAATCATTATGTTCCAGAAGTTCCTGGATCTGGATCAGAAAATTGCAGTGTACCAGATCGATTTCGTTATGTTTTTCCTTTGCCTCTGTCCTAAGATCCCGGATATATTTTTTCAGTATCCGAAGAAGAGTATCTCCGGAATACAGATAATCGTTTAATGTTATCATTTGTGTTTCTCTTTTCTTATTTTAGTTTTTCAGGATCACATATTTACAACAACTTTTTCAACCAGTTTCTGGAAAGATTTTGCCACGCGGTCTGCCATCTCCTGCACTTCTTCATGATTCAGAGCTTCCTTGGAAATCCCTGCTGCCATATTTGTAATGCAGGAAATTCCGCAGACTTCCATTCCCATATGGCGGGCAGCCATGGCTTCACATGCTGTACTCATTCCAACCGCATCTCCACCCCATCGCTGAGCAAGTCTTATCTCTGCCGGTGTCTCATAGTTAGGGCCTGTAAACTGCACATAAACACCTTTCTGAAGTTCAATGCCACATTCCACCGCACATTTACGGATCACATCCTGAAGGCGGAGACCGTATACTTCACTCATATCCGGAAATCTGGTTCCAAGCTCATCAATATTGGGTCCAATCAAAGGACTTGGAACTGCAGTTGTAATATGATCTGTAATCATCATAAGATCGCCGGGATGGAAGGATGGGTTGGCACCTCCGGCTGCATTGGTAAGAAGCAGTTTTTTTGCCCCAAGCAGCCCCATCAGGCGTGTCGGAAGAACTACGTCAGACATTGGATATCCTTCATAATAATGAACCCGACCCTGCATGATCACAACCGGTGTTTTTTCTACATAACCGAATACAAAGCGTCCCTTATGTCCTTTTACTGTAGATACCGGAAATCCTTCGATATCTGTATATTTAATGATCTGTTCGATCTGGATCCGCTCTGCAAAATCACCAAGTCCAGATCCAAGAACCAGTGCAACTTCCGGTTTGAAATCCGTTTTCTTTCTTACACTTTCCAGACATGTCATTAATTTCTGATACATCGTTTCCGCTTCCTTTCTTATCTTAATATCGTCAGAGCCATGCCCCAAAAATCCCCTGTTTTCTGTTTTATTTTAATTTTCTTCTGAAAAAATCAATAATCCGTTTCCATGTCTCATCCTGGAAAAACTGAAGATCCGCATGATCTGCCCCGTCCAACGTCAGCAAGGTTACATCACAGTCCTGCGCTTCCAGTAGATTATATAATGTTTTTGACTGTACATACGGCACTGTCCGGTCACAGTTTCCATGGATGATCAGAAATGGCGGTGCATCTTTTGTTACTTTGGATACCGGACTGCAGTTATACGCCTTTTCCCTGTTTCGCTTGGAATTAAAGCCCAGAAGAAGAGACTCTGCGGAAGAAGCACATTGTTCTGCGGATTCACACGGAAATGCAGAAAGATCCGTAGGCGGATACCAGGGGCAGGCCGCCTGTACTTTGCTGGATTCTTCCAGATATTCTCCTACATCCAGAGACGGATCATTGTCCAGTGCAGCCATACAGGCAAGATATCCTCCGGCAGATTCTCCCATAACTCCCATTTTTTCTTTATTGATACGGAACCGGTCCGCGTGCGCTTTCAGATAGCGGATTGCTGCTTTTACATCCTGCAGAGGCATTGGATACGGCCCCTGATTAGAAGTACGGTACTCCACACTTGCTACTACAAAACCGCTGCCAGCCAGTCTGCTCAGATAAAGATTATGGGCTGATTTATCCATCATCAGCCACGCTCCGCCACAGATCCAGAGTATGCACGGATATGTGGCTCCATCCTGCGCTTCCGGATAGATAATATCTAATTTCAGGTCTCTTCTGCAATGACCAAACCAGGAGTCCACCTGTGCATAGGTTACATCACTTACCGTAATGTACTGCGGTTTTTCTATTTCCAGTTTCAGTGTCTGCTTTTCTGCTTTTGCCATAGTATCTACCCCTTTCTGATTATTATATTCTGTTTTCGAAGGATCTTTTTTCTATTTTATCACAATACCACTCTTTCTGCCTTTATTTTTTCATCCAATATTCTGTTTTTCACCGTCTGGCGCAAAAACTGAAATTCACACTTAATCTTTTAAAACTGTACTAAATATTTTGTTTATAAGTGCTAAATATTTATCTAAACGCTTCACTAAACAATTGACTTTCTTTATGAACTACTATATAATTTACAATAATAAACGATGTATTGCACTCCAAAGGAGGATTTTTGATATGACAAATAAAGAAATTGCTCAAAAACTGGGAATTTCACCGGCAGCACTTTCACTGATCATCAACCATAAACCTGGCGTGTCCGACGCCACCCGTACCAAAGTACTCTCCCAGCTGAAAGAAATGGGCTACGGAAATCTGATCAAAAAAGTATCCGCTCCCGCCGGAACAAATCTGGCTTTTATTATTTACAAACGCCACGGAGAAATTCTGGATCTGCATCCTTTTTTTCTTCTTTTAATGGAAAATATAGAAAACCATGCCCGTTCTTTTGGTTACAATATCATTCTCTGCACGGTAGACAAACGTCGGGAACTGGCCCCGCAGCTTTCTTATCTGAATACCCTGAACTGTCAGGGGGCCATTATCTTTGCCACAGAAATGCAGGATGAAGATATTGCTCTTTTTCAGAAGCTTCCCTATCCGTTTGTTGCAATGGATAATGATTTTTCCAGGCTTTCCTGCAATACTGTTGCCATCAATAATCAGATGGGCTCTTTTCAGGCAATTGAACACCTCGTCAAAATGGGACACAAAAGAATCGGTTATCTGAAATGTAACATCCGGATCAACAGTTTTGTGGAACGTGAGAACGGATACCGGGCAGCCATGGAGCATTTTGGTCTGAATCTTGATGAAAAAGATATTATTACCCTTCATTATACAGAAGAAAGCAGCTACCGGGATATGCGGGAATATCTGGAATCCTTTGACCGGTCACACGCTTCCCTGCCAACTGCTTTTGTGACAGATGACGATACCATCACCGTAGGAGTTCTGCGCGCACTGACAGAACAGGGATATCAGGTTCCAGAGGAAATTTCCCTGGTAGGATTCAACGACCGCCCAGCCTGTCAGGTTACCGTTCCTCCTCTGACTTCTGTAGATGTTTCCAAGCATGCCATCTCTGTGGAAACAGTCGATGAACTTCTGCGTATGATCAGCAACCGGGAAAAAGAAATTCCGGAGCTGCGCTCACGCAAACTCCGGATTGGTACAAAATTAATTTTAAGAGATTCTGTGAAGCAGATTTCTTCTTTCAATAATGAATGCTGATTTCACAGAATCTTCACTCTTTAAGCGAACAGACTTTAGATCCACTTCCACAGCACATCCAAAGCCTCGTTGTATCAAGAGGCTTGGATATGCGCTCATTCATTCCCGCACTTTTGATCAGCTGTACATCTTTTTCAAAGGCATTGGAATATATATTCCATCTCATTCCATTTTACATTTCCCAAAACAGAAGCGGAAATTCCTGTATATTCAAATCCCATCCTTTCATACATTCCGACTTTCCCATCCACGCAGGTGAGGATCGCTTTCTTTCTCCCCCGTTCCTGCTCTCTGGCAAGATAACGCATCATCAATTCCCTGGCAAGCCCCTGTCCGCGATGTTCCGGAAGAACTTCCAGGCCAAGAAGCATATTGTTCTTGCCATTCGGCATACTTAAGTCTGCATCTGTAAAAAACTTATCCTGAAAAACTTCTTCATCCGTTGCAAGACCTGTAAGATATCCTGCCAGCTTCCCTGTTTCCCGGTCTTCTGCCACAAGAAACAGTTCCGGGATTTTTTCCACCCGGTCTATAATATCCTTTCTGCTGATTGTCTCTGCCGGAGGGAAACAGATCTGCTCGATCTCTGTCGCCTGATCTGCCTCATCCTTACGTATGGAACGAAATTCGTATTTTTCTGATAGATTCATAATTCTTCTCCTTTGTTTTTTCCTCATCCTTATACAGGATAACATTTTTTCGGAGAAAAACCCATCTTTTATTGTAAAGCCTTATCGCAGGATCTCATCAATAGTTGAAACAGTACTGAAAGATCCTTTATTCCTGGAAATAATCTCTTTCACTTTCTGCAGTTCAAAGTAATTCACATAACAGATCAATGTTTTATTTTCCCCCGCGATCACACCGGAAGAATTGATAATAGTACAGGTTTTATTCAGTTCTTCTTTAATATCGCAGATGATTGAATCTGGATCTTTTGTGATGATGGTCACCTGTTTCAATGCCTCAAAATGATCTGTGAAATGATCGATGATGGAAGTTGCCACGATGTACACCAGAAGACTTAAAAGTGCGGAATCTCTGTCAAGAAGTACAAACACCGCCCCATATACACAGGCATTGAATACAATTAATATGTAGGAAATACTGTAGTCTTTGCCCGAATGATTGTAGATTTTTTTTACAATGATATTGGCAAAAATCTCAGAGCCGTCAATGCAGCCACCATTTCGGAGAATCAGAGAAAGTCCTGCTCCAAGAATCGCCCCTCCGAAAGCCACCGCAATAAAATGTTCTGTATTTAGTTCAAAAGGGATTTTTTCAAAGTAGGAAAGACCTATTGTGTAGATTACAAAACCTACGAACGTTTTTGCAAAGAAATATTTACCGATAAGAATGATCCCGGCGATCAGAAATGGCAGAAAGACAATCAGTACACACAACGACAGATTATACCCAGTGAGTTTGCTTATGATAATGGCAATTCCGGCAGTTCCGTAATCGATGGCATCATTGGGAAGCAGGATACAGGCAACGGAAAAGCTGGCCAGTATGGCTCCGATAATGATCATCAGATACGAAAACAATGTTTTGATTTTTTTGTTCATAAAGACCTCCTTTTTGTAAGCAAAATTGTCTGTCAATAGCAGTAAAAAAGCTGCTATAATAGATTTTTCTATTGTAACAGCCTTGTTTTCCCTCTTTTGGAATGGATTTATTATATGATGTTTTCTTTTTCCTGTCAATGCTGCATTAACTCTGATATGCACCCTTCCTGTTTATAATAGCCATTTCCGGAATCATAACAGATCTGGCAGGTATTAAAAGCGGTACGGATGGTTCCATCCGAAGTCTTTACTGCCATCACTTCCATTTCTGTGCCATCTACATTTACAGAATAAAAAGCTGCATTTTCTGTCAGTTCGTCAACCGGTATGGTCAGGTTCCCGCCGGAGCTGACGCTGATTTCCTGATTTTCATCTGCTGTGGAAATCTCTTCTGTAGTTGTTGTTTCGGTTGCATTTCCACATCCTGCAAGCACTGTCATTGCTGTGAGAAACACCATACCTGTTATCATAAATTTTTTCATCTTTAACATTACTCCTCTGTTTTTATTTTCCTGTTACATAAATAGTCCCTGTGATCATGCCCATCCAGCAGCTATACGTATAGACGCCTTCTTTTTCCGGTATAAATTCGATGACATTTTCTCCGTTCTCGAAAGTATGATCCATTCCAAAATCCTGAAGGATCATCTTATAATTACATCCATTGATGCTGCCCTCCGGTACCTGGATCTCCCACTTTACAGGTTCCCCTGCCTTCACAGTAATATCCGGATGCCGTCCAGAACGCAATGTACTGGAAACATACTGCACTCCATCTTTTTCCACTGCCGTATCTGTCTGATCATTATCCTGCACATTGTCCGCTTCTGTTGCCGCCTTTTCGCCGGACCTGCTACCAAAACCTGATAGCGCACTCCCCTGAGACATCATAGCCAGCCCCATAACAACCACCAGGATCGCGCCTGTTTTTAGGATCTGTCTGGTAAATTTCTTTCCCAGTGCGGAAAAAATCGAACCAAATCCCAGCATCAGAGGAACCGTTCCCAGACTGAAACAGAACATGGAAAAAGCTCCGGAGGCCCAGCTTCCGGAAGCCAGTGCAACAATCTCCATAGACTGCAGTGGTCCACAGGGCATGAACCCATTACACAGCCCAACCAGAAAAGGTGTCCTTTTTTTCCATAAAGATTTCCTACCAGAAAATGAAATGTGAATCCTCAGTTTCCGAAGTCCCGGAAAAATCCCCAGCATATTTCCCCCCATAACGACCATGATAATTCCAGCCAGGAGTTTCAGAGATCCCTGAAACACGGTGGAAGTCTGTAAACTGTCACCGATCCCTGCCAGACCACCCACGGCCCCGAGAACTCCTCCTATCACAGTATAGGAAACAACCCGTCCCATATTATAGGAAAATGTATTCCGAAACATTGACCTTGATATTTCCTCTGCGTTCGCTTCTTGCTTCTGCAAGGTCTGGGAAAGATTGATCCCGCCACACATGGCAATACAATGTACAGAAGTGATCAGGCCAATGACAAACAGCATTCCATATCCCATTCCTGTCTCTGCAAGAGAATCCGGCGCAAGATGGTTAAGAATCCCAAAGTGTTGCAGGACCAGAAACAGAAAGGCGATCACAAAAATTTCTCCTGCCGCCTGACAGAAACGTTTTCTTCTGAATTTCTCCCCGGGGATCATCTGATATCCCAGATCCTCGATCAGCTTACGGATCTCATCCAGTGTGATCTGCTGTGGCTCATAGTAAAATTCTGCCTGTGACCGTTCATAACTGACTGTGACATCTGTAATCCCGGTTCTGGATCTCAGTGCATTCCAGATCCTAGTCTGACAGTTGATACAGGTCATACCATCAATATATACCCTCTCATGTTTCAATGTTTTTCTCCTCACCTTTTTCATAAGATTTCTGAATCAGACTCCCACATTCCATTTTTCATTTAAAACAAAACAAAAACTGTTACAATAAATCATAGATTCTACTGTAACAGTTTTTTATTTCCTAGTATTGTGATAGGCTTATTATATTATAGGTTTTATCCTCTGTCAACGCCGTCAGGAAATTTCACAGAATCTTCACGAACGACACTTTTCTCAGATCTGATACCAGCGGATCTCATTGGCTTCCAGATGAAGGTCAAAACTCTGTCCGTCCCCTGTGTAAACTGTGGTATCCTGTGGCTCATACGTGTTGTTTACCACACAGTATTTCTTATTTTTCACATAAGCATGTACTTCCACATTATAATTGGAAGAAAACCAACGGTGAAGTTCGCCTTCCGCTGCCGCTGACCAGAGTACAGCTCTGTAAAGAATACGGCTGTTACAGAAGCTGTACGGAAGTCCGCTGATATAAACACCACGGCCTTTTCCAAAGGTTTTCACCGCCATCTGGACTTCCTGGTCTTTCTGGATCAGGATCTTCGTATCCGGCAGTGCAAAGATATTCTTTTTGCCCTCGCCGAAATCTACGGTTCCGTCTGTATCTTCCAGAATAAAATGATCTCTGTGTTCTTCCCAGTTGTATTTGTCTGTATTGAGATTAAATCCTCTTTCTTCCTCTACTCCCAGGATATCATCCAGCTGAAAGAATTTTCCCTGCCACTGATGAGCAGCCGGTTCGCCGACACCGATAAATCCGCCGCCATTATAGACAAATTTCCGCACTGCTGTAAGGATCACCGGATCTGCCCAGTTCTCGCCGCCGGACTGTGCAGTGTCCCCATCACCTACATTGATGATCACGTCAAAATTATTCAGAAGCTCTTTGTCCTCACGGATGTCGTCAAAACTGATAAAGGAAACATCAAACGGCGCACCGCTTAATGCCTCGATGATGCCGAAATAAGAATAATTCTGCTTGTAATAGATGGCATGATGTACCATATGATTGCCCCAGGAGCGCATTTTTCCCCAGCAGTTTAAAACTGCCACACGTTTTACGCAGTACGGTGTAGTTCCCTGGATGTTGTCATAGAGCACGCGGAATTCCTGGCAGACCTCTTTGATATACTGTACGAAATCCGGAAATTCCAAAGCCAGTTTCAGATAACCGCCGTAACCAATCCTCTGGATCGGACTTCGAAGGATGGCTCTTCTTGCAGTCACCCAGTTTACTTTTGCCTCTTTTACAGGATCGCCGCCCTCATGGAAGGTGTCCGGGAAAAAGTATGGAAGAAATCTTCCTTCTGTATATTTTACATGTTTAATATCACTGAACAGGCGTAAGGTTGCTCCGTTTCCCACACTTCCCACTACTGCATCCAGCCCGATGGATGCAA
This sequence comes from Blautia sp. MSJ-36, assembly GCF_018917985.1. Taxonomy (NCBI): domain Bacteria; kingdom Bacillati; phylum Bacillota; class Clostridia; order Lachnospirales; family Lachnospiraceae; genus Blautia; species Blautia sp. MSJ-36. The sequence continues at coordinate 20,518 of NZ_JAHLPQ010000033.1, read as the reverse complement.
ACTCATCCATAAAAGGCTCCATGCCGATCCAGTGGTCACCCATGAACATCATGGCTTCTTTTCCGTATTCATGGACAATATCCACCATTTCCTTTGCAAGCTTCGCCACTTCCCGTCTCTGGAAAGCCTGGAAATCCTTGAATTCTTTTGACGGGATCCGGTAGGTGTTGTTCATGTATCCCTGGTCAATGATAAACTCCGGACGGAACTTATATCCCACTTCCTTCTCAAACTGCTCCAGGATATAGGGGCTCACTGATGCAGAATATCCAAACCAGTCTACATATTTTTCCCGTGCCATCTCATCAAAGATCAGTGTGAACTGATGGAAAAATGTGGTAAATCGTACTACATTCACATAATCATGGGATTCCAGAAATCTGCGGAGACGTTCCAGAGAATGTGCACGTGTTGCAGGCTGACGTACATCAAAGGTGATCTGAGGCTCTACATCCTTCCAGTCATTGACAACTGCATTGTACATATGTACCGGGTCCCACATGATATATGCAAGAAAACTTACGGTATACTCGTGGAATTCTTTTGCCGGTCTGATCACCACATTTCCTGATTTTTCATCGTACGACCATTCCTCTGTACTGACAGCCTCTCCTGTAGTACGATCCATAACTTCCCACCATCTTCTGATATCATCTCTTGTATTCACTGCCAGCATATCCGGATACAGATGATCCATAAGATGGATCTCCAGAGTATCCGACACTGCCGTGTGAAAAGATGTCATGATATACATCTGCTGGATTTCTTCCGGATGGGCCTTTGCCCAGGCATTGTCCTTTCTGGTGGTATAATAGGTTGCATAAATCTTTGCGCCGGTTTTCTTCAGTTCTGCTGGAAATTCCGTTCCGTCACAGTCACGGATGGCATCTGCACCCCACTCATCCAGCATTTTCAGTGTCTCCGGGATCACATCCAGATCTGTCGGAATGGTTACTCTTCCTTTTGTTTCGCTCATCACTTTACCTCCATTGTAAAAACCCCTGTTTTTTTATTTCTGATATTTTTTCACGATCGTCTGAATAGTATCCCATTTCTGTTCCATATCTGCCACCAGCTTAAACTGTGTGCGGCAGCGGTCCAGATTATGTTCTTCCCGGTCGATCTTAAAATAATGATCTCCTTCCAGATAATCGGTAAGAAAGCGAATGCCGCATTCATAAGTCATCACCTTAGCTCCCATGGGAAGCATCTCGATCTCTTTTGCACTGAGCTTATCTCCACAGCTTTCCAGAAAGCCTTTTACATAGATTTCATAGAGCTCCATATCACAGGAAACTTTGCTTAAATCTTTCTCATCCTCCAATGCAGTGCTGGCCCCGAAACGAATGGAATCTCCAAAATCATTCATGGCAAGTCCCGGCATAACCGTGTCCAGATCCACCACGCAGATTCCTTTTCCTGTTTCCAGATCAATCATGACATTGTTAAGTTTCGTATCGTTGTGCGTTACCCGAAGCGGAACCTCACCATTTTCCAGAAGTTCGCCAAATACATTCGCCAGGTCTTCATGCTGAAGGGCAAACGCGATCTCTTCTTTTACAAATGAAGCGCGATGGCAGCTGTCCTTTTCTATGGCATTTTTCAATATCTGAAAACGTTTCTTTGTATCGTGAAAATCCTTTATGGTCTCATGCAGAGTCTCTGCCGGATAATCTGCCAGCATTTCCTGGAATTTTCCAAATGCAACTGCACTTTCATAAAAATCCTCCGGTTTTTCCGCCAGATCATAGCTTACTGCATCGGTAATAAAAATATAAGCTCTCCAGCATTCTCCGTTTTCATCTGTCAGGAATGCCTTCCCGTCCTTTGTCGGAATCAGGTTCAGAACCTCCCGTTCCGGATCTCCCCCCTTCTGAAGAACTTTCTTTTTCAGATGCCCGGTGACTCCGGCAATGTTCTCCATCAGTTCTTCCGGTTTCTGAAAGATCTCCCGATTGATCTTCTGAAGAATCACCTTAATGGACCCCATCTCTCCAATCCGATATCTAAGCATATAGGTTTCGTTGATATGCCCGCTTCCGCAGGGGCCGCAGGAAACCAGTTCTCCGGTAAATGCAAACTGATCCGCTATTCTTTTTATCTCTTCTTTTGGTGTACCTGCCATTTTACCTTCTCTTTCCCAGACAGCAGTAAAAAGCATACCGTCCGAAAACAAATATACTTTATACTTTTGCTGTGATTTTTTTACTTTGATTATTTTTTCCGCTTTAAGATCCTGGTGGCAAGCGGAGCAATATTTTCATCTGTTGATCCGTAGAGAACTTCGTAATCCCCCGAGACAGAAACTGTTTCTGTCTTTTCTCCGAAATTCTGGATAAACAGATATTCCGTATCCTCATTTTCTCTGGTTGTCACAGAAATACCTTCCGGTATAAATGCAAGCGGCATCTTCACACCTGCTTCCTCTGCTGCCCTTCCCAGAAAGTCCTCATAAAAGGCTGCTTCCATATCTGCCGCCACATAATAAACATGGCCCTTTCCGTATTTCTTGTGAGTCAGTACCGGATACCCCTGATAGAAATCCCTTCCATAACGCAGCAGTACTTCCGCATCGGAAACCTTTGCAAGCTCGCAGAGATTTTTACAGGTATAGCTTTCTGTAAGTCTGAGATGATTTCCTGTTTCCGGGATACCTACGTTTTCTTCCCAGTCATAAAGTGCATCGATCTCTTCCGTACGGATACCAGCTGCTTCCATCAGTCCGTGAGGGGTTCCCTCCAGATAACATTTATCTGTTTCATCTACAAGTCCGGACCAGTAGGAAATTACCAAAGTACCACCGTTTTTTGCAAAAGCGCGAAGCTTTTCGGCATATCCATGATAAAACATGTAGGCCATCGGTGCCGTTACCAAACGGTACCGGGACAGCTCATGTTCCATATTTATGATATCTGTATTATAGCCTTTTCTTCGGAGAGCACGATACTGTTTCAGTACATTTTCCTGATAATGCATATCCTCGTTTCGAGGTCCCTGCGCATCCTTCAGCGCCCAGTCATTTTCCCGGTCATAGAGAACAGCCACCGGAGACTTCGTCACGCTTCCAGCAGTTTCCCGGATCTGCTCCAACGCTTCTCCTACCTCTGTCACTTCGCGGAAAATACGAGTATCATCCCCACCGTAGTGATCGATCACCGCACCATGGAATTTCTCAGAGGCTCCCTGGCTCTGACGAAGCTGGAAATACAGAACACTGTCTGAACCATGAGCAACTGCCTGCAGAGAGGCAGCCAGATGTATTCCTGGTTTTTTCAGCTTGTTGATAGGCTTCCAGTTGGTCGCAGAGGGACAGGATTCCATCAGAAGAAACGGTGCTTTCTTGATGCTTCGCATAAGATCATGCTGCATGGCTCCGTCCAACGCTGTGGTATAATTGTCTTTTTTATGCCAGCTTGGATAATTATCCCAGGATGCAATATCCATAACATCCTTAAATTTTTTATAGTCCAGTCCGTTGTAGTCATACATCAGATTGGCAGTTGCCGGAAGCTCGGAACCACCTGCACGGATCGCAGAAATCTCATGCTTCATAAAATCCACAGTCCTGTCTGTAACAAAACGTTTCCAGTCCAAGGTAAGTGCATGAAGAGCATTTTCCCCCTTTGGCGAAGGACTTTCGATCTGATCAAAGCTGTTATAGGTATGGCTCCAAAATGTTGTGCACCAGCTGGAATTTAAATTTTCGATGGTCCCGTATTTTTCTTTCAGCCATTCCCGGAATTTTTCCCGGCACAGAGGACAGTGGCATTCTCCGCCATATTCATTGGAAATATGCCACAAAAGCACTGCGGGATGTTTTCCGAAACGTTCAGAAAGCTTCTTATTAATATTGTAGACTTTTTCCCTGTATACTGGAGAAGTATAACAGTGATTATGTCTTCCACCGAAAAATCTTCTTGTGCGATCCGGATCCATGCGAAGAACTTCTTCATATTTATCTGCCATCCATTTCGGTCTTGCTCCGGATGGTGTGGAAAGTATCGTATAAATTCCTTCTTTATACAGATTATCGATCACTTCTTCCAGCCAGTCAAAGTTATATCTTCCCTCTTCTGGCTCCAGCACTGCCCAGGAAAACATTCCCATGGAAACGGTATTGATATGGGCTTTTTTGAAATATTCGATATCTTTTTTCAGAATATCCGGTCTGTCCAGCCACTGCTCAGGGTTGTAATCGCCACCGTGCAGATAATGGCCGTATCTGATCTGCTCTGCCATTTTTTATCTCCTTATGATTTATTCGCATCAAGCGGACAAAAACATCCGCTTCGCTGAGAAGATTTATACCAGACAACTGATCCGCAGTTGATCTGGTATAAAAAGAATGCTGCGTGATCCAGTTAAAGCATATTATACAATATACCTACAGATTTCGGCAGCATCCTTTTTGTTTTAAAATTATTTTACAGCTCCGGTGATACCCTCTGCGAACTGCTTCTGTAATACGAAGAATACGATCATAGTCGGAATGGAACAGAATAATACACCACACATCAGCATGCCGTAATCCGTTACATATCCTGTGATCAGATTGGCGATCAACATCGGCATGGTCATCGCCTTGTTATCTGTCATGATTACCTTCGGCCACAGATAGGAATTCCATGCATTCATAAATGTGATAACCGCTGCCGCCGCATAAGTAGATTTCATAGTCGGGATAAACATCTGGAAAAAGATCCTTACCTCGCTTAATCCGTCAATACGTGCTGCCTCAATGATATCGATAGGAAATGCTCTGGCATTCTGACGGAACATCATGATCATAAATGGTGTGGAGATGATCGGGAGGATAAAACCTACCGCTGTATTTAAGAGTCCTGCTTTGGAAAACATCTTAAATAAAGGAACCATTGTTGCAACCTGCGGAACCATCATGGCAAGAAGCAGGATGGAAAACAGTCTGTCTTTCCATCTGTCATGATATACCTCAAAGCCATAACCTGCGATAGAACAGATCAGAAGGCAGATCACTGTAGTAAGAACTGCATAAAACAGAGAGTTTCCAAGAGCTCTCCACAGCGGCTGCTGTGCAGTCAGGTTTTTAAAGTTCTGCATAAAATATGTACCCGGAAGAATACGGCCTCTTGATACATCGGTGGATGTATTGGTTGCCGCAGAGATCATCCAGTACAGCGGAAATACAGAGATAAATGATACGATGATCAGAAAAATATATGTAGGGATCAATCTTCTCTGAATTGCAGATTTGTTCTTTTTCTCAGTCACGTGTATCACCTACTTTCAAATTGATAAAGGCCAGGATCGCTACCATGATAAATATGATAAATGACATTGCTGCCGCATATCCGAAGTTTGGCACGTTGATGAAGCATGTATTGTAAACATAATGGGACATTGTGATGGTTGAGTTCGCCGGGCCGCCTTTTGTCAGGTTGACAGACTCATCAAACAACTGCAGTGTACCATTGATCGACATAATAAATGTCATGATAATTGTCGGTTTCAGAAGTGGTACGGTAATTTTCCAGAAAGTCTTCCAGCCGTTGGCACCATCGATCTTTGCTGCCTCGTATACAGAATATTCAATATTCTGAAGTCCTGCAAGATAAAATACCATGTTATATCCAGTCCATCTCCAGATCAGCGCGATGATAATAACAATCTTTGCACTTGTGGAGTTTCCAAGGAAGTTATAACCGGTTGTTAAAATTCCAAGTTTGATCAGGATACTGTTGATCAGACCGTCTGTTGCAAACATGGAACGGAAGATCAGAGAATAAGATACCAGAGATGTCGCACATGGAAGGAATACACATGTACGGAAAAATCCTTTGAATTTCAGATCTTTGTTATTCAGAAGCTGTGCAAGCAGGATCGCAAGGACCAGCATGATCGGTACCTGAATAATAAGATATAAAAATGTGTTGACGATGGACTGCTGAAATACTTTATCCATCATGATACGTTTGTAGTTACTGAAGATCGGGTCCGCAAACCTCATGTTTGCTCCGGCACCTGTCTGTAAAGAAATAACAAATGCACGGATCATCGGATAAAAACTCATGATAGCGATCATGATGGTTGCAGGTGCCAGAAAGATCCAGCCTGCCGCTCTCTGTTTCGCTACCAGAGACATGCCACTTTTTTTGGAATTCACAGGAACTCCTCCTTTCAAACCTCTTAAGCCTTTACATAAGACAGGGGACTGCATGCAGTCCCCTGCTTCGTATTTACTTATTCATTTCAGAATGCAGCTTTCAGATCTTACTCTGTCATCTTGAATGCCAGTGTATCCTGTGCTTCCTGAAGTGCAGACTCTTTGTCTGCGCCGTTTACGATATTAACAACTGCTGTGTTGATGCACTCTCTTGCCTCATAGTGATACGGAGTCTTTGTGAATTCCGGAATGTGTGAAGAGTACTCTACAATTGTTGAGAAGATTGGCTGGTTGTTGAAGAACTCGCTTGGCTCGTTGTAAACGTCAGACTCACCAGCTGGCAGGTAGCAGGAGATTGCTCCTGTTTCCGGAAGGATCGCATCATAGAAATCTGTACTGGAACCAAATGTGCTTGCAAGGAAGTCCTCAGCAAGCTCTACGTTCTTGCAGTTGGATGTGATATACCAGGAAGAACCACCGTTGTTCGCATAGTTTGTAGCTGTGTCAACACCGTCAACTTTCGGCATTGTTGTGATCTGCCACAGACCCTTCTGATCCTCTGTTCCCATCAGTGTAGCTGTGATCCAGTTACCGTTAACGATACCTGCTGCCTCACCGCTTGTGATTGTGGAGATGTACTCATCCCAGTTGTTTACTAATTTAACAACATCGTTCTTTACAAGGTCTACATAAAGATCTACACATTTCTCAGCTGCATCATTTCCTACAATGTAAGCTTCTCCATCCTCATTTACGAAGTTTGCTCCACAGGACTGGATCATCATCATCAGAGTATCGCCGCCTGTTGCCTCACTTGTAAGGAGGTATTTACCGGTTTTCTCATGAACATCTTTACCGATCTCCTCGAATTTACTCCATGTGATATCTGTAAGGTCATCGATGGTGTATCCTGACTCTTCCAGGATATCGGTACGGTAGCAGGCGATTGCTGCACCATTATCAAATGGAACACCGTAATGTGTATCATCTACCATGGAGTAGGACTGTTTCAGTTTTCCAAAATCATCCCAGTTGATGTCCATGTCTTTCAGATCTGTGAAAGCGTCCGGATAGCTCTTCAGATATTTCTGGTAGCTGTTGTCCTGCATCAGAACGATGTCCGGAAGTGTGCTGTAATCTCCGGCGTTTGCAGCTGTTGTAAGTTTCGTCTGGCAGTCATCGGAAGATGTCTCAACTACATCTACTTTAAATCCTTCATGATCCTTTGCATACTGCTCACCTGCAATGTTCATAGCCTTGATGTTAAAGTTCTGGTCCCATGCCCATACGGTCAGTGTATTGTCATCGTCACCTTTTGCATATACTGCTGTAGTTGTTGCAGCGAAAGACATTGCCATAATGCCTGTCATTAATACTGCGAGTAATTTTTTCTTCATTTACTTTTCCTCCTTTATTAAGCATTTCCCGTTTGCTTATGAATGGATTATAGCATCCGTATTCCGGCCATAGTTTGCAGAACCGTTCATATAATGTGCAATTTCAACCATTTTATTGATTTTGCACTATTTTATGATTCAGGCACCTGCTTTTTTATGCATTTTGAGTGTTTTTCATTTTTCTCATTGGTCATCATGGCAAAGAAAAACCTTCTTTTTCGACATTCTGCGAATATTTTTCGCCAAAAAAGAAGGTTTTTGTTTCTATTTCATAAAAATATATGCTATTTTTTATACATATTTCACAAACATTTTAACACATTATGCAAAATAAACCTTTTCCGGAAACTGCGTTTTCATCGTATGCAGCATTTCTTCTGTCAGATCCAGAAGAAGTTTTATTTTCCGTCCATCTTCCCGGATGATCATGGTATAGTATGGTACATCCTCTTCATAAGAAGTATAATCATATTTTTTCAGCTTCTCTGTACCGGAATTCTTTTTGTATTTTGCCACTTTTTCGTGGTAATGAGGTGCGGTCACCTCCATCTCCTCGAGATTCAGCACATGAGCTGTTTTCCGGTATTTTTTACCATAGATCACATCAATGGTCAGCTGCCCGTTCTCCAGTATATATTCATAATCTCTCTGACTGAAAATATCATACACAAAATAAAGCAGCGCCAGCAGAAACCCCGGAAGCATAAACGCCTGGGAGATGGTGATTCCCATCAGTACAAAAAGTACCGCAAAGATCACCATCACTTTTCTGAGGGCGCCTGACATATGTTTCTTTTTTCGGGAGACCTGCTCCACAATTCTGTAGTCGTACATTTTTTCCTCTTTCCATCTGTCTGATCCGGCATATAGTACGATATTTATTCTGTTATGCCAGATTCTCAGATCTGTTTTTGTTATTTTACCAGCCTTCCTCTGAATGGATATCAAACTTAAGGAGCTGCTGTTCGTAATTCTCAGGACGTTTTCTCCACTCCAGAGGTGTCATCCCCGTAACCTGACGAAAATTCCGGTTAAAAGTGGAATTCGTCGTAAAGCCACACTTATGTGCCACATCCGCAATGGGCTGATCCGTCTTTTTCAGATAGTCACAGGCCGCCTGAATCCGGATGGTATTGATATATTCCAGCGGGCTCATCTTCATGTAAGTCGTAAAGATCCGGCGCAGATGTGTCTCGCTGATGTGACAGTATTCTGCCAGCTCATCAATCCGAAGATCTTCCATGTAATGATCAGAAATATAATCCTGGAATCTAGAAATCATATCCATGATTTTTCCTCTGCCCTCACTGTAACGTTCTTCCCCAGAATCCCGGTTGATCCTTGCGATTTCCACAAGAAGTGATGCCAAAATCCCCTTGGCTTCTTCCAGATAAAATTCTTCCCCGTCCCGCATGATATCCAGGATCTTCCGAATCTTGTCTGCCATAGAACGGTTCTCCTTTTCATTCAGAAAAAGTGCTCTGGAATTGATACGATGAACAATCTTTTCTTTTTTTACCGAATTATCAATGAATTTATCCAGAAAGCCTTCCACATCAATAAAAAGATATTCCCAGCGGCTGATGGTGCCAAGATCACTGTTTGTGGTGTGGGGATAGTTGGGCGGGATCACCGTAAATTCCCGGTCATGAAACCGTACCTTATCTTCTCCAAGAATCAAGAACCCCTGACCTTCATAGCAGAAACCAATCTCCAGATAATTATGAAAATGAAGATAATCGATATCGTTTCCGTAATTCTGGATCCATTTCTGACCAAGCAATGCAAGAATCGGACTCCCTTCCGGCATTTTGTAATACCGGAGCTCCATTTTGGGTTTTCGTTTTTTTGCCAAAGATATTCCTCCGTATGTTTTCCTATGTCTGCATTTCAGGCGGATAAAAACGATCCGCGTTTAAGTCAAGTCTTTGTTATCTTACCGCTATCCGCCAAAAAAAGCAACCTGCTGAAAGCTCTGATCTGTTGATATCTGTGCATTCTGCCGATTGCTTTTTCATTTGTTTTCTCTTCTTGTTTATTGTTCTGTTCCGGTTATTCACCGATCACACGATAAGTTTTCCATTTTCCCTGGCGGAAACGGATCCAGAAGATCACTCCGCGGACCGTCCAGTCCAGACACATGGCCAGTGCGATCCCGATCACTCCCAGATCCAGGACAATTCCCAGCAATATAGATAATATCAGTCTCACGCCAATGGTTGTGAACAAAGAGATTCCCATGGTAAACATGGCGTCTCCTGCTGCCCGGAGGCCTTTTCCCAGAGGATCTGCAAATGGAAATACCACTGCATTGGCTATGTTATGGATCAGCACCAGATAGAGGATCATCTGCCCTGTCTGCCGGGAAACTGCAAAGATCTTTATAAGCAGTGGCGTTATCAGAAAGATCAGTGTATTCCAGGCGACTGAAATACAGACTGTCACTTTCGTTAATTTCCGAAAATAATATTCCGCCTGCCTGATATCTCCAGCTCCCATACACTGACCGATCACAGTAATAAATACCGGCCCCATGGTCACACTGATCAGTGCTGCCACACTCCAGATACTCTGAGAAATTCCGTTTGCCGCGATCTGGTAAGTACCAAACAGCGCAACCACACTGGAAAGTGCCACTTTTACAAACTGAAAGATCCCGCTTTCCACTCCATTGGGGATTGCAATAGAAAGCATTTTTTTCAGAAGTTCTCTGTTCCACTGAAAGATCCATCGGCCCACATAGCGAACTTCCTTTTCCCGGAAGCAAAGCAGTGTGATCACCACTGCTGAAAACGTTCTGGCGATCAGGGATGGATAAACAACGCCTGCTACTCCTGCTCGGAAAACAAAAACTCCGATCAAATTTCCTGCCACATTGATCAGATTGGATACAATTGAGATCTTCATGGTCACACTTGTCTTTCCAATGCTTCTGTAGAGTGCGGTTCCTGCATTGTATATTCCCAGAGCCGGAAAAGAATATACGGAGATCCTGAGATATGTTTTACACGCTTCCATTACATCCGGTTCTACCTTGCCAAATAATCCCTTCAGAAGAGGGACTTTCCAGATCAGTACCGGAATTGAGATCACTACTGCAAATACAGTAGCTACCATCAGAAGCTGACTGGATGATTCCGATGCCATTTTCATATCCCGCCGGCCAATATACTGGCTGACTACAACTGCTCCTCCGGATGCAAGTGCCGTAAATAGGTTAATAAATATGGTATTAAATGAATTTACCAGGGACACTCCGGAAACTGCCGCCTCTCCCGCATAGCTGACAACCATTGTATCTGCCAGGCCTACCAGCATCAGAAGAAACTGCTCCATCAGGAGCGGAAGTATCATATCTTTTAACTGTTTATTGGAAAACATTTCGGCGCCTCTTATTTCTTCTCGTCCAGAAGGATCACACCCTCTGCCGGATTTTTGTCAATTGCACCTACGATGGGATGGGGAACGTACATCTCTTCCAGATATGCAATGTCTTCCGGAGAAAGTTTTACGTTCAGTGCATCTGCCGCATCATCCAGATATTCTGTTTTCGTGGCTCCGATGATCGGTGATGTTACTCCCTTTGCCCACTGCCATGCAATGGCGATCTGGGACATTTTGCAGTTATGTTTCTCAGCAAGTTCCTGAACCCGTTTTACGATCTTGATATCCTGCTGTTCCATACGGTCGTATTTTCCCACTGCAACGCGGTCTGTTTTTCCTCTGAGAGAATCAGACTTCCACTGCGGCCTTGCCAGATGCCCGGCTGCAAGAGGACTGTATGGCATCCGTGAAACATTCATCTGGTTGCAGATCGGGATCAGTTCTCTTTCATCTTCCCTGTAAAGAAGATTGTAATGGTTTTCCATTACGGAAAATGGTGTCCAGTTATTGTCCCTGGCTGCAAGCTGCATGTTGTAGAACTGATATCCGTACATGGCGGAAGCGCCCAGTGCGCGTACTTTACCTGCTTTTACCAGGTCATGGAGTGCTTCCATTGTTTCCTCGACAGGTGTCTCGTAATCAAATCTGTGGATGATATACAGATCCAGATAATCTGTTCCCAGACGTTTCAGACTTCCGTCGATCTCTCGCATAATGGCCTCTCTGGAAAGACGGCCCGGGTTAAAATAAACCTTGGACGCGATCACCACTTTATCTCTGGCTACGCTTTCTTTCAGAGCCCGTCCCAGATATTCTTCACTGGTTCCCTCGGAATATCCGTTGGCTGTATCAAAAAAATTAATTCCCAGATCCAGCGCATGGCGGATTACTTCTCCGCTCTGTTCTTCATCCAATGTCCATTTATGCATAGTGCCGGCCTTTCCAAAGCTCATGCATCCTACGCATAATTTTGATACTTCGATATCGGTGTTCCCAAGTTTTGCATATTCCATAATGAATCCCTCCCTGTATCATTGTGTGCGCTCCATATGTTGTACTTTTATTGTAAAGGATTCTTTGAATTATGTAAAATACCCAGTTTATATAGCTTTCCATGCCTTTCAGGCATTATCAGGTCAAGCGGATATTCGCAATCCGCTTCGCTACGTAGCTCTACACCAAATAACTGCTCCGCAGTTTATCAGGAGGAGCTTGCACTCCTCCTGATACAAGCAAGTCCCCACCCACTGCTTATTGCCTTTCGCAACCCCGCAGGGGACTTACTTGATTTGGTTAAAGTGCAGTGTTTTGTGATATTTCGCATGCTGATCCAGAAGATCACTCCATTTTTCACCTTCCGGTTTCTTCTCGTTATTGTTGTAATTTTCTTCTCCTTTCAGCTCATCCATATACTGCACGTAATCCAGGATATAAATATCAACGGTGGAAATATCTCTGTCCTGAATGGCAAAATTATTGCAGTTTCCATTGGACTCATTATATGGCAGCCTGTTTCCATTGGCATCCAGCGCAACCATGAAACAGTCGCTGTTGGAACCTTCCTCATAAAGTTCATTTACCGTCAGCTCATATGGAGTCCGGATCACGGACTTAAGACCGATTCCTGCCTCATTTGTCTCATTGATCTCCTGAACTTCCGTTTCTGAATCATCGACTGTTACCGGAATGTCAAAACTCCAGTCTCCTTCGAATTTATAATATCCCGCATCCGGATCATTCGGATCTGAAGCTTCATCCGGCCGCATTCCACGGATCTCACTGATACCCAGATGCATGTTAAACTTTTCCGGAATATCGATCTCTTTGATATAAGACTGAAGTGCGCCTCCTCTGACAGATATTTTTTCTATATATTCTCCAAGAAGTGCACTGCCTTCTTCTGTCTCATCATTTATGTCATCCAGGGTGATGCCCATTTCATCCCGTACCTGCTGGCACATTTCCTCGTATTTTTTATTGTATTCACTGTAGTCTTTTGTCGCCTCTGCAAGATCTACCCGAAGGATGCAGGCATATGTATTCTCATCCAGAAATTCTCCTTCCAGATTGCTGAGCATCACCCCATCGTCCACCGGATTAAAATCCAGAAGTCTTGTTGAATACATTTCCATAGCAGGCTTCCCATCCAGTCCTTTTAACGTATCAGGAAATGGTTCCTCACTTTGAAACTGCATGGTCACATAGACAGCCTGGCTGTTTGCAAAAATCTCGGAGCAGGTGATGGTGAGGCCGCCGGATGTTTTTGTGTAGGTGGTGTCTGCGTTTGCATTATCTGATGCTGTATGATCCGTTGTTTGATCAGAGTTTCCATCTGCTGTTTTCGCTCCGGCAGATTTTTCTGTATCTTCCAGTGTCGTCGCATGATCTGCAAAATCTCCAAAGAAGCTTACTTTATCCTGTAATGTTTCAAAAAGACCTCCCACCACCGGGATATTCTTTGCCATGACCGGATTTGCCGCACAGAACAGAATACCTGCTGCCAGTACTGCTGCTGTTCCCGCCACGACCTTCCCGCCTGTTTTCATCCAGCGGAGGGCATTTTTATCATTCGTTTCTCTCTTTTGTACGGCAGTATTGTTCTCAATGTGATGATATGCCTGGTTTGCCCGTTCCCGCACAATCACCGGTATCTCTGTATCTTTCTGAAGTTTTTTCTGAAAATTTTTTTCATTATCATTTAATGTCATCATCAAACACGTCCCTCCCTGACCTTGTACTCGTACATCTTCGCAATCTGTTTTCTTCCGCGTTGAAGACGAGATTTCACTGTGCTTTCCTTCATATCCAGGATCTCACTGATCTCCCGGGTATTAAATCCTTCCATGTAGTACAGAAGAACGATCATCCGGTATTTCTCGTCCAGCGGTTCCAGCATCTGCGCCCATTCTGCCGAGGCATATTCCGCCTCATGGAAAGGCATCTCCGGCATCTCGTCTGTACAGATCATTCGATTTTTTCTCTGCAGGATGTCCTTGCATTTGTTGATCAGGATCCGTATCATCCATGTTTTGAAATACCTGTTATATTTCAGGCTTTTCAGATTTTCATAGCAGGAAAGGATGGTATCCTGGATGGCATCCGCAGCATCTTCGTCATTTTTCACATAGGAGATGGCAATCTTGTACATACTCTGCATCTGCTCATCCATAAGCCGGCAGAAAGCATCTTTGTCCCCTTTTTTCGCCTTTCGTATCAAAATCTCATTCATTGGTAATCTCCATTCTCCTGCACGGACCGGTCCTCAGGAAATGTTTTTTGAAAGCATTTGTTTCTGTGCTTCTGTTTATTAGACGTGGGAGGAGTGGGGATGGATGCAAAAAAATAAATATTTTCAGGTTCCTGTAATAAAAACGCCGGTAATCCTGAAGATATACCCAGAATTTCTGGTACATATCCAAAGATAAACCGGCGCCATATTTCAGTTATTATTTATTACTCAGAGTTGGAGTCACGCGGAAAGTTCGGATTTCATAAGGGCGTACCGTTACCTTAAGTTCTCCGGTCATTTCTTCTCCTGCCGGATTTTCCATCAGATCCGTCTCCTGCCAGGAGTCTACCGGAAAACCAAAATTCAGCGTTACCGGACCGCGCATGCCTGCATACTCGTGGAAACGAATGATCAGACTTTCAGAATCTTCTGCCTTCTTTATACAGTCGATGGCTACATGGTCTGTATCTGCCTTGCAAAAAGCAGGACGTACCTCTGCATCCACTGCACCTTCCACAGTCCAGAGCGGATTGTTCAGTCTCCAGGCTTCTTTCTGCACACCGGATTCCTGCCAGCTGCCACTGTGTGGATAAAGTGCATAGGTAAAATCATGGATTCCCTGATCTGCCGCATAATCCGGATGGATTCCACATTTGATCAGCGACATGCCAAGAACATGGCCCCTGGCACTGTAGCCATATTTGCAGTCGTTCATTAGGCTGACTCCGTATCCGGTTTCGGAATAATCCGCCCACTGATGGGCAACGGTTTCAAATTTTGCTATATCCCAGCTGGTATTCTCGTAGGTGGGACGTTTCACATTTCCGTACTGGATATCAAAAGTTGCCTCGCTGGTGCGGATATCCAAAGGAAAAAGAACTCTCAAAAGCTGCTGATGCTCATGCCAGTCTGCATGAGTGACAAAATCAATTCTGCGGTTATCATTGTAAAAGCGGATTTCCTGTGAGATCGTGGAATCCTGATAATTCCAATCCATTTTTACTTTTGTCATCAAAGAAGATTTTTCCACAGAAACCGTTTTCAGATCCTCTACCTCGTATCCTTTTTCCTGGTAATAGATATCAATATCCCAGGCATCGTACTTCATTGGACGGTCCTCATAAACCACCAGGTGGTTTCCTAATTCGCCTGCCTTCAGGATCTCACGGTCATTTTCCTTATCAAAAATGGAAGTCATACGGCCTTTTTCATCCCAGACAATATGATAAAATGGCGTGTCCAGTTCCCCGGTCCACTCTTCTGTGCAAAAACATTCCGCCCTGGTTCCAATTATAAGAGTCAGAGTTGTAAATCCGGCAGGCTCTATGCCAGAAACTTTTACAAGCCAGCCATCTTCCGTATATACAGCAGGCAGCTCTTTTCCATCTGCTGAAAACCAGCTTCCCTTTCTGCCCTCGTAAGTTTTTACTTTTACTGTTACAATTCCTTCACCTGCAAAACTGCTGTTATTTACTACAGTTACAATGGAATCTGATTCTCTTACCAGAACCTTCAGGGCATTTTTCTCGATCGTATCCAGGATTTCATTGGCTTTTGCATACTCTGCTGCGGAATCCTCGTATACCTCATGGATGGATGAACCAGGAATGATATCATGGAACTGGTTTCTGAGTGCGATCTTCCAGGCTTCCTGGAGCTCTTTTTCCGGATAGGAAGAAAAATCGCCGGTCTTTACAGCGGCCTCACTTACCAGCCACTCTGCCTCCCGCAGTTTCAGTTCTGTCTTCCGGTTGTTTTTCTTATTCCGTGCCTGAGAAGTGTAGGTTCCTCTGTGATATTCCAGATACAGCTCGCCATCCCAAGTTGGTACATGACGGTCTGTAGACGCAATGGTCTTCTGAAGATTTTCGAAATAATCATAGGCCGTTCCAGGAATTACTTCCGGAAGTCCTGGCATAGCCTTCAGATGGCGTCCCATCTCCAGCATATCACGGTTCACTCCGCCGCCTCCGTCTCCGTTTCCGTAAGCCAGAAGCAGATCCTTATTGATCTCTTTATCATGGTAAAGATCCCATACCCCTTTTACAGATGCCGGATCGATAAGCCCATTATATGTATAACCACCATCATCGCCAAAAGTCGGAGTGCTCATAAAGTGCGTCAGTACTTCGGAACCATCCACACCGATCCAGCGGAAAGTATCGTGAGGCATATGGTTGTACTGGTTCCAGCTAATCTTAATGGTCATAAAATTGTCAATTCCGGAACGCTTCAGGATCTGAGGCAGTGCCCAGCTGTAACCAAATACATCGGGAAGCCAAAGAACATTGGCCGTTACGCCGAACTCTTTTTTGAAAAAGCGCTGTCCGTTCAGGATCTGACGTACCAGAGCCTCACCGGAAGAAATGTTACAGTCAGCTTCTACCCACATCGCTCCGTTTGGTTCCCAGTTTCCGGTTTTTACGGCTTTCTGTATCCGTTTATAAATATCCGGATAATCCGTCTTAATATAATCATAAAGCTGTGGCTGGGACTGGACAAAGGTAAACTCCGGATACTGCTCCATCAAAGTGCACATCGTTGAAAAAGTGCGGGCTGCTTTTTCCCTGGTGTGTTTCAGCTGCCAGAGCCAGGCCACATCGATATGAGAATGGCCCACAGTATGGACTGTTACCGGGCTGGTCCACGAGATTCTGGAAACCTCCTTCTTCCAGACTTCCAGAGCTTTTTTCAGAGATCCATAAAAGGCATCAGAACCAGGCCTTCTCCAATCTATAGCCAGATGTGCACGATCCATAGCTGTCAGAAGATCTGTTCTTATGGAATCGTTCTCATCCAGCATACGTACAGTCTCAACAGCCGCTCTGCTGCTGTAATAGAAATCATCCGCGACCTCATCCAGAACAGTAAGTTCTGCCTGTTTAAACTGATGTGTCTGCGGTGTTGGTACCCCGCCGCCTTCCAGTCCTGCCCAAAGACGGATGGTCAGTTCCACTTTTGTGCCGGCAAGTTCTGAAGGAAAGATCACTTCTTCATGGTAAGAACCGGTTTCGCAGTATGGCGAACCATTGACGTAGATCAGACCTTCGAATCCGGAATTCAGGCCCTCGCCGGTTTTTCCCATATTAAAAAGCCCGGCGATCTTTTTCCCCACCCATTCCGCCGGGATCTCTACGGACTGTCGGATCCACAGATAAGTGCCTCTTCCGATCCAGAAATCACCTTTTTTCAGAGTTCCCGTATAGACCACGCTTTCCGGCCGTTTCCCCACCGGCTCCTCCTCCGGCGTGCTCGCGTCAAATGACGGGATCTCCATCCGTTCTCTGTAACGGAGATCTTTTAACTGTTTTGTGTTTCTTTCCAGTTTTTCCAGTGTAAAAAACATTTGCTACATTCCCCCTTGTCTGCAACCTGTTTATTTCTTGTTTTTTCTTATCTCCTCATATACCCCATATCCGAGAAACAAAATTCCGACGATCAGTGCAACGAACGAAGCAATCGATAAGACCGGTCCCACATATGACAGACCAGCAGCAAATAATGTAGCATCCCAGGTATTCCCGCCGCTCATAAATATTGCAGCTGATAGGTATTTCGCAGAAATCAGGATTGCTGATATCAGGCAGAAAACAGCGCCGATGCCTTTATTATTCATTTTTTTGTTCCTCCTTTTCTTGTGATCGATAGGTAGAGCATATCATACATGGTTCACGTAAGATATGGCACGATTACATCGTAGAATTTTTTACTCCACTCAGCATGGAACCTTGCCATCTGTGGCCAGTCTGTTTCGTTCTCAACGCTTACGCCGTTCAGCTGATACGATATTTTTGATGATTTAATATCATCACCACGGCTCCACATAAGTGAAACCCCTAAGGCTTTTTCTATATCTTTTTTATGAGTAAACAGCATATCAAAAGCTTTTTTATTCTCTTCCTTCTTCGCTTTTCCAAAATACATCGCAACTTTTGCTGAATCAACATTTGCAATGCAGCCGATACTGAATCCACCGATTCCGAAAAATCCGTTCATCCAGTTTCCTCCTGACGGATTCACATTACGGAAGAAGTCATTATCTTTATGTATCTCTTTAATAATATCCAGCGCATATGTCCAGTATTTTTTTCGCTGCTCACGACAGCCTCCCTGCTCATCTGCATTTGCCTCATTCTCGTCACGCAGATAAAATACCAAATCTGCCGGATCTTCATCATACAGCTTAAACAACCGGTTCAGAACAGACAGTTTGCTCTGCGTACTGGTATTCGTCCACACATAAATACCATCTCCTATCTCCGCTGATTTTGAAAAAGCATCTTGATTTGTATCAAAATGGAGCGCAATATTTTCTTTCTCCGACATAGCCAGCTTTGTAATGATCGTCTTATCCTCTGCATATAGGATCTGGATAACCTTTTGGAACATCTCAACCCAGCTTGTTACAGGCTGTTCAGTATTCTTAAAAGAAAACCTGGCGATCAGACGGCCAGTGAGCTCGCTGTCATCCTCAAGAGTATAGGTATCGAGCTGCTTTTCTTCCGGTTTATATTCCGTGACAGGTGCTGTCCAGATTTTCAGCGCTCTTCCCATGAGATATTCGCTGCGTTCTTCCAGTTCTGAGAGCGTCCATTTATCTTTTTTGGCGATCCAGGTGTTCATTCGAATTCCACTGTCATCGAAGCCATTCTGCATGGTTTTCTTTTCATCAAATGAACTATTGCCGTATTTCGAATTATAGGCTGTCAGAGTCAGATTAGCCATCCTATGCAGCCACTGTTCATGGATCTTTTCATAATCATCACCCAGCTCCTTCTGCCACACTGGTGTAAGATGCTGCGGCATAATATGCTCAATCGAATATGTACCATCATCAAAATGACGATATACATCTTTGTCCTCCGAAGTTCCAAAATTCTCAAAGCGCTCAAGAATGTAGATCTTATTCTTTCTGTTCATCAAATAAACCTGCCGCTCTTCAAATGCCCTTTTAAACTCATCATCATCCGGAAAGCGGGCACGTTCCTTCTTTGACAGAAGTGCATATTTAAGCTTCCCAACATAGTTGTCCTCTGTACCATCGTACCGGAGGATCTCACGGTGCAGCATGAGAAAGATTTTATTCAGGGCATTTGTCGGCAGGTCGCACATTGTCCTCCGAAACAGATAATTCTCCATTGTCAGAAAAATCTCTGTGACCTGTGCCAGCGTCAGCTTACTTTCGTTATACAAGCGCAGCACTTCAAGAAAATACGGCCTTGTTACTGTGGTTTCCAGACGATTCAGGCGGTCGATGCAGGCATCAAGGACAGCACTGCCTGAATTGCCATCAAGAAGAATCTGATAACGTTTTGCGTAAGCCAGCATATCCGTAAGAAGCGGCTCTGTTTCGATTTTTCCAGGCTCTGCAAAATTTTTAAAATCGATATAGATTTTCTTCTGCTGTGGAATCGCCTGTTGCTTTATGCTTAGATAATCCCTGATGAAGGCACTTACATCGTACTTTGTGCAGATTTCTATCTTGTTCCAGTATTTGTCATAATAGTCCTCCTGTTCCCCGGAAGGCAAGCCCATCAGGATAAAATTTCTGATTTTGTCACCTTCGCTGAGGTCCAGGCCTGTAGAATTCAGGCTCTCGAAAATCAACTGTGGATTGTCGTCCATATCCAGCCGAATGTTGATAATTTCCAGACAACAGATTGCATCATAAAGCTGATCAATGGTAATTTCCTGCTTCTGAATCCGGTCATAGAAATAATCGTAGTTCACGGTCAGATTGGATTCTCGAATGTGCTCCGCAGGATCAGAGAAAAGCCTTCTGAAGGCCGTCTGATCATTTTTGACCGGTTTGAGCTTGATACGGGTATCCTCCGGCTTCCACTTGTCCACAAGATATTCCTCGTAGATACGCTGTTTCAAGTTCGCAGTCTCCGACATTACAATACCCTTGTCGATCAGGTTATACATGGCAAGGAACAATAACGATACCGTTGTCAGACGCTGCTGGCCATCAATGATCAGGAATTCCTCATTATGTCCATCCGGATTGTATACCGAAACAAGGCTCCCGAAGAAGTGACTCTTCCGGTGTCCTTTAATGATTTTTACGAGGTCATCGTACAGCTTCCTGCAATTCTCGATCTTCCAGTCATAATTTCTCTGGTAAACCGGAATAACAAAACGTTTGTCGGAGCCCTCCATATATTTAACGAATTTACATTCTGAACCCTTCATCTGTACTCAGTCTCCTTGTCAGTGAACTTATCATATATTTTATCAAAATATAAGGGGCTGTTGCAAAATAGATGAGTAATCATCTATGGAGCAATGGCTCCTTTTTTGTGTTCAAATGAAAAAGCAGGCTCCGAAGAACCTGCCATTCATGGTATAATAAATTATGACTAG
>NZ_JAHLPQ010000032.1:0-36821 GCF_018917985.1 Blautia sp. MSJ-36 | reverse complement strand
TGTGTTTAAAAGCCCTGGACGGCTGAATTCGATGGAGCGCCGTGTGCGGTGAAAGTCGCATGCACGGTGTGGAGCGGGGGAAAATCCGGAGATAACTTCAAAGGATTACCTATCGCTATCAGGGTGAGAAAAAAATCGCTTATGCAGGATTTAAGAGCTGGAAGCAGAACGATCTTTACCAGTATGATTTTACAAAGAGATATCACAGCATTGCCTATGGAATGGATCAGGAAACGTTATATCTGTCCGTGGGTCTGCTCAACACTTCCTACAGGGAAGAGTATTCCTTCTGGGTCAATTCCAAAGATACCGTGATCGCGACCTGGAGACCTAACGTTACCTATCTTCCGGAACAGCCGGATATGGTATGGAAGTTTACAGGAAACTTTAAATCCTGAAGAGAAAAAACTCAAAGTATAGACCGATAAAAATATAGCAATTCCTCCAACCTTATGATAAAAGAAACGAACAACCCGCAGGATACTGACTTGCCCTCAGTGGTCCTGCGGGTTGTTTTTTGTTTGGAATAAGTCTACAATAGGAAACAGAAATTTTTATTATTGTGACATAGGGAAGAAAGTGTACGATGAAAATACATTACAGAATTAAAAATAATGCAATAGAGATCATCCGGTGCTACGGTACCGATGACCGGATCATGATCCCGGCAGAAATCCGGGGGCTTCCGGTAGTCAGTGCGGCGCCGTATGCGTTTTCCGCACATAAGGATGGCGAGGAAGAGGCGGAAGTCTGGGAGAGTGAAGACGCCTTTTCGTTCGGAGGAGAGAGGCTTCTTGCCGGAGAGGAAGTGCAGGAGATCGTTTTTCCAGAGACACTGAAGGAAATCGGAAGATATATTTTTTATGGATGCAAAAAACTGGAACGGCTGGAATTTTCGGATACCCTGATGCAGGTGGGAACCGGGGCGTTTACAGGTTGCAGCGGGCTGAAGGAAATTGTGATCCATCAGAAAAAAGGGCTCAAATCCTGTGCGAAGGAGATTCTCGGTGAGCTGTGGCAGAAGATCGATGTGGATTTTCTGTATGAAAATAGTGAGGCAAGTGGAAAACGTGCGCATATGGTTTTTCCGGAGCATTATGATGAGGCAGTGGAAAATACGCCTGCCCGGATCCTGTTTACGGAGTATCATGGCTCCGGGACCAATTACCGGCAATGCTTCTATAATAAAGAACTGGATTTCGCGGAGTATGACAGCCTGTTTGATATGGCAGTGGTGATGGATAAGCTGGAAGTTCTGGTGGATATGAGTTTCGGGCGGCTTCGTTATCCGTGGCAGCTCAGCGAAAAGGCGAAGAAGCAGTATGAGGATTATATCCGGGGAAATCTTAAGGATATCGGGGAATATCTGGTGGATATCGGAAACTTAAATGGACTGGAGCTGCTTTCCCGGGCAAAACTCTGGAACAGAGAGGGCCTGGAACACAGTATTGATGTGGCGTCCAGGAAGAAAGATATGGAGATTTCCGCGTTTCTGATGAATGAGCGGAGCCGGATGATGGAGGAAGAGCGGAATGTGTCCGGTGAAGCAGAAGATTCAGTTCGACCGGTGAAAAGGAGAAAGAAATTTCAGTTGTAAGCTGGAGGTGTCCACTGATAACTTCGGAGTGACTGCACTAACTTTATAACATATGTGAGTATGTGAAAAATAAGTTGCATGTAGATAGATTACGATATTATGAAGTAGTAATGGCAACTATAGTAGTTTCTGGGAGTGCTATAATGAAAACAGAATTGCAACAGCAGATCAGAGGAGGTGGAAATCCTGAATAAAATAGAAACAAAAACAACTGAAAACAATAAAAACAATTTTCTGCCGGGCCAGGAATCCAATTCCCAGGAAGCGGCCCAGCGCCTGCAGGACATCGGCAGCAGCATCCTCCGGGCAGCAAGAGACGAGCTGTATCTGGGCATGCGTTTTCTGGATGTGGCGCTGAGCAGCTTTGCTTACCAGATGGATGGTTCCGTCAGCCCGTTTGGAACGGATGGGGCTGTGATGTACTTCCACCCGGCGCAGCTTGGGGGGCTTTACCGGGAGAACCGGATACTTGTGAACCGAGGATATCTTCACATGGTATTCCACTGCATTTTCCGCCACTTCGGAAAGCCGGGGGTAGATAAGCGCCTATGGAATTTAAGCTGCGATATTGCAGTGGAGCATATGATCGATGGGATTTATCACCGCTCAGTCCGGTATTCCAGGAGTCTTCTCCGGAGAGAAACTTACCGCCTTCTGGAAAAGGAAAAGAAGACGTTGAATGCGGAGCGGATCTACAAGATCCTGAAAGAACAGTTCCTGAAGGAAAAAGAACTGGCACAGCTGGAAAAAGAATTCTATGTGGATGATCACAAATACTGGGCCAACCAGCAGCCCAACCAGAAACCCAATCCCCTGATGAGCAAAAAATGGGGAGATATCAGTGAAGGAATCGAGACAGACCTGGAGACTTTTTCCAGGGAGGCAGGAGCGCAGGATGGAGATTTTCTGGATCAGCTGAAAGTGGAGAATCGGGAACGGTATGATTATCGGGATTTTCTTCGGAAGTTTGCGGTATTCCAGGAAGAGCTGACGGTAGATCCGGACAGCTTTGATTATAATTTTTATACCTATGGACTTTCCCTTTACGGGAATATGCCGCTGATCGAACCACTGGAATCCAGGGAAGTAAAAAAGGTGTCGGAATTTGTCATCGTGATCGATACCTCCATGTCCTGCTCCGAGGAACTGGTGCAGAGATTCCTGGAAGAAACTTACGGGATCTTAAGTGACAGCGGAAATTTTTTCCAGAAGGTAAATATACACATTATCCAGTGTGACGAGAAAGTTCATTCGGATGTGAAGATCACCGGAAAAGAAGAACTTAAGGATTACATGGATAATCTGGAACTCTACGGTGACGGTGGCACAGATTTCCGTCCGGCTTTTGCTTATGTGGAAGAACTGATGGAGAACCGGGAGTTTGAAAACCTGAGAGGGCTGGTATATTTTACAGACGGTTACGGGATTTTCCCGGCAAAAATGCCGCCATACCGGACAGCATTTGTATTTATGGAGCAGGAGCCGGAAGAGGTGGACATCCCGGCCTGGGCCATGAAGCTGGTGATCACGGAGGATGAGATACAAGGAGAAGAAAGATCATGAATATCAAACGAGCAAAACAGGAGATCAGAGATTCCATAGAAGCATATCTTGCAAAAGACGAATTCGGTGAGTACCGGATCCCGGCGATCCGTCAGAGACCGATCCTTCTTATGGGCCCTCCGGGAATCGGAAAAACACAGGTTATGGAGCAGATCGCCAGGGAATGCGGCATCGCTCTCGTTTCCTATACGATCACCCATCACACCAGGCAGAGTGCTGTGGGACTTCCTTTCATTGTAAAAAAGAATTACGGTGAGGAAGAATTTTCTGTCACGGAATATACCATGAGTGAGATCATTTCGTCCGTTTACGATAAGATGGAAAAAACAGGCCTGAAAGAAGGTATCCTGTTCATTGATGAGATCAACTGCGTATCCGAAACACTGGCGCCGATGATGCTGCAGTTCCTTCAGGGAAAAACCTTCGGAAACCAGAAGGTTCCGGAAGGCTGGGTGATCGTCACAGCAGGCAACCCGCCGGAATATAACAAATCCGTCCGGGAATTCGATGTGGTAACTCTGGACCGTATCAAGAAGATCGATGTGGAAGCGGATTTTGATGTATGGAAGGAATACGCCTACCAGCAGGGAATCCATCCGTCCGTGATCTCCTATCTGGAGCTTCGCAGAAAGAATTTCTACAGAGTGGAGAATACCGTAGACGGAAAGATCTTTGCCACAGCCAGAGGCTGGGAGGATCTTTCCCGTCTGATCCAGGTTTATGAGATCCTTGGAAAAACCGTAGACCGTGAGGTAGTCAGCCAGTACATCCAGCATAGGATGATCGCAAAGGATTTCGCCAGCTATCTGGCTCTCTATTATAAGTACAGAACGGACTATAAGGTAGAGGACATCCTGAAAGGAAAGTGGGATTCCATTACTCTGGGCAAGATCCGCACGGCTTCCCTGGACGAGCATTTGAGCATTGTAAGCCTTCTCAATGGAAAACTCGGCGAGCTTTTTACAGAATGCTACCTTACCGATGCCTATCTCACGAAACTGTATGATTATATGGTAGATTTCAGAGAGAATCAGGGCCTCACGGCAAAAGATCTCCTGGAAAAAGCAGCGGCAGATCTTGAGAAGGATAAAAAGAGCGAGCTTCTGACCAAGCAGCAGGAGCGGATACAGAAGAGAGTTGTGGCATTTTTTGAAAAGGCAGCCGGATTAAAAACAGACGGCACCTACGAATCCGTCAAATCTCTCTTTGAATCCGAAACCGAAGCCTACGAAAACCGCACCGACGAAACATCCCTTACTTTGCAGAACGTCTTCGATTTTATGGAAGCTGCCTTTGGGGACAGCCAGGAAATGGTGGCATTTATCACAGAACTGAATGCCAACTATTATAGTCTCTGGTTCATCCGGGAGAACGGTTCTGACCAGTATTACAGGCATAATAAAGGTCTTCTTTTTGACGACCGCCAGAAAATGCTCCTGGGTCAGATGGAGGAAGTGGAAAATATTCTCAATAATGGAATAAAATAATATGTCTTACCAATTTATTATTTACTATTGATTAAATTGGTGAATTATCGTATAATATTTACTATAAAAGTCCGGAAAATAGAGAGGGCAAATAGTCAAAATGCACAGATTGGCTGAATGGCTGCAGAGCGATCATCTGGTGCAGAACTGCATGGTGACTGAGAATGGTGAATATCCACTTGTCTATATTCCGGGATTTTTATGTAAAGGAAGGCAACACAATAATAAAGGAAGGCGGCCGAAACGGACGACATGTTTACAAAGATTACAGAAGAACGAGCATTTGACGGAATATTAACACAGATCATAGACAATATCCGGCACGGAGAACTGAAACCGGGTGATACGTTACCTGCGGAACGTGTTATGGCAGAATCACTGGGAGTTTCCAGACCTGCTGTCCGTGAAGTCCTGCGGGCACTGGAGCTGATGGGAATTGTCACAACGGTCCGCGGCGGAGCCAACTATATCACCGAGAATATGGATCAGTGGCTTTCTGCACCACTGGCCCTTCTTTTTCAGCTGAATAACAGCCATGTACAGCAGGTGCAGGAGCTTCGTTCTGCGCTGGAGCAGGAGGCTGCTCTTCTTGCAGCCGGGAATTGTACGGAGAAGGACGCATTAGATCTGCGTTCCATTCTGGCACAGCTGGAGAGCGCAGAGGATGAGAAAGCTCGTGCAGGTCTTGATAAGAAGCTTCATACGAAGATCGGCAGGATCGCAGGAAATCCTATGATCTATAATGTTCTGGATGCGGCAGCACAGCTGACAGAGGAGATCATTTCCGGTACCCGAGCCTATATTATGCAGAAACATAATTCCGCTCTTGAGGTGGATGACCAGCACAGAAGACTGGTGGAAGCCATTATTTCCGGAGACCGGAACCAGGCGGAGAAGCTGATGCGCGAACATATGGAAACCATTGAGAAATATATAATTGAGATCGCACAGCAGCAGGGTGAGAACAGCCTTGTATTTCATCGCTGATCCACCTGACAAAAATTAAATAAAATTTCAGTAAAAATCCCGTTGATCTGGTAAGACCACTATTGATTTTGGTAAGACCGAGTGCTATAATAGGGACTGTATTGGTAATACCAAAAAAGTTTGGTATTATGGCAGTAACCTGCCGGAAATATCAGGAGAAAGGACTTACGATCATGGGATATGTAAAATGGAGTTATGACACACTGAACCATTTCTGCGGAGACGTTTTCAAAGCGTTTGGCTTTTCTGAGGAAGAAGGAAGCATCATTAAAGATGTTCTTCTGACTGCTGATCTGTATGGGATCGAGAGCCACGGAATGCAGAGAATGGTTCGTTACCATAAAGGAATTGAGAAGGGGACTATCCATCCCCAGGCGAAACCGGAAGTTGTTTTTGAGACACCGATTTCTGCTGTGATAGACGGACATAATGGAATGGGCCAGCTGATCAGCCATTTTGCCATGGAGAAGGCAATTGAGAAGGCGAAGACAACTGGTGTGGGAATTGTAAGTGTACGAAATTCCAACCATTTCGGTATTGCAGGATATTATGCGAACATGGCCTGTCATGAAGGACTTCTTGGAATGGCATGTACCAACTCCGAGGCGATCATGGTACCGACCTTCGGAAGAAAGGCTATGCTGGGCTCCAACCCGATCGCAGTCGCTATGCCTGCAGACCCGTATCCGTTTTTCTTTGACTGTTCTACGACAGTTGTAACCAGAGGTAAACTGGAAATGTATAATAAGATGGGCAAGCCTCTTCCGGATGGCTGGGCACTTGACAAAAACGGTCATGCCAGCAATAATGCACCGGATGTACTTGCAAACATCGTAGCCAAGAAGGGCGGCGGGATCATGCCTCTCGGCGGAAACGAGGAAGTCAGCGGAAGCCATAAGGGATATGGCTATGGAATGCTCTGTGAGCTGTTCAGCTCTATTCTTTCCATGGGCGTTACCTCCGACAAGTGCTGTACATTCCCGGATAAGACCGGTATCTGCCATGGATTTATGGCGATCAACCCGGCGGCATTCGGAGATCCGGATGCGATCCGCAAGCATTTTTCAGAATACCTTGAGGCACTTCGGGAGAGCCCGAAGGCAGACGGTCAGGACAGGATCTATACACACGGCGAGAAAGAGGTAGCTGCTGAAAAAGACAGAAAAGAGAATGGCATTCCGGTCAACGACAATACCATGGTAGAGCTTGCTGATCTCTGTAGTTATCTGAAGCTTGATTTTGGCTCTTATTTTGAAGGCTATGAGCTTCCGAAGGACAGTAAATTCTTCAATGGTAATTATTAATTCAGGTAATCCTTTTGAAATGAAATATATCATAATTATCCAAGGAGGAAAAGAAAATGGATTATGCAAAAGAGTCATTAAGACTGCACGGAGATTGGAAAGGTAAGATCGAGGTTGTTACAAGAGTACCGGTTGAGAATAAAGACGACCTTTCTCTTGCATATACACCAGGTGTAGCTCAGCCTTGCCTTGAGATCCAGAAAGATATCAATAAATCCTACGAGCTTACAAGAAGATGGAATATGTGTCTTGTTGTAACAGATGGTTCCGCAGTTCTTGGTCTTGGTGACATCGGACCGGAAGCTGGTATGCCTGTAATGGAAGGTAAATGTGTGCTTTTCAAGGCATTTGGTGATGTAGACGCATTCCCGCTTTGCATTAAGAGCCATGATGTAGACGAGATCGTAAATA
This sequence comes from Blautia sp. MSJ-36, assembly GCF_018917985.1. Lineage (NCBI taxonomy): Bacteria > Bacillati > Bacillota > Clostridia > Lachnospirales > Lachnospiraceae > Blautia > Blautia sp. MSJ-36. Next base: position 29,472 of record NZ_JAHLPQ010000032.1, on the reverse strand, counting down.
CTATTTACATGATCTCCGGATCCTTCGGTGGTGTTAACCTTGAGGATATCTCCGCTCCGAGATGCTTTGAGATCGAGAAAAAACTGAAAGAAAAATGTGATATTCCGATCTTCCATGATGACCAGCACGGAACTGCAGTTATCACACTTGCAGGTCTGACAAATGCTCTTAAGGTTGTCGGAAAGAAGAAAGAGGATGTTCGTATCGTTATGAACGGTGCAGGTGCAGCTGCTATTTCTATCTGCAGACTTCTTCTGAAGGCAGGCTTCAAGGATGTTACACTCTGCGACAGAAAGGGTGCCATCTATGAGGGACGTACAGAAGGAATGAACCCGGTTAAGGAAGAGATGAGCAAGCTCACAAACCTTCAGAAGAAACAGGGATCTCTTGCAGAGATGCTGGTTGGCGCGGATGTATTTATCGGTGTTTCCGCTCCTGGAGCAGTTACAACAGAGATGGTTAAGACCATGAACAAAGATGCCATCATCTTCGCATGCGCAAACCCGATACCGGAGATCTTCCCGGATGACGCAAAAGCAGGCGGAGCAAAGGTTATCTCCACAGGAAGAAGTGACTTCCCGAACCAGATCAACAACGTTCTTGCATTCCCTGGAATCTTCCGTGGTGCATTCGATGTAAGAGCAAGTGACATCAACGATGAGATGAAGATCGCAGCTTCCAAGGCTCTTGCAGATCTGATCACAGATGAGGAGCTTTCTCCGGAGTATATCATTCCGAAGGCATTCGACAAGAGAGTCGGACCGGCTGTCGCAAAAGCAGTAGCAGAGGCAGCAAAAGCAACAGGCGTAGCACGTATCTGATCTTAAACGCCTGACACGAACCAAAACAGCCCTTCATTAAGACGAATATATCAGACACCCGTACTCTGTAACCCGGTACGGGTGTCTTTTTGTTGCCGGGCAGGTGGTATTACCCTTTGACAAATGTCCTCTCAGTGAGTACAATAGCAAAAGAATATGATAGGAGGTTAAGCACAGCATGAAACCATGGGAAGCTAATATACGAAAAGTAGTGCCGTATACTCCTGGCGAGCAGCCAAATGAGAGTGGCATGATCAAACTGAATACAAATGAGAATCCATATTCACCGGCTCCGGGTGTGGAGAAGGCGCTGAAGGCCCTTGATGCCGATACCCTGAGACTTTATCCGGATCCGACAGCAGGAGACCTGGTACACAGTATTGCCGCGTTCTACGGACTGAAGGACGAGCAGGTATTTACAGGCGTTGGTTCCGATGATGTACTGGCTATGTGTTTTCTCACATTTTTTAATTCAGAGAAACCGATCCTGTTCCCGGATATCACCTATTCTTTCTATGATGTATGGGCAGATCTTTTACGGATCCCATATGAACGCCCGGCATTGGATGAGGAGTTCCATATCCGTAAGGAAGATTATTTCCGTGAAAACGGCGGGATCGTATTCCCTAACCCAAATGCACCGACCGGCGTAGAAATGCCTCTTTCCGAGATCGAGGAGATTGTGGCAAAGAATCCGGAGAGTATCGTGATCGTAGATGAGGCGTATGTGGATTTCGGAGCAGCATCCGCACTGTCGCTGATCGAAAAATATGATAATCTGCTTGTTGTGCAGACCTTCTCCAAGTCCAGATCCCTGGCAGGCATGCGTATCGGATATGCCTTCGGAAATCCGGAGCTGATCAAATATCTCAATGATGTGAAATATTCTTTTAACTCCTATACAATGGATCGTACTACCATTGCAGCTGGTGTGGCATCTATGGAGGATAAGGCATATTTTGAGGAATGCTGCCATAAGATCATTACAACAAGAGAGTGGACGAAGGCAGAGCTCAGGAAGCTTGGATTTTCCTTCCAGGATTCCAGATCCAACTTTATCTTTGCCACACATGAGAGCTGTCCGGCAAAAGAGCTTTTCGCAGCACTGAGGGAGAAACATATCTATGTAAGATATTTCCCCAAGGACAGGATCGACAATCATCTCCGTATCACCATCGGCACGGATGAGGAGATGAAAAAGCTGGTAGAATTCTTGAAGGAATATCTGCAGAAATAACGATTAAGGAGATATTATGGAAGTATTGGTACAGTGGTTTTCACACCACCTTGCACAGTTTATCTCTCCTGAGGGAGCTGTGTTCATCATTTCAATGATCCCGATACTGGAGCTTCGAGGCGGCCTTCTGGCAGCCTCTCTGCTGAAGATATCGGCTGCAAAGGCACTGCCGATCTGTATCGTGGGAAATATCATTCCGATTCCGTTTATCCTGCTTTTTATCCGGCAGATCTTTAAATGGATGAAAAAAACAAAGACGTTCAGAGGTCTGATCACAAAGCTGGAAAACAGGGCTATGGGAAAGAGTGACCAGATCAAGAGATATGAATTTCTGGGACTTCTGCTGTTTGTGGGAATTCCTCTTCCGGGCACAGGAGCCTGGACAGGTGCGCTGATCGCCTCTCTTCTTGAGGTGGATATCAAAAAATCCTCCATTGCGATCCTGTGCGGACTTTTTATGGCAAGTGTGATTATGTATATTGTTTCCTATGGAATTGTAGGAAATGTAGTGCACTGATCAAGAAAAGATAAAAATTCCTCATCACTGTCACGAAGCTTGGCAGGTGACGAGGGATTTTGCTTTTGGGTATTATTACATAAGCCGGCGTTTTAGCATCTCCGGATTCATAGCATAGCTCATGGCTGTATCCTTAGTGATACGGCCTTTTTTGTATAATTCCAGAAGACTCTGGTCCATGGAACGCATCTGATCCTGGCTGGAAGTGGAGATTACGCCTTCGATCTGATGAACTTTGTTGTCACGGATCATATTTCGGATGGCAGGTGTCAGGCGCATAATCTCAAAAACAGGAATGTTGCGGCCGTCCACATCCGGGATCAGCTGCTGGGAAATAACCGCCTGAAGGACCATGGAAAGCTGGATAGCGATCTGACGCTGCTGGGAAGGTTCAAAGACATCCATGATACGCTCGATGGTGTTGGCAGCGCCCAGAGTATGCAGACTGGAAAAAACCAGATGGCCGGTTTCTGCGGCAGTCATGGCGGTCTGTATGGTTTCATAATCACGCATCTCACCCAGAAGGATTACATCGGGGCTCTGGCGGAGGGTGGCACGAAGAGAAGTCAAGTAACTCTCGGTGTCGGTGCAGATCTCTCGCTGGCTGACAATGCAGCGGTCATGGCGGTGAAGATATTCCAGAGGATCTTCCAGGGTAATAATGTGGCCTTCCCGGGTGTGGTTAATCCGGTCAATGAGGCAGGCCATAGTGGTAGATTTACCGCTTCCGGCAGAACCGGTGACAAGGACCATGCCGCGTGTATAATCAGAAACACTCATCACATCTTCCGGAATGGAAAGCTCTGCAGGATCCGGCAGCCGGAAGGCGATCACACGGATCACGGCAGCCAGGGAACCACGCTGTTTATAAGCGTTGACACGGAAACGGGAGACGCCGGGAATGGAAAACGAAAAGTCATCGTCACCGGTTTCCAGAAGCCGGGATATATCACGGTTTCCGGCAAGTTTGTAAATGATGCGAAGCAGATTTTCGGTTTCCGCAGGCATCAGTCGTTCTCCACTGCTTAGAAGATGACCGTCGATTTTTTCGGCCAGAGGGCGGCCTGCAATGATGAAGATATCAGAAACGCGTTTATTGGCTGCTTCTGTCAGAAAATCGGGAATAGGGGTTTCTATATCCATAATTTCACTCTCCTTTAAAAAGATTCTGGCGTGTATCCGGATCCCAGGAATTGGTAAGATCAGTATTCCACTGCCGGATTTCCAGAACGGAACCATTGTTTTTTGCTGGGTAAAAAATTTCAAGTACAGTACAAAGCTGCTGGGTATCTGAGATTTCAGTAGAAAAAGTTAAGGTATGTTTCGTGGAATCCCAGGAAAAATTCCTGTCAGTATCTGCTTTTGCCTGTATCAGGGAAAAATATTTTGCTTCATCAGAAGCGTTATCTGCGTACTGAGACAGCTCATTTCGAATTTCAGATACGGTTTCTGTGGCTTTGCTGCAGGCGTTATAATATTTTTCAGTCTGTTCCATGGAATACCTGGCGGTGTTCAGGCCAGACCGTGAACTTCCAAGAGTGAGAAGAGCCAGTACACAGAGACACAGAACAGAAAAAATCAGAAACAGAGAGGGAATTCCCACGGTTACAAAAAAAGTATGCTTCTGTTTCATCAGGAACCCTCCTTTTCGCTGTATTCAGCCGGAAAACTTAAGGGAATCCGGTAAATCATATGCTTGTCCGAAACCTGGAGGAAAGACAGCTCTCCGGATTTTTCAGAAGAGGAAGTATCCGGAGAAAAAATCATTTCATAAGACGCGTTTTTTTCGGAGCAGTTTTGCCAGGTGTCGTCATAATACCAGATCAGATTGTCCTCTTTTTGGATGCCGCCTGGAAGAAGGGACAGAAGTTCTGCCGGAGAACCATCGGTACCCTCCAGTGCTTCCCCGGCGGAAGTAGTGAGTGCCTGGATCTGGTTCCACTGTTCTGCCTGAATACGGTTTTTCCGGGCTGCCGCAAAAATCTGAATACAGGCAGCAGAGGAAAGGGACAGGAATAAAAGAGCCAGGATCATTTCCATGAGAAAAAGGCTGGTGCCGGAATTATGCTGTGTTTTTTTCATGATGCCTGCCACTCAAAATATGATTAAATATACTCACATTGAGATAATGTGGCTTCTCTCGAATACCACTTACTGTTTCTTCGTGTATGTTTTTGAGCAACCGGAGTTATCTCTACTCACAGATCCTAAGTACACTCCACAGTCGTAAATTCCCGAAATAGCCTTCGGTACATGCTTACGTTTGCGGGATCATGCAATTTCGTAAGTTTCTGCATCTCTCAGATTCAGTGCTGCATTGAAATCTCTGTCTTCCGTATAACCGCATGCACATCTGTAGACTCTGTCTGAAAGTTTCAGGTCTTTTTTGATGTGTCCGCAACAGTGACAGGTCTTTGAAGAAGGATACCATCTGCTGACTATCCGTAATTCAATTCCAAATTCCTCACATTTTGTCTTCAGTTTTGTGCGAAATTCGTAAAATTTCTGTGATGCAACTGCTTTTGAAAGATGCCGGTTCTTCATCATACCGGATACATTCAGATCCTCAACCGTTATATGAGATGGCTTGGTCTTCACAATCTCAGATATCGTCTTATTGATATAATCTGTACGGATGTTTTCCAGACGCTGATGAAGCTTCTGTACTTTGAGCTTTTGTTTACGTATATTTGCTTTTTGAGTGGACTCCCCTTTCTTTAAATTTTCATATTTACGGGAGAGCTTTCGCTGTGCCCGCCTTAATTGTTTTTCAAGTTTTCTTATTCGTGCTGTTTTATTAATATTTCTATAGACAGTTCCATTTGATATGATGGCAAGATTTTTCAAACCCAGATCGATCCCTACACCATCGCTAAAGCAGCTGTCTCTCACCGGATCTGTCACTTCTACCAGTGCAGAAACATAATATCTGCCGGCTTTCATAGAAATAGTTCCGCTTTTGATTATGTATCCATCCTTAGATGTTGGGATGTAACCTTTCTCTTTCAGCCTTACCCATCCAAGCGTCGGAATCTTAATCCGGTGCCTTTCGCAAAGACAGTCTTTGGGATTGTTTCTTACAAAATACATTTTTACATTCGATCGTCCTTTTTTCTTATACCGTGGAAAACCACTTTGATGATGGAAAAATCTTGAAAAAGCTGTACAGGCATCTTCAATCGAATGTTTTACCGATTTGGAACTGACTTGCCGATTGTCTTATGTATTTTAATCTTCTGCTCTTCTGTAGGATTGATCTCTGTTTTGAAACTTTTTAGCAATCTTATCATCCTTTTCTGGCTGATTCCTGTTATTATTGGCTAATATGTTTATGAACTATTTGTTCTATTTCATTATACCATGATTAAACATGCAGAACAAATGTTTTGACCTTGGTAGAAATTAATAAGTATATTTAAACATGTTTAATATCTTTTTGTAATATATTCAGTTACTTGTAGATCCTCCTTTTTGCCTGAGCCGGAAGAAACAGCTGTACTGTGCAGCAGAAACTGAGTGGAAACCCCGGAAGTATTTTCAAGGGAAAGACGGTAGAAACCATGTTCCATTTCTTTTACCTGAAAATCAGAAAGAGAGGAAATTACGGTGCCTGCAGAGGAACTGGCCTGGGAGTCTGAAGCGGTAAAAAGTTCCATAAGGTTTTCATCTTTCAGGTAGATGTAGGTGATGTAGTCTTTTTCGTTAATTTTATCCCGGAAACATAGGGCAGGGGTACCGTCCAGAGTCCCGGAAAAGATTTCGTCCGCCTGGTCATGCTGCCGGAATTTGGTAGTCAGATAGGTGATAGCGGTTCCAAGTTCGGAATCGGAGTCGGTCTGTTTTACTGTCTGCTGATAGATTCTTGCGGAAAAAAGAAGCATCAGCATAAGAAACAGGACAAAAATACCAAACAGAAGGAGAGAAAAAAGGGACGAAATGGAATGATCCGTATTTTTCTTTAGCTTCATGAAGCACTTCCTCCCTTCGTGCTGCCGGAAAGGGCGATAACGCTGATAGATGGCAGCAGATTGGAACCGTTGGGAACGTACTCCACAACGAATTTGCTTTTGTCATAGGTAATATGGTAATCACGAAGAATCTGCGAAAGATCTTCCGGATATTCTCCGGTCAGCGCATAAGTACGGACAGCACTGGCTTTTAATGTTTTTTCCAGAGCATACTGTTCTTTCTGAAGAGCCTGCCCGGAAGTATGGCTGATTCCTGCCACAAAGAGAATACAGGCAAGAATCAGAAGCAGTACGGGAAAAAGAAGCAGAAATCCCCGGAAAAATTTTTTTCTGCGGCTTTCAAAAAGTTCCATTCTGTCACCACCTTACATTGCAAAATCAGAAAGAATTCCCAGAAGAGGCATCATTACGGAAAGCAGTACAAGTCCCACCAGAAGCGAAAGCAGAATCACAATGGTAGGTTCTACAATGGAAACCGCCTGAGAAATCAGGTTTAAAGATTTCTCAGAGTACTGTTCGGAAAGGCTGTGTAAAGTTTCATCGCTGGATCCGGAATAAAACGATACACGGATAAGACGGCCCTCCATGCCTCCAAAAAGTCCGGATTTTGTAAGCGCTTCTGAAAAAGCTTCCCCTTCCTTAAGAAGGTCAGAGGTTTTCTGGAGTTTTGTGAGAAGCTCCGGCTGTGAAAGCAACGCTTTTGTAAGTTCAAGGCTTGTTTCCGGGGAGAGACCGCTTCGAAGGCCAAGGGACAGTCCCTGGGCCAGACGGCTGTAATCCATGGCAACGGGGATCTCACGAAATATGGGCAGATGGGTAACCAGTTTCCGGAGGCTTGAGCGGCCTTTTTCGGTAAGGCTGAAAAAAAGGATGAAGCCAATCAGAACAGCGGCAAGAATCAGAAAAACGGCAGAGTAGTGACTGATTACATTGCCGGCATTGAGGAGTCCCCGGGAAACCCCGTTCATTTCCAGTCCCATCTGCTGAAACACCTGCTGAAAAACAGGAAGGACTTTTACCAGAAGAACAAGAATTACCACTGCCATCATGCCAAGCATGATCAGAGGATAGGTGACAGCGCTTCGGATCTGCTGGGAGATTTCCTGTTCCTGTTTATAATGTTCGGAAAGACTGTTCATAATTTCATCCAGGCAGCCGGTTTCCTCGCCTGTTTTTACATAGGCAGTCATAGATGCAGGGAAACAGCCGACCTCTTCCAGTGCCTGGGAAAGAGAACCGTTTTCTTCCACAGAACGGATCAGAGGGGTAAGTATTTCACGGTCTGTATCGGTTTTACTTTCATCACAGAGAATATGAAGGCCTTCTGTGGTGGATATGCCGGAATGCAGAAGCATTCCCATCTGCCCGCAGAAACTGGATAATTCCCGGGCGGTCAGTTTATAGTTCATAATAAAGTCTCCTTTTTGCTGGGAATCGGTCAGCGTGAAAACTGCACCGTATAATTACTTTCATCTCCGATGTATTCCTGGATGGTTTCGTCATCATCACTGTTGGCGTCAAAGGTAGGGTCCATCAGCTGCCAGGTGTCTCCGTCAAAAGAAACGGCCTTTGTTGCCCAGCCTTTTCCACGGATATAGACATCAATCCATGCGTGCTTGATTTCTCCTGAATAGCCGATTTCGAGCTTACAGGGAATATCCTGGCTTCGAAGCATGGCAGTAAGCAGTGCGGCGTAATCAAAACAGATTCCGGTACCTGTGCGGAGGGTTTCATCAATGTCCGGAAGGTAACCGGCTTCTACAGAATTTGCTTTATCATAGTCATAGGTGATATGGCTGGTGACATAGTTGTAGAAGGTTTTGAGGATATCCACATCTTTCATTTCGTCTGTCACAAGGGACTGAGCCAGTGTACAGGCTTCGCTCTCGGCGGAAAAATTTACATACTGGTTTGGATACAGAAATGGAAGAAATTCGTTTTCAAGCTTTACAGTGAGAGTTTCTGAATACAGTGCGGCGTACTGACTTCCGTCGATCTGCTGATAGCAGGTGATTACATAATCTCCCGAGCCTTCGGAAAAAGGAATGACAGCCTGTTCTTCAGGTTCCAGAAAATAGGAATAGAGAACGCCGGAAGGGGTGGTAAGCTGTATACTCATCCGGGAGTCTTCGGAGTCAGACTGTGCGGTCAGATATCCCTGATCCTGATTGGAAATATCCAGAACCAGGGGAGAACTTCCAAGCGTATCCTATGCGGGACACTTTGATGCCAAGACAAGAATGATCACACTTCAGTGTGAGGATTTCACCATTTATCATGAACTTGGACATTTCCTTGCTTTTGTAGCCGGAAACGTGGATACAACCAGTTCCTTTGAAGCTGTATACAACAGCGAAAAATCCAAATTCACAGGCGTCAGAAAAGCGTATGCAACACAGAATGCTTCCGAGTATTTTGCAGAGTCTGTTCTGAATTATGTAGAGAATCCGTCAGCTCTGAAGTCTCAGCGTCCGCAGACCTATGAGGCAATTGTCAATGCACTCTCAAAGGTTACAGACGCACAGATAACAAAAATCATGAATGTTTATAAAGTAGTCTGGAAATAACAAGCTGTTATATGGAACACCCGGGAAATTCCCGGGTGTTTTTGTGTTATAATAAAATTTCTCCGGTGAAATTGTCGATAAAAATTTCTTGCATTGCTTCAAAAATAGTGTATATTAATATCATAATAATAATCACATTACATTCAATAACGGTTCAGACACCAGTGCAGCCATGTCAGGCTGTATCGGATTTCCAGAATAAATAATTAAATTACATTTTATAAGAGTTAAGGGTAGAGGTATTTATGAGAGAAAAGTATGAATCATTATCTCTGGCAGTGCTGAAAGACCTGGCAAAAGCGAGAGGGATGAAGGGGATTTCCACTTTGAGAAAACCGGCACTGATTGAGAGAATGCTGGAAGAAGATGCGAAAGAATCCGCAAAAGGAAATCCTGAAGAAGTACGCAGGAGCACATCCGGAGAAAATAATCTGAAAGAAAAGAAACAGGAAACAGAAAAAACAGAATATCATACACGTCCCGCAGGAGAGACCCTGCAGGAGCGTAAAGAATACCGGACAGAAAGAACGGAACAGGAACACAGAAGTGTAAATGTCCGGAGAGACTATAACAGAGATTATAACAGAGAGGCCAACCGGGATTATAACCGGGAATCTGCCAGAGAGAATGGAAATGTTCCTTCAGAGTCCACACAGCTGGACAGTGGTGAGAAGGCAAATGGAATTCTTGAAGTACTTCCGGATGGCTACGGATTTATCCGCTGCGCCAATTATCTTCCAGGTGAGAACGATATTTATGTTTCTCCTTCCCAGATCCGCCGCTTTAACTTAAAGACCGGTGATATCATCCAGGGAAATATCCGTATCAAGACCCAGGGCGAGAAATTCAGCGCACTTCTTTACGTATCCTCCATCAACGGATTCCACCCAAGTGAGGGGCAGAGAAGATATAATTTCGAAGATATGACGCCGATTTTCCCTAATGAGAGACTGGTTATGGAACGTGCAGGCGGCACAACTGCCATGCGTATCGTAGACCTGATCAGCCCCATCGGAAAGGGACAGCGAGGAATGATCGTATCCCCGCCGAAAGCCGGTAAGACAACCCTTCTGAAAGATGTTGCCAAGTCCATCCTTAAGAATAATAAGGATATGCATCTCATTATCCTTCTGATCGATGAGCGTCCGGAGGAGGTTACCGATATCAAGGAAGCAATCCAGGGACCTAATGTGGAAGTGATCTATTCCACGTTTGATGAACTTCCGGAGCATCATAAGAGAGTTTCCGAGATGGTTGTGGAGCGTGCCCGTCGTCTGGTAGAACATAAACAGGATGTGATCATCCTTCTGGATTCCATTACACGACTTGCCAGAGCCTATAACCTGATTATCCCGCCAAGTGGAAGGACTTTATCCGGTGGTCTTGATCCGGCAGCTCTTCATATGCCTAAGAGATTTTTTGGCGCAGCCCGTAATATGCGTGAGGGCGGAAGCCTGACGATTTTGGCAACGGCACTTGTGGATACCGGAAGCAAGATGGACGATGTCATCTACGAGGAGTTCAAGGGAACCGGTAATATGGAGCTTGTCCTTGACCGTAAATTACAGGAAAAACGTGTATTCCCGGCTATCGACATCCAGAAATCCGGAACCAGAAGAGAGGATCTTCTTCTCAGCAAGGATGAGCAGGAAGCTGTTTATATTATGCGAAAAGCACTCAACGGAATGAAGTCCGATGAGGCGGTAGAACAGATTCTGAATACCTTTGCCAGAACCAGGACCAATGCGGAGCTGGTACAGACTGTAAAGAAACAGAAATTTTTATAAAGTCCTTGCATTTTCAGGAAAGCTGTGTTATACTTAGCAAGCTGTTTAAAATGGAATTCGTCAATTGTATACGAATAATATTAAATTATATAGAGAGGTGAAAATCATGAGAGAAGGAATCCATCCGAACTACTATCAGGCAACTGTAACCTGCAACTGCGGAAACACTTTCGTAACAGGTTCTACTAAAGAGGACATCCACGTTGAGATCTGCTCCAAATGCCATCCGTTCTACACAGGACAGCAGAAGGCTACACAGGCTCGTGGACGTATCGATAAGTTCAACAAGAAATACGGCCTGAATAAGTAATTATTGCGAATACAGGAAATGAGAAGGTTGAGGTTGGGAAATCTCAACCTTTCTTTAACTGAAAAATTTTTTCAGTTTGCACAGGAGAGAATGAATGAAATCATCGAATATTGGCGGACAGGCCGTGATGGAAGGCATCATGATGCGCCACAAGGACAAATATTCTATCGCAGTGCGCCGTCCGGACCAGGAGATCGAGCTGAAAGTAGAAGACTATAAATGTACCTTCGGAAATCATGCATTTCTGAAGAAGCCCATCATCCGTGGTGTGGTAAGTTTTGTGGATTCTCTTGTGGTAGGCACGAAATGCCTGATGTATTCTGCGGAGATCGCAGGTGACGAGGAAGACGAAGAAGAGGCGAAGAAGAACGAACAGCTCACAGAAGAAGAGCTTTCCGCAAAGAAAGCCAAAGAAGATAAGCAGTTCAAGTGGCTTCTTTACATTACAGTGGCTTTTTCCATGGTAGTGTCTGTGGCTGCGTTTATGTTTCTTCCGTATATACTGGCCAGCCTGATCCGTAAGGTAGGAGCTTCCGAATTCCTGGTTACTGTAGTAGAAGCTTTTGTAAAACTGGCACTGTTTATGGGATATATGTTCCTGATCTCCAGAATGAAGGATATCCAGAGAACTTTTATGTACCACGGTGCGGAACATAAATGTATCAACTGTGTGGAACACGGACTGCCGCTGACTGTGGAGAACGTGCTGAAGAGCTCCAGACTCCATAAGCGCTGCGGAACCAGTTTTCTGTTCCTGGTCATGCTGGTAAGTATTGTGCTGCACTTTGTGTTTGTGCTGGTACCGGTTTACTGGGTAAGACTGTTCGGAAGACTTCTTATGGTACCGGTAGTTGCGGGGATTTCCTTTGAGATCATCCAGTGGGCAGGAAGAACGGACAGCAAATTTGCGGACATTATGAGTAAACCAGGTCTTGCCATGCAGAAATTCACCACCAAGGAACCAACCGCAGATATGGCAGAAGTAGCCATCAAGGCTGTTGAGGCGGTTTTTGACTGGAGAGCCTATCTGAAAGAGGAATTTGACCTGGACATCCCTTATGAGACAGAGGAGACAAGCCATGCAGACTCTTGAGTCACTTCTCAAAAAAGGAACAACGATACTGAAAGATAACGGATTGGAAGAAGCCGGGCTGGATGCCTGGCTCCTTCTGGAATATAAGACCGGAAAGAACCGGGCATACTATTTTGCACATGGTGATGAACCGGTGTCTGATGAGACCGCAGCAGAGTATCTTGAGCTGATCGGCAGGCGGGCAGGACATATTCCTGTACAGCAGCTGACTCATCAGGCTTTTTTTATGGGCTATGAATTTTATGTAAACGAAAATGTGCTGATCCCGAGACAGGACACGGAGACACTTGTGGAAGAAGGGCTGAAATGCCTTGATGATGTGGAGAAACCGGAGATTCTGGATATGTGTACGGGTTCAGGCTGCATTCTCATAAGCCTTCTTCTGGAACGGCAGGATGCCCATGGTGTCGGTGTGGATGTTTCGCCGGAAGCACTGGAGGTGGCCAAAGAGAACGCCAGTCTTCTGAATGTGGAGAACCGGGCGGATTTTGTGGAAAGTGATCTGTTCTCGGCACCGTATTTTTGCGAAAAAGGTGGAAAAGAGGGGGGAAAATATGATATCCTTATTTCAAACCCGCCTTATATCGCGACAGAAGAAATTGAAACATTGATGGAAGAAGTCCGCCTTCATGACCCAAGGAAGGCTCTTGACGGAATGGAAGACGGGCTTTATTTTTACAGAAAGATCACCGCAGAGGCCGGAAAGTATCTGAAACCGGGCGGATGGCTTCTGTATGAGATCGGCTGCACCCAGGGGGAGGCAGTCAGTGAAATGCTGAGAAATGCCGGTTTTGAAAAGGTTCAGGTGGTAAAAGATCTTCCGGGCCTTGACCGTGTAGTGATGGGGCAGAAGCCTTTGTAAAAATTGTGATTTACAGGTATCAGAAACAGGAGGAAATACATGTTTGATAAACTGGATGATCTGTTGGTACGTTTTGAGGAGCTTCTCAATGAGCTGGGAGAACCGGGGGTAACCGATGATCCGGCGCATTTTCAGAAGCTGATGAAAGAGCAGAGCGACCTGCAGCCAATCGTTGACGCATATAAAGAATATAAGAAAAACAAAGAAACCATCGAGGACAGTCTTTCCATGCTGGAGAGCGAGAAGGACGAAGAGATGCGTGAGATGCTGAAAGAGGAGCTTTCTGATGCAAGAAAGAGAGTGGAGGAGCTGGAGCATGAGCTGAAGATCCTTCTTCTTCCGAAAGATCCTAACGACAGCAAGAATGTTATCGTTGAGATCCGTGGAGGCGCAGGCGGTGATGAGGCAGCTCTCTTTGCGGCAGAGATCTACCGTATGTATGTGAAATATGCGGAATCCCGCCGCTGGAAGACTGAGATGCTCAGCCTTAATGAGAACGGTATCGGCGGTTTCAAGGAAGTTACTTTCATGATCAAAGGTGAAGGTGCATATTCCAGACTGAAATATGAAAGCGGTGTGCATCGTGTACAGCGAGTACCGGAGACAGAGTCCGGCGGAAGAATCCATACTTCTACCTGTACTGTAGCCATCATGCCGGAGGCAGAAGAGATTGATTTCCATCTGGATCTCAATGAATGTAAATTCGACGTATTCCGTGCTTCCGGAAACGGTGGTCAGTGTGTCAACACCACAGACTCTGCCGTACGTCTTACCCATATTCCTACAGGAATCGTAATTTCCTGCCAGGATGAGAAATCTCAGCTTAAGAACAAGGATAAGGCACTTCGCGTGCTCCGTTCCCGTCTGTATGAGATGGAACTTGCCAAGCAGCACGACGCTGAGGCAGAGGCAAGAAGAAGCCAGATCGGTACCGGTGATCGTTCCGAGAAGATCCGTACTTACAACTTCCCGCAGGGACGTGTGACAGACCACAGGATCAAACTTACCCTTCATCGCCTTGAGAATATCCTCAACGGAGACCTGGATGAGATCATCGACAGCCTGATCGCGGCAGACCAGGCAGTGAAGCTGACCAAGCTCAATGAGCAGGAGTAATCGTTAATAACAAATAAAGAACTATATAAATTATAATGAAGCAGGAGTCATAATAAATCAGGAGGAATCGAAACATGAAAAAAACAGCACTGGTAATCATGGCGGCAGGAATTGGAAGCCGTTTTGGAAAAGGAATCAAGCAGCTTGCACCGGTAGGACCGAAGGGTGAGATCATTATGGACTATTCTATCCATGATGCACTGGAGGCAGGATTCAACAAGGTTGTATTTATTATCCGTAAAGACCTTGAGGATGAGTTCAAAAAAGTGATCGGAGACCGTATCTCCAAGATTACAGAGGTTGCTTATGCATTCCAGGAGATCGATGATCTTCCGGGAGATTTCCAGAAACCGGCAGACCGTACCAAGCCATGGGGAACCGGACATGCCGTACTGGCAGCAAAGAAAGTCCTTTCCGAGCCATTCGCTGTTATCAATGCAGATGACTACTATGGAAAAGAAGCCTACGTAAAAGTTCACGACTATCTTGTACAGGATCATCCACAGGATGGCCCGATGCACATCTGCATGGCAGGTTTCCGCCTTGGAAATACATTAAGCGACAACGGAAGCGTTACAAGAGGTGTGTGCCACATTGAGGACGGCAAGCTTGTCGGCGTTACAGAGACACATAACATCTTCAAGACAGCAGACGGCGCAGAAACAAGAAATGACGACGGTACAGCAGAAGCACTGGATACCAAGAGCTTTGTTTCCATGAACATGTGGGGACTGACACCGGAATTTATGGAAATCCTTGAGAAAGGCTTCATTGAGTTCCTTGGTGGAATCAAAGAGGGAGACATCAAAAAAGAATATCTTCTTCCAGAGCTTATCGACCAGCTGATCCATTCCGGAAAAGCAGCAGTAGACGTTCTTGAGACAAAGGACGAGTGGTTTGGTGTTACTTATCAGGAAGATAAAGCATCTGTACAGGCTGCATTCAAAAAACTTACAGATGACGGCGTTTATCCGGAAGGACTGTATCAGTAATAAAGGAGAGCATTATGGGTAAATATTTCGGAACAGATGGTTTTCGTGGTGAAGCAAATGTAAAACTTACAGCAGATCATGCATTTCGCGTGGGACGTTATCTTGGCTGGTATTACGGCAGAGATCACAAGGCGAAGATCGTGATCGGCAAGGATACAAGAAGAAGCAGTTACATGTTTGAGTATGCCCTTGCGGCAGGACTTACCGCATCCGGAGCAGACGCCTATCTGCTTCATGTAACAACAACTCCGAGTGTGTCCTATGTGGTACGTACAGAAGATTTTGACTGCGGTATCATGATTTCTGCAAGTCATAATCCGTTTAATGATAATGGAATCAAAGTCCTCAATGAGAACGGACAGAAGATTTCCGCAGATATTGAAGCACGTATCGAGGCTTATCTGGATGGTGAGATCGAGGAACTTCCGCTGGCAACCGGAGAAGATATCGGCTGTACTGTGGATTTTGCATCCGGAAGAAACCGTTATATCGGACATCTGATCTCTATCCCATGCCACGATTTCAAGAATATCAAGGTAGGACTGGACTGCTCCAACGGAAGTTCATCCGCTATTGCCAAGAGTGTTTTTGACGCACTTCGTGCAAAAACTTACGTAATCAATAACGAGCCGAACGGAACCAACATCAACCGTGGATGCGGTTCCACACACATTGAAGTCCTGAGACAGTTTGTGGTAGATAAAGGCCTGGATATCGGTTTTGCGTACGATGGTGACGCGGACCGCTGTATCGCCGTAGACCACCGTGGAAACATCATTGACGGTGACAAGATTATGTATGTCTGCGGTAAATACTTAAGAGAAAAAGGCCAGCTGAACGGAAATACCGTTGTAACAACCGTTATGTCCAACCTTGGTCTTTACAAATCTCTGGAGCGGGAAGGCATCGACTATGAGCAGACTGCAGTTGGTGACAAATACGTTGCCGAGAACATGATGGAAAACAATTACAGCATTGGTGGCGAGCAGTCCGGACATATTATTTTCAGCCGTTATTCTGCTACCGGTGACGGAATTCTCACATCCCTGATGATTATGGAAGCATGTGTGGACCAGAAAGCCACACTCTGCGACCTTGCCAAGGAGATGAAGGTTTACCCGCAGCTTCTCCGCAATGTGCGTGTTTCCGACAAGAAAACAGCACTGGAAAATGAGAAGGTAAAAGCATCCATCGAAGCTGCAGCAGAGGCACTTGGCGATGATGGCCGTATCCTGGTACGTGAGAGCGGTACAGAGCCGCTGATCCGTGTTATGGTAGAAGCAGGAACCGATGAACTCTGCCATAAATATGTAGACAGTGTTGTTGATGTGATGGAAGCCGAAGGGCTTGTTGTAGAATAAGGAATTCCATGAAAAATACAAAGACCGTATTGATTCTTGCAGCCGTTACAGGAGCTTTGCTTCTGGGCGGCTGCGGCAGTGAAAAAACAAAAACATACGAGCAGGCCGGAAAAGATCTTTCCCAGGGAAGCTACAAGTATGCCCTGGAGGAGTACCAGAGTTCCATCCAGAACGGGGTAAAACTGGCACAGTCCTACCGTGGGGCAGGCATTGCAAGCCTGCGTCTCGGTAAATATGAGGATGCCGTGAATAATTTTACAGAGGCACTGAACTGCGATAATGTAAGCAAAAGCCTCCGCAAAGATATCCTGTCCTACCGTGCTACCGCAGAGCTGAAATGGGGCAAGTATGAGGACGCCATGGCAGACTGCCAGACACTTGGAGAAGATTTTTCCATGGATGCAAGCAGTTATTTCCTCACCGGAAAAGTTGCTCTTGCTATGGATTCCTACGAGGAAGCTGCGTCTAACTTCAAACAGGCTTACGGAGAGGATGCCACCTATGATATGGCGATCCAGATTTATGAGGCATACCTGGATAAAGATATGGAAGCAGACGGAACCAGATATCTGGAGGCTGCTCTTTCTTCTGAGGCCAAGGACGCTCAGGATCACTGTGACAGAGGCCGTGTCTACTACTATATGGAAGACTACACCAATGCAAAAAAAGAGCTCCTGGAAGCATCCAAGAAGGATAATACAGAGGCCCTTCTTCTCATGGGAATGGTATATCTGGCTCAGGACGATGTGGAAAATGCTCAGGCAATGTACAAACAGTATATTTCCGCAGTGGGAGATTCTGCCAAGGGATATAACGGCCTGGCACTGTGTGATATCCGGAACGGGGATTATGATTCCGCTCTTGATAACATTACAAAAGGCCTTCCTACTGCTACCACAGACGAGATGCAGAGTCTTCTGTTCAATGAGATCGTAGCCTATGAGAAGAAACTGGATTTTGCTACCGCACTGACCAAGGCACAGGAATATATTGACATGTTCCCGGAAGATTCCGCCGCAAAAAAAGAGCTGGCTTTTCTGAAAACCAGAACGTCTTCGGAGGGCTGATATGGAATATTTTGAGGAAATACAGGATCGGGTTATTCTGATCGGTGTCCAGGCGAATCTGGGGGACGACATGGAAGAATCCCTGGATGAACTTGGGGAGCTTGCGGCTACAGCCGGCGCGGCTGTTGCTGGCAGGATCATTCAGAACCGTGAGGCAGTACACCCCGGTACCTATATCGGAAAAGGCAAGATCGAGGAGGTAAAAGGCCTTCTCTATGCTTTGAATGCCAATGGCGTGATCTGTGACGATGAGCTTTCTCCTGCACAGATGAACAATCTGGAGCGGGAACTGGAATGCAAAGTCATGGACCGTACATTGTTGATCCTTGATATTTTTGCAAAGCGTGCTGTTACAAGCGAAGGTAAGATCCAGGTAGAGCTTGCACAGCTTCGTTATCGTTCCGCACGTCTTGTGGGACTTCGTTCTTCCCTTTCACGACTTGGAGGAGGAATCGGTACCAGAGGCCCCGGTGAGAAGAAACTGGAGACAGACCGCCGTCTGATCCGAAACCGGATCTCCGCACTGAAGCAGGAACTTTCCCAGGTGGAGAAACACAGGGAGCTGATCCGTTCCAGAAGAGCGGTAGGCAATCTGAAGACTGCGGCTATTGTGGGTTACACCAACGCTGGAAAATCCACGCTTTTGAATACACTGACCGGTGCGTCGGTGCTTTCGGAGGATAAGCTTTTTGCCACGCTGGACCCCACTACACGTCTTTTGACACTGGATGACGGGCAGCAGCTTCTTCTTACGGATACCGTAGGATTTATCCGAAAACTTCCACATAATCTGGTAGAAGCCTTCAAGAGTACCCTGGAAGAAGCCAAATATGCGGACTACATCATTCATGTAGTAGATGCGTCCAATCCCCAGGCGGAGATGCAGATGCATATCGTATATGAGACCCTGAAAGAGCTGGGTGCCCTTGGGAAAAAGACAATCACACTTTTTAACAAGCAGGATCGTGTTTCCGGGGAGAGTCTCCGGGATCTCCGTGCAGATCATACGCTGAAAATTTCCGCACGGACAGGAGAGGGACTTGGAGAATTTAAACAGCTTCTTTCGGAGATTCTTGCAGAAGGCCAGATTTATATGGAGCGGCTTTTTCCATATTCAGAAGCAGGTCAGATCCAGCTGATCCGTGAGTATGGACAGCTTCTTTCGGAAGAATATACAGAAGGCGGAATCGCTGTAAAAGCAAGGGTTCCGCGGGAAATCTATCCGAAAGTCACATAATGTTAAAAAATCTACTCAGTACCATATATAGTACCGTGAACAAAATGGACACTATATATGGTGCTTTTTGTGTTGACGCAAAGAGGTGTGTCTGATACAATAAGCCTACAGCGCTTTGAACATAGATCGTGAAACGGGGTATGTTCATGGGCAGGTAAGTGAGGCGGAACGGGAGTGTCCGCTTTATAAATACATGCATGAGGGAGGCATTTTTCTTATGTTTCAGGTAGTAAAAAGAGACGGTGAATTAGACGAATTTAAGATGGGGAAGATCACCGCGGCAATTGATAAGGCGTTTGATGCCAAGGGCAAGAATTACAGCCCGGATATGATCGATCTTCTGGGACTTCGTGTTACAGCGGATTTTCAGAATAAGATCGAGAACAACCGGATCTCTGTGGAAGATATCCAGGACAGTGTGGAGAACGTACTGATCCAGGCAGGATATTCCGATGTTGCCAAGGCGTATATCCTTTATCGCAAGCAGCGTGAGAAGATCCGCAATATGAAATCTACCATCCTTGACTATAAAGAGATCGTAAACAGCTATGTGAAGGTTGAGGACTGGCGTGTAAAAGAGAACTCAACAGTAACCTATTCCGTAGGAGGACTGATCTTAAGCAACTCCGGAGCAGTTACTGCCAATTACTGGCTGTCGGAGATCTATGACAACGAGATTGCGGAGGCACACAGAAATGCGGATATTCATATCCACGATCTGTCCATGCTGACTGGATACTGTGCAGGATGGTCCCTGAAACAGCTGATCCGTGAGGGTCTTGGCGGAATCGAGGGTAAGATCACTTCCGCACCTGCCAAGCATTTAAGCGTACTCTGCAACCAGATGGTCAATTTCCTGGGAATCATGCAGAACGAGTGGGCAGGCGCACAGGCATTTTCATCTTTTGATACCTACCTGGCTCCTTTTGTAAAGGTAGACAACCTTTCCTATACAGAAGTAAAGAAATGCATTGAGTCTTTTGTATACGGCGTAAATACTCCGAGCCGCTGGGGAACTCAGGCACCATTTTCCAATATCACACTGGACTGGACTGTTCCGGACGACCTTGCAGAACTTCCGGCAATCGTAGGCGGCAAGGACATGGACTTCAAGTACAAAGACTGTAAGAAAGAGATGGATATGGTCAATAAGGCATTTATCGAGACCATGATCGAGGGAGATGCCAACGGACGTGGATTCCAGTATCCGATCCCGACCTATTCCATCACAAAGGAATTTGACTGGTCTGATACCGAGAATAACAGACTTCTCTTTGAGATGACTTCCAAGTACGGTACACCGTATTTTTCCAACTATATTAACAGTGATATGAAACCAAGCGACATCCGCAGCATGTGCTGCCGCCTCCGCCTGGATCTCCGTGAGCTCCGCAAAAAGAGCGGCGGTTTCTTCGGTTCCGGTGAGAGCACAGGTTCTGTAGGTGTTGTAACCATCAATATGCCACGTATCGCATATCTTTCCAGAACACCGAAGGAATTTTATCAGCGTCTGGATCATATGATGGATATCTCCGCGAGATCTCTTCACATCAAAAGAGATGTGATCAGCAGACTTCTGGATGAGGGACTGTATCCGTACACCAAGAGATATCTCGGAAGCTTTGAGAATCATTTTTCCACCATCGGTCTTGTGGGAATGAACGAAGCGGGCTTAAATGCATGTTGGCTGAAAAAAGACATGACAGATCCGGAAACCCAGAAGTTTACGAAAGAAGTTCTGGAGCATATGAGAAACCGTCTTTCCGACTACCAGGAGCAGTATCCGGGAGAGCTTTTCAACCTGGAGGCAACACCGGCAGAGTCCACTGCGTACCGTCTTGCCAAACACGACAGAAGCCGTTATCCGGATATCAAGACAGCAGGAAAAGAGGGCGATACTCCGTATTATACAAACAGCTCTCATCTGCCGGTTGATTATACCGCTGATATTTTTGACGCACTGGATATTCAGGATGATCTGCAGACTCTGTATACATCCGGAACTGTATTCCACGCATTCCTGGGAGAGAAGCTTCCGGACTGGAAGGCAGCAGCGTCTCTGGTACGTAAGATCGCGGAGAATTATCGTCTGCCATATTACACCATTTCTCCGACTTATTCCGTATGTCAGGAGCATGGCTACATCAGCGGCGAGCATTTCACCTGCCCGAAATGTGGAAAGAAGGCCGAGGTTTACAGCCGTATCACCGGATACTACCGTCCGGTACAGAACTGGAACGATGGCAAGACACAGGAGTACAAGAACCGTACCCTCTATGATATTACCCATTCCCAGCTGAAAAAAGTACACACCAGCATGATGACCATGAAAGGTGATGAGGTTGAGATCCAGCCGGTGGCATCTCACAAATATCTCTTCACAACCAGTACTTGTCCGAATTGTCGTATGGCAAAGAAAATGCTGGAAGGCGAAGAACTGGAGATCATCGATGCCGAGCAGAATCCCGAACTTGTCAAGCAGTACGGGATCCGTCAGGCGCCTACACTTGTGATCACTGACGGGGCACAGGTTAAGAAGTATGTGAATGCTTCTAATATACAGAAGTATGTGGATGAAGAACTTGATTGAGTTCTTCCGGGCAACTGCAATTGTTAAATGGATGGCTGGACGCATGTCTGTTGGATGTGCGTTCGGCTTTTTTATATATTATTTTGTTTTTTTATATGGGGGATTTTTGTTTTTTGGAAAGGTGGTTGACATTTTGGGTTGTGATGGTATACTTATATTTGAAATTTAGTGATTAAAAGCGTTACGCTTTAACGTATTAATGTGAATGTATCGCTGTGCTACATCGTGGGGAGATCCGGGAATTGTTTCCCGGCGGAAATATACGAGGGGGAAAGCACTCAGAGTTGCGAAGCCCGTTTTTCCCCCTCGCGCTCCCCCTTTCCGGGCACGCATTTTGAGGCGTACGTTGTGGAATGTGCTACGTTATTGGTAGGGCGATGTACTCCAGGGTGTCGAAGCCGTCAGGCTGAGCCGATGGATGAGGGCGGACGGGAAAGCGGCCCGCGTAGCGGGCCTGTTCCCTGTTTTTTGCTCAAATCGATAAAAATAAACCGCGGGTTATAGCGTAGTGCATTCATCTATATCGGCATAGCCTACAATATCCAACACCGTAAAATCCATCGCCCCGCCAGCAAAGCAACACATTCCACAACGCAGAACAGCGGCGTGGCCGGGAGGGGTGGAGCGCGAGGAGGGGAGTATGGCCTTCGCAACTATGAATGTTTCCCCTCCTCGCAACTGCCGCATGCGAAAATGCTCCCGCCGGAAGGGAATGCGCCGCATGCGAAATGCTCCCGCTGGAAGGCGATATACCTGCCGCATGCGAAATGCTCCCGCCGGAAGGCGATATATCTGTCGCATGCAAAATGCTCCCCTGGAAAGGAAACCCGCCACATGCGAAATGCCCCACCCCGGGAGGGGATTCACTTCCCACAAATTTCATGCTAAAATAAACAAGAAAATAACAAAAGAATAATAAGAAAAGAATAACAAGAAAAGAGGAAAACATTATTATGGTAAAACAGAACATCGTTTTCGTAGAAAACACCCCAGGCAGTCTTCAGAAAGTTACAAAGATTCTTGCAGAGAATCAGATCGACATCTACGGCTTCGGCTGCTTTGACGCACCGGAATTTGCAAACTTCCGTATGGTATGCGACGATCCTGAAAAAGCAGATCAGATCATGGCAGAAAACGGATATATGACCCGTATCACTCAGGCCATCCTGGTGGATCTTCAGGATGAGATCGGCGGCCTGGACAAACTTTTAAGTGTCATGGGCGACAGCAACGTAAACCTTCATTACATCTACACCTTCTTCCACAGAGGCCTGAAAGTTCCGGTAGCGATCATGCACTGTGAGGATCTTCTGGTTGCAGAGAGTGTTCTCCGTAATAATGGCTTCAAGGTTCTGAACCGCCTGGTAGATCCGGATGGAGTGGAAGAAGCGTAAACACAAAAAGGACGAACAGGAATGAAGTATCGCATTTTTATTGTAGAAGATGACGAAACAATCGCGAATCTTCTGAAAAAACATCTCAGTTCCTGGGGATATGAAGTTTTTCTGGCTGAGGATTTTTCCAATGTACTGCAGGAATTTGCGGGGAAAGATCCTCAGCTTGTTCTTCTGGATCTGAAACTTCCCTTTTATAACGGCTTCCACTGGTGCGA
This sequence comes from Blautia sp. MSJ-36, assembly GCF_018917985.1. NCBI lineage: Bacteria > Bacillati > Bacillota > Clostridia > Lachnospirales > Lachnospiraceae > Blautia > Blautia sp. MSJ-36. Next base: position 6,335 of record NZ_JAHLPQ010000032.1, on the reverse strand, counting down.
GGAAATCCGAAAAGTCTCCCAGGTGCCGGTGATCTTTATCTCCTCCGCAGCCGACAATATGAACATGGTCATGGCCATGAGCCGTGGAGCAGATGATTTTATCGCCAAGCCTTTTGACATGGATGTACTGGTAGCCAAGATTCAGGCAATTCTCCGCAGGACCTATTCCTTTGGAAATCCGGGAAATGTACTGGAACATAAAGGAGCAGTGCTCAACCTTTCCGGGGCTACGCTGACCTGGAACGGGGTGGAGCTGGAACTGACCAGAAATGAACTGCGTATTCTGGAGCTGCTTTTTTCCCAGGCAGGCAGACCGGTATCCAGAGATGCCATTATGACCAAACTGTGGGAAAGTGACAGCTTTGTGGACGACAACACCCTGACTGTAAACATTACACGCCTTCGCAAAAAGCTGGAGGCAGCAGGCCTAGAGGATTTTATTATCACGCGAAAAGGTTTGGGTTACATGGTGTGAGGTTTTTATGGAATTATTACGCGCATATTTGAAACAGACAAAAATTTTTCTCATTGCCTTTGTTTTTGCGGTGGCTGCATCGGCAGCAGTGGTCTGCCTGTACCAGCTTCCCGCTGAGGCAGTGATCTATATGGCAGTTCTGTGGCTTGGAGCAGGAGCTGCCGCTTTTTTATATGGATATGTCCGCTACCGGCAGAAGGTGCAGACACTCTGCCTGGTGGAAAAAGCTCCGGAGATCAATCTGGACCGGCTGAATGAGACCACTGATGAAGTAGAACTTGTTTACCGGGAGATCATCCGGAAACTGGACAGTATGCGGATGGGCGCGGAAACAGACCGGCAGCGTTCCCTGGAGGAGATGACGGATTACTATACCATGTGGGCGCATCAGATTAAGACGCCGATCTTTGCTCTGCGTCTGCTGCTTCAGGAGGAACCGGAGCGGAACCGGGAATCCCTGGCGCAGCTTTTTCGCATTGAACAGTATGTGGAGATGGTTCTCGGGTACCTTCGAACAGAAGACATGTCTGCAGACCTGAAGCTTGCCCGGTGCTCTCTGGATCGGATCATCCGGGAACAGATCCATAAATATGCAGGGATCTTTGTGGCAAAAAAGCTCTCATTGTCCTATGAGGGGACAGATGCGACCGTTCTCACCGATGAAAAATGGCTCGGTTTTGTTATCGGACAGATACTTTCCAATGCGCTGAAATATACAAGAACGGGCGGTATTGAAATCTGGATGGAGGATGAGCGTGGAAAACGGACATCGAATACAGCACCGGCAATCCTTGTCATCGCAGACACCGGCATCGGAATCCAGGCAGAAGACCTTCCACGGATTTTCGAAAAAGGCTACACTGGAGTTAACGGCCGGGAGGACAACCGCGCCACCGGGATCGGCCTGTATTTAAGCCGGAAGATCCTGAAAAAGCTGGGCCATGAGATTACTGTGGATTCCCAGGTGGATAAAGGCACGGAAGTCCGGCTGAGCCTGTGGAAAAAAGAGCTGGATATGTATTGAGATTTTTTTACAGAAGCCAACCTTACACAAATGTAAGCTTCCCCCGCAAAATGTAAGCCACTTCGATGGCAGCCGCCGGAGAATTTTCTTATACTGAAAACATAAAGTAGCGTTCCAAATAATTATTACATTAAGTGCAGTTCTTTAGAACATGAATGATACCATGAATGTACGAATCCCTGGAACGCTGTAAATACAGATAAGAAAGGAATTGGCATATGGCATTACTGGAAGTAACAAATGTAAAAAAGATATACAGCACCCGCTTCGGCGGAAACAAAGTACAGGCACTTTCCAATGTGACTTTTTCAGTGGAAGAGGGAGAATATGTGGCGATCATGGGAGAGTCCGGTTCCGGAAAAACAACGCTTCTGAACATTCTGGCAGCCCTGGATCGCTCAACATCCGGTGAAGTACTTCTGGAAGGAAAAAGCATCACCCACCTGACAGAAAAAGAGATTTCCGCATTTCGTCGGAAAAACTTAGGCTTCGTATTCCAGGATTTTAACCTTCTGGACACCTTCAGTCTCCGGGATAACATCTATCTTCCCCTTGTGCTGGCAGGCGAAGATTATCAGGAGATGGAACAGAAGATCCGCCCCATTGCAAAAGCCCTTCACATTGACCAGCTTCTGGAAAAATTTCCCTACGAGGTTTCCGGCGGACAGAAACAGAGGGCGGCAGTTGCAAGAGCGCTGATCACAGATCCCAGGCTGATCCTTGCGGACGAACCAACCGGAGCGCTGGACTCCCATGCGGCGTCCGATCTTCTTTCCATGTTCAATGAAGTGAATCAGGAAGGCCAGACCATTCTCATGGTAACCCACAGTGCACAGGCAGCCAGCCATGCATCCAGAGTTCTTTTTATCAAGGACGGACAGGTGTTCCACCAGATCTACCGTGGCACAAAAACGAGACAGGAAATGTACCAGATGATCGCAGATACCCTGACGATCCTTACGACAGGCGGTGAGAGCCATGCGTAGAGGACTGTTTGGAAAACTGGCAGTACAGAACATCCGCAACAACCGGAGCACCTACACTCCCTATATGCTTACCTGCATTTTCTGTATTGCCATGATGTATATGATGGAATTTCTGCGGGACTGTCCCACATTGGAGAAAGCAGTGCCCCAGGCATCAGAAGTGCGGCTGATCGTGGGAAGCGGTGAAGTGGTTGTTGGAATTTTCTGTGTCATCTTTCTGATCTACAGCAACAGTTTTCTTATGAAACGAAGACAGAAAGAAATTGGGCTTTACAATATTCTGGGCCTGGAAAAAGGCCATATCGGAAAAGTGATGTTTCTGGAAACGATCATGACGTCTCTGCTTTCTCTGGCCGCAGGTATCGGATTTGGTATTCTTGGAAGCAAGCTTTCCCTGCTTTTGCTTTTCCGTTTTCTTCATGTTCCGGCAGTGTTGGGATTTTATGTTTCCATTACAGGAATCCTGTTTTGTATCGCAGGATTTGGAGGGATTTTTCTTGTGATCCTGGCACTGAATCTTACCAGAGTAAGAATGAATAATCCGGTAGAACTTCTGAAAGGCGGAAACACAGGAGAGAGGGAGCCCCGGGCAAAATGGCTCATGGCACTTCTTGGTGTGATCTGTCTTGGCGTGGGATATTATCTGGCAGTAACCACGGAATCTCCGATCCAGGCGATTTTTATTTTTCTTCTGGCGGTAATTCTGGTCATGGCAGGAACATATCTTCTTTTTACAGCAGGAAGTATTGTGATCCTGAAACTGCTTCGGAAGAACAAAAAGTTCTACTATAAAACCAGCAACTTTATCAGTGTTTCCGGCATGATCTACCGTATGAAACAGAATGCGGCAGGTCTGGCAAGTATCTGTATTTTAAGTACCGGCGTGCTCCTGCTCCTTTCCATGACAGTGTCGTTGTATTTTGGAATGGGGGACATTATGGTGAACCGGTATCCTTTTGATACGGATGCCAGAATCTCCGGTATCAGCCAGGAACAGAGTGAACAGTTTCAGAAGGTTTTTGCACAGGCAATGGAAGATCATCAGGTGCCGGCAGAAAAAACAGTGGCCGAAACGTATCTCGAGATCGGCTGCATGCAGGGAAAAAACGGCATTATGATCGGACAGGCCTACAATTACCCGGAAGATGGGAATTCCGTAGATCTGTATACGATCCGCCAGTCTGAGTATGAGAAACTTACCGGGGAAAAAACAGATCTCCACGACGGTGAGATCTTTGCCTGGTATCCGTCCGAAAAGGAAAAAGATATATTAAAAATTGATGACCGGGATTTTGCAGTAAAGAAATGGCTGGAAAAAGCACCTTTAAGTGCGATGACCAATCTGGTATCCAATATGGCGGCGATTGTTGTGACGGATTCGGACTTTGAGTATATTGACGGACTTCGGACAAAAATGTACGAAGGAGTTGATGCCTACGAGGCGGGAAAAGATCTCACAGTTCATCTGGGTGCAGATATCCGTGGCAGCAATGAGGAAAAGATCCGGTATGGTCAGGCTGTTTATCAGGCGCTGAAAGATTACTGCCGCAGTGGTGGCTTTTCTGAGAATACCATCGTGATCGGTGGTGTCCGCCAGAGTGAGTACGAAACTTATTATGTGGATAACGGAAGTATCCTGTTTATTGGAATCTTTCTGGGAGCACTCTTCCTTATGGGAACGGCGATGATCATTTACTATAAACAGATCTCAGAGGGCTACGAAGATCAGGGAAGGTTCCAGATCATGCAGAAAGTGGGCATGAGCCGCAGAGAAGTAAAAGGTGCCATCCGCAGACAGATCCTTCTGGTATTTTTTATCCCGCTTGTGATGGCGATGGTTCATATTTCCATGGCATTTCCGCTGATCCGCCGGCTCCTGCTGCTGTTTGGAATGGCCAATACAAAACTGTACGTGGGCTGTACGGCAGGAACGGTTCTGGCTTTTGCGCTGGTCTATGGACTGATCTACTCCATGACAGCAAGATCCTACTATAAAATCGTAGAAAAAGCATAAAATCAGGGAAAAAGCACAGGTGTGTTTGCTGCGAAGTATTGAAGTTTTGATATGGCAATGCTACAATGAAAGAGCGTGTCAGGAAGCGGAAAAAGTTTCCAGACACGCTCTTATTTACGTGTGCAACCGGGTTCATGACAGGATGGGATCAGGCCGTAAACGCGGATGATCTTATGTTGTGCCTGGCTAACATACATACAATGGAGGAAATCGATGAAAAGAGAAAGTTTCAGAAAAGGTATGAAGGATGGCGTGCCCATTGGACTGGGATATTTTGCGGTGTCGTTCACCTTTGGCATGATGGCCGTTGCCGGAGGCTTAAGTATCTGGCAGGCAGTCCTGATCTCACTGACCAACCTGACATCCGCCGGTCAGTTTGCGGGACTGGACATTATTTTTGCGGGAGGTTCCATGTGGGAGATGGCAATGACTCAGCTGATCATCAATTTGAGATATTGCCTGATGTCTTTTTCTCTGTCCCAGAAATTCCGGCGTGAGGAGTCTGGTATCCTGAAATACATCGCTGCCTTTGGTATCACGGATGAGATATTCGGGATCAGTGCGGCCCAGGAGGGAAAAGTCAGCGTATTTTATAATTATGGAGCCATGTGCGTGGCGATCCCCGGATGGACTCTGGGAACTCTGGTAGGAGGTATCTCCGGTAGTCTTCTTCCGGATTTTATGCTCAGTGCCTTAAGCGTTGCCATTTACGGAATGTTCCTGGCCATCATCATCCCGCCGTCCAAAAAGAGCAGACCGGTTTTTGGAGTGGTTGTAGCATCCATGGCAGTCAGCACCATTTTCGCGGTGACACCGGTGTTAAAACAGGTATCATCCGGATTTATGATCATTATCACAACACTTCTGGTAGCAGGCCTGGCAGCTTATTTCTGCCCGGTGGAAGAGAAGGAGGAAGCTCATGAGCCATAATGTATATCTCTATATCCTGGTGATGGCAGCAGTCACCTATCTCATCCGTATGCTGCCCCTTGCTCTTGCAAAAAACGAGATCAAAAGCCCGTTTATCAAGTCCTTTCTGTACTACGTGCCATACGCCTGTCTTGCAGCCATGACCTTCCCGGCCATCCTGAAAGCCACAGACAGCCTCATCTCCGGCGCCGCGGGATTCTTCGTAGCGCTTATTGCGGCATATAAGGAAAAGAGCCTGATCACAGTAGCCCTGTTGGCGTGTGCGGCGGTGTTTATTGTGGAGCGGGTTCTGGTATTTATCTGAATGTCTAATTTAACCTATTGTGCTACTTCAAATAGATTACGTGAAAACCTGTAAAACCGCAAAGAATCCCTACAGATATTAAAAAATAAAATTTTTAGAATATCAATTTTTTGATTTTTCCAAGTTCACAGGTTTCACCGAAAATACTATTCAATGCAATACAGAGATTGTATGCCAGTACTTTATTAACCAGACGGGTACATAACCCCTGAAAGCTTTTGGCTAACACTCTTTCTGCATTTAACTGACCACTCAATTGAGAGAATACGGTTTCTACCCGCCTTCTCAGTTTGAATATTAACTGACGTACGGATTTTGGCCAGTTTTCCTTACTGTTGGACGTTTCAGAGCAAAAAGACAGATATTTTTTTCCTGCATTTCCTGTTTCATGTTTTTTCCAACATAGCCTTTATCCGATAAAATTGTAACATTAGACCAATGGTCTGCCAGATCACGTAATCCTTCACGATCATCTGTAGATGTCGGTGTGATCTCAAATGATGCAATGTATCCTTCTAATGTAATTAATGCATGTACTTTATATCCATAATAGGTTTCTTTTTTGGAAGGACATTTTCCATAATCAGCACCATGGCCACGAA
>NZ_JAHLPQ010000031.1:0-38836 GCF_018917985.1 Blautia sp. MSJ-36 | reverse complement strand
TGCGAGAGACACCTTCTTTCGTAAATGTTGCAAATGTTTGTTTTGGCACTTTCATTATACAACACATGGAATCGAGGTGTCTTTCTTTTATGCAAAATCACGAACTTGCTCATTTATAGTATACCATATTATCTTTGCAATTGCAAAGATATTCAAGAGCAAAAAGAAGATTTTATGGTTATTGTATGATTTCTTCCTTGTTCTTTATTTACGAACCATGAATCCTGTGCTATTATAATTATCTAATCTCTGTTTGATTGCTATCTATCCCTTTTTGGAAAGGAAGTCTTTGTATGCAGGATAATCTGTCTCTTTATCATATTTTTTATACAGTTGCCCGCACAGGCAGCATCTCTCACAGCTCCCGAGAACTTTATATCAGTCAGCCGGCCATCAGCAAGGCAATTCAGAAACTGGAGCAGAACCTGGATACCATTCTTTTTAAACGGAGTTCCCGGGGTGTCACTCTGACTCCGGATGGTGAACTTCTCTTTGAGAAGGTAAAAGAAGCTCTTTCCCTTCTGGATGAGGGTGAAAATTCCATCCGCCACAACCGCTCCCGGGACATTCCAAAACTCCGTCTGGGTGCCAGCTCCACCTTAACCAGATATGTACTCCTTTCCCATCTTGAGAAATATATCTCTCGTTTTCCTCATGTACGCATCACCATTTCCTGCCAGTCTACTTATCAGACGCTGCAGCTTCTGGATGAGGAAAAAATTGATCTGGGGCTGATCGGACGGCCACAGAAGCTTCGCGGATATTATTTTCATCCCCTCTTAAAAATCCGGGATACTTTTGTCTGTACACAGCAGTATCTGGAAAATCAGAAAAAACTCTATCCTGATGAACCGCTGATCCAGGCGGCGACTTTCATGATGCTGGATGAGGATAATATTACCCGTCAGACTGTAAACGCACAGCTGAAAGAACATCATGTGGAGCTGAGTCATATTCTGGAAGTATCAACCATGGATCTTTTGATCCAGTTTGCGGAGATTGGTCTTGGAATTGCCTGTGTGATTCGGGATTTTGTAAAAAAGGAATTGGAAGAAGGAACACTGGTGGAAGTACCGGTAGGATTTTCTTTTCCACCTCGTGAGATCGGATTTGTATGCAGACAGAAAGATGTGGATATGGATTTAATTATGCCGTTCTTTTGGGAGGACAAGGGAATTAAGTAAAAAATTCAAATAAATACTACAAAAAACCATCTGATCATAATGACCAGATGGTTTTCTTCATAGTAGCCAGTAACAAAAAAGTTTCATGCCACTATATTACAAGTGTAACTTTTTTGACTCAAACTCCGCTTCGCTTCGTTCGAGTAGCGCAAAATTTATTGCTTTGCAATAAATTTTGCTTAGTTGTTGATAAGCTTATCCTCGCCGTTCCAGCTATAGAGTTTACGGATCTCCTCGCCGACTTTCTCAGACTGATGCTCAGAAGCTAATTTTCTCATAGCCTTGAAGTGTACCTGTGCACCTGCATCGGACATGTCGAGTAAGAACTCTTTTGCGAATGTACCATCCTGGATATCGGAAAGAACTTTCTTCATTGCTTTCTTTGTATCCTCTGTGATGATCTTCGGTCCTGTGATGTAATCGCCATACTCAGCTGTATTGGAGATAGAATATCTCATTCCGGCGAATCCTGACTGATAGATCAGGTCAACGATCAGTTTCATCTCATGGATACACTCGAAGTATGCGTTTCTTGGGTCATAACCAGCTTCAACAAGTGTCTCGAAACCAGCCTGCATAAGTGCGCAAACACCACCGCAAAGTACAGCCTGCTCACCGAAGAGGTCTGTCTCTGTCTCTGTACGGAATGTTGTCTCAAGAACACCAGCTCTTGCTCCGCCGATTCCAAGTGCATATGCAAGTGCGATATCCTGAGCTTTACCTGTAGCATCCTGCTCTACAGCGATCAGACAAGGAACACCTTTACCAGCCTGATACTCGCTTCTTACTGTGTGTCCAGGTCCTTTCGGAGCGATCATTGTAACATCAACATATGCTGGTGGTTTGATGCATCCGAAATGAATGTTGAAGCCATGAGCGAACATAAGCATGTTGCCTTCCTCAAGGTTCGGCTCGATATCGTTCTTGTAAAGTGCAGCCTGTTTCTCATCGTTGATCAGGATCATAATGATATCTGCTTTTTTAGCTGCCTCAGCAGCTGTATATACCTCGAAGCCCTGCTCCTCAGCTTTTTTCCAGGATTTGCTTCCTTTGTAAAGACCGATGATTACATTACATCCGGACTCTTTAAGGTTCAGTGCATGTGCATGTCCCTGGCTTCCGTATCCAATAATCGCAATTGTCTTACCATCTAATAATCCGAGATTACAGTCTTCCTGGTAAAAAATCTTATTTGCCATTTTACTTTCCTCCTCTGATGTTCACAACATCTTCTTCATAAAAATTATTTATCGTTAAGAGAGCTGCTGCTCTCCTAGCAAACATATGTAAAAAATTTACAGATAACGGACATCGTCACTGCCTCGTGACAGGCCTGTGATTCCTGTTCTTGCAAGTTCAAGGATCTCATAGTCAGCCATCAGCTCCACAAACGCCTTCAGCTTGTTCTGGCTTCCTGTCATCTCCATGATAAGAGAATCCTTACTCACATCCACCACCTTGGCACGGAAGATATCTGCAATGGAAAGTGCTCCCTGTCTCTGTTCCGGCTTCACAGCAACCTTGACGAGCATCAGCTCACGGGCAACGCTGTCATCCTGCTCAAGGACTTTGACATCCTGCACATCCTCCTGCTTCGCCAGCTGCTTGGTGATCTGCTGGAGCATCTGATCATCTCCCTCACAGACAACTGTCATACGGGAATATCTCTGATCTGCAGTCACTCCTGCGGTAATGCTGTCAATATTATATCCACGGCGGCTGAAAAGGCCAGCCACACGGCTAAGGACTCCGGAAGTATTATCCACAAGGATGGATAGTATTCTCTTTTCCATAATACACCTGCTTTCAACACTTTTATGTATAGAAAACCAACTTCGTCAGTTAACGCTTTAATCTAATAAACATTTGCTTTCTTACCATTATAACAACTTCGAAAATTTTGTCAATCAAAATTTCCCGTAAAATTCTTTCAAATTAATAAGAAGTGTTTTTATCCTCAGATCAGATATTTTTTCTTAAGCTCTTCGGAGGCTTTTGGTGTCAGATAAAGTTTTCTCCGCAGAAATCTTTCGATCCCCCCGTTTTCCTTTTCAATGACATCAAAAACGGTATTGATATAGGATTCTTTTACCTGATAGAACGCTTTGAGATCTGCAAGTTTTCGGCTGTTTTCCGGCCTGTCCGCACGGTAAAGCCTTCGCATGTATTTCAGTTCTTCTTCCAGGCATGAATTCGACCGCATGTAATCTCTTCGTATTGTTTCCTTCGGTACTCCCAGAGCAAAGAGCAAAAGTGCTGTTCCGACTCCTGTCCTGTCTTCTCCTGTGGTACTGTGAAAAACAACGGCTCCATTCTTTACATGAAGCAATACATCCAGAAAGCGCGCGTACTGTTTCAGGGAATATTCATCTGTAATAAGGCTTCGGTACCGTTCCCTCATATACCGTTCTCCATCTCCGTAGCAGGACATCACACGTTCAAAAAAGCTGTTTCCGCTACGTTCTTCATCACGGATCGGAATATGATAATACTCTACTCCTGCCATAATATCATCCGGTTTTTTCTTTACTTCCGCCGCAGACCGGAAATCGATCACTGTTTTGACATTATATTCTTCTGAAAGAATCCTGGTATCTGCTATGGAAGCATGATAAATCTCACCACTACGCAGAAGTTTTCTGGGAAGAATGTGCAAACCATCTTCGGTCATCAAAGCACCCAGATCTCTCGTATTTGGAAGATTCTGAAGCGGAAGCCTGCTTCCTTTTGGAAAACCAACTGCAAGATCCGGATTCAGTACTTTCAGAAGCCGGAGACAGTCCTGTACTTCCTGTTCTGTCATATCAAATTTATAACGTTTCTGACGCCTGGTTATAATTACCAGATAGTTGATGATCAGCTGTTTTTCACCGGTTTTATCTGCTCCTTCCCGGCGCATATACGCCCAGAGGATATCCTTACACGGAAGACTGTTAAGCATCATATGTCTGGTAAATACAAAAAAGCCGTCTTCGATCCGTATTTTTCCGTATCTCATTTTTTCTTTCTCCTTCTCAACCCCTGTGCTGCTTTTTTGCAACACTTTTTATCATACCAGAATTTTACAGTCCCGTATACCTCGTTTGACAATTTTCGAGGATTCGATATAATAAATGAAGATATTTTACCTCAGGGAGGCTTTCTTTTTATGGACAATCTTATTTTCTGTCTCAATGTTACCGTGCCCATCTTTCTCACCCTGCTCCTCGGGTATTTTTTCCGTAGGATCGGACTTTTTGATGAAGCATTTGTCAACCGCATGAACAAATTCGTGTTCGTCATCCCGCTGCCCGCCCTTTTGTTCCAGGATATCGCCAAGATCGATATCTATGAAGCGTGGGATTCCAAAATGGTGATCTTCTGTTTTCTGATCACCTCCCTCAGCATCATGATTTCCGTACTCCTGTCCCGGCTCCTTCATCCATCTGATATCCGGGGCGAGTTTATCCAGGCATCTTACCGCAGCAGCGCCGCTATCCTGGGTATTGCAGTTATCCAGAATCTTTATGGAAATGCAGGCATGGCGCCGCTGATGATCATTGCAAGTGTACCTCTTTATAATGTGATGGCCGTTGTGGTCCTCTCCATCTTTAAACCAGATCAGGGAAAACTGGACGGTGCAGTTCTGAAGTGCACGTTAAAAGGTATTGTCACCAATCCCATCATTCTTGGTATTGTTGCCGGTACACTCTGGTCCCTTCTTCGCCTTCCGTTTCCAAAGATTCTGGACTCTACCGTAGGCAATCTTGCAAAAACCGCCACTCCTCTCGGTCTTATGGCCATGGGTGGATCTCTACACTTTGGAAAAGCTTTTTCCCGGCTGAAAGCATCAGTTGCCTGTACCTTTATGAAACTGATCGGTTATGAAGCGCTTTTTCTGCCACTTGCCATCCGCTGTGGTTTTACAAAGGACAAACTGGTTTCCATTATCATTATGCTGGGATCTGCCAGCACCGTTACCTGCTTTGTCATGGCAAAAAATATGGGGCATGAGGGCTCTTTTTCTTCGGGAGTCGTGCTTCTCACCACACTGTTCAGTGCCTTTACCCTGACAGTCTGGCTGTTTCTCTGCAAAAGCCTGGGGCTGATCTGAACACTGTCATAACATAAAAATGCTGTGGAAAATGTTTTATGTACATTTCCACAGCATTTTTTATTTTCAGATCAGCTTCAGATGTCTCAGCCCATCCCGAATTCCATAATGGAACATATCGGACGTAACATAGTCTGCCAGTTCTTTGATCTTCGGTGAGGCATTTCCCATGGCAACTTTTGTTGCAGCATATTCAAACATGGCAAGGTCATTGTTACTGTCTCCAAAAACAATGGTATCTTCCCACGGAATGTCAAACAGGCGGATCACTGCCGCGATTCCCACCGCCTTATTAAATCCTTTTGGCACAAGCTCAATGGTATTTCCCACAAATGAACTGCTGCCCTCATGACGGATGATATCATAGTATTCCGACAAAATGGACAATGCAGCCTCTGCATCACACCCTGCGGTCATTTTTGCACTGATCTTATTGATCCGCATGCAGTCCTCATTTCCACGAATCGGTCTCCATTTATCACCCAGAGATTCTGTAATCAGGCTGGCATACCAGTTCACTTCATCGGTATACTCCTCTTTATCATAGTACATGAAATCCGCGCCTTCCATTACCGGAATCAGCCCATATTTTCTCAAAACCTCCACGGAAAGTTTTGCAACCTCCGGTGTCATCTCTTTGTTAAAAAGTCTCTTCCCGTCTTTCTCAATGGTCGATCCACAGGCACTGATCATTCCGGTAAAAGGAATCTGCTCCAGATACCAGGAGACAAAAGCCCGGCTTCTTCCTGTACAGAGCCATGCTTCATGTCCATTATCTACCAGCGAACGGATGGCTTCAATGGCACTGTCCGGCACGCCTTTTTTCATATCGCAGACAGTTCCGTCTGCATCAAAAAATACTGCTTTTCTGCTCATTTTCATATCCTCCGCTCTTATCTGTAAAATACTTTTGCCGCACGGATCAGACTTTCCGTATCTTTCACTCCGGCTGTCTCATAAGCGGAATGCATGGCCAGCTGAGGAAGGCCGATATCTACCGTATTCATAGCTGCCTGGGTGTTTGAAATATTTCCCAGTGTGGATCCGCCGGCAATATCGGAACGGTTCACAAATGTCTGATATGGCACCTCTGCTTCTCTGCAGAGTTCCTTGAAAATCGCTGTGGAGATCCCATCCGTACAGTATTTCTGATTGGCATTATATTTGATCACGATTCCACCGTTCATCACCGGACGGTTTACAGGATCTGCCTTGTCTGTATAATTCGGATGAAACGCATGTGCATTGTCCGCAGAGATCATAAAACTCTCCGCAAGGGCCATCAGATAAGTTTCCTGATCTCCCCCAAGGGCCAGATTGATCCGAAACAGCACATCTTTAAGGAATGTGGATGCTGCTCCCTGCTTTGTGGTACTGCCCACTTCTTCGTTATCCAGTACACAGTGGACTGTAATATTTTTCTTCTTATCCGCCTGGAGAAAACCTTCCAGTGAAGCAAAAGCACACTGCAAATCATCCAGTCTTGGGCTGGAAACAAACTCATTCCGGGATCCCCAGATCGTTCCGGGCATCCGGTTATAAAGAAACAGGTCATGTCCCAGGATATCCTCCGGACGTACCTCAGCCTCTTCCGCCAGCATCCGCATGAAGTTTCCTTTTTCACCATTGCCACTGTACAGTGGAAGCATATCTTTCTGGACATTGTAATGATAGCCTCCGTTAATATCACGGTTCATATGGATGGCAAGGCTTGGGATCATGACAAGATCCCGGTCAATATTTACAAGTTTTTCCAGGATTTTCCCATTTTTGCGAACGATCATACGGCCAGCCACAGAAAGAGGACGGTCAAACCAGGTAGACAGGATCATTCCTCCGTACCGTTCCACATTCAGTTTCACGTAAGCTCCGTTTACAGACATCTCCGGATTTTCTTTTATCTTAAAAGACGGGGAATCGCTGTGGCTTGCAATGATATGATATCTTCTGCAGTCATTGACTGGAATGGAAAATCCGATGATCGCAGAATGATTTCTCATGACAAAATATTTTCCGCCTTTTTCCAGGTTCCAGTTCTCCTCCTCTTTCAGTTCTGTAAAGCCTTCCTCCAGAAAACGTCTTCTTGTCTCTTCTGCTGCCTGAAAGGCTGTAGGACTTTTGCTGATAAATTCCAGCAGTTTCTCTGTTGTCTCTTCGTACATAGTATTTCTCCTCTGTCCGGCCCGGATTACCGGACCGTTTTGCTATTGCCCATTATACGGCAAAACTTTTTTCAGAGCAATACTTTTACCCCAGCACCTGAAAGATCCAGGATACCACAGGAAGGGTCAGGACAGAACATAATGTAGTAACCACAATTCCTCCCATTGCATAATCTCCATCCGATCCGGAAGCATTTGCCATCATTACCACCGATGACATCACAGGCATGGCAGAAGTCAGCGCCATAGTCATCCGGATATCCGCCGGAATATGTACAAAGCCTAACAGGATATAAAAAAGCACTGGAAATACCAGCATTTTTATCAATGTGATTCCATAATAATCCGGTTTCCTGATAAAGCTCAGCACATCAATGCAGGCAAAAACACCTCCCAGATAGATCATTGCCAGCGGTGTTGCCGTCGCCCCCATCTTCTGAAGTGCCGTATTTAAAACAAGCGGAATCCGGATTCCTGTCAACACGCAGATCAATGCCAGAATAATGGCAACTGTCACAGGGTTGATCAGTTTTTTCGGATTAAAAGCCCCGCCTTCTTTTTCTGAGGAAGTCAGCTTTACTCCCAGAGTCCACAACATCAGCTGATCGATGATGGTAAAAACAGCCATATACAGCATTCCTTTTTCCGGATATATACTGACAACAATAGGAATTCCCATAAATCCCACATTTCCGAATACAGTCATTGCGCGGTATAGCTGCAGATGTTCTCCCTGAAGACGAAATACTTTTCCGGATAAAGTGCCCAGGATCAGCAGGCACACATACATCACTGCCGCAATTCCAAGGATAGACAGGGAGGAAAAAAACGTCTGCCGATCCACTCCGTTTACCGTATTGATAAAAATCATCACCGGCAGTGACAGTTTGATCACTACTTTTGAAATAATCTCCAGATTCTCCCGTGTCAGTACTTTTGTGCGGATCAGGATCACGCCTGTGATAATGTAGATCACAAACATTCCGATCTGCTGTAGTAAAACTGTTAATGTGTTCATTTTTCAATTCCCCTCTTTTGCTCTGTTGTATAAAAAAATAATGCACCCGGTTATTATCTCCCGCGGTGCATTATTTTGTCAATCAGATTTCCGCCTTTTTCCGTACCCACATATACTGTACCAGTTTATCTCCAAGCGTATTTAAAACCATGGTATAAACCGCCCCGAACACATTGGCTCCGATACGGAGCAGCACTGCTGCCGGCATTCCAAACAGTCCTGATGCGATGGACAGCGCTCCAAATGTATTAAATGCTGTCTGCCACGCATAGCCTGCAGAATATCCAACACCGATTCCTCCGATCATTCCGATGTAAGGATACATGGACTTTGGAAGCACCAGATAAAGGACCACAAATAGCAGGCATCCCACAATGTTGAACATACCTCTTTTTCCGGCTCTGCCTTTACAGTCCTCGGTAAACGGCAGACACACGGACATGCAGGCAATTCCGGCCCACATTGCTCTTGGAAGGCCCAGAAGAGACATGATCAGCATAGCGCTGGAAACGATCAGTGTCAGTCTTAAATACCATCTGCCTCTTGCAGAATGCAGATCAAATTCCCGGAACAGGTCCAGAAATGTCCGGCGATACGGGCGGTTTTTCTGATTCTTGTAAAAGATCACCATGCAGAGGATCATCCCCACCAGAAGTCCCTCCACGCGGAGCACATACGCCTTTCCGGTTACGTCGTATCCCATCAGAAGCAGATATCCCAAGACAAATGTAGAATGGTTATACATGATCACATTGTGGCATCCCAGAATCATCAGTAAAAGAATGCTTACGGCATTTACAAAAAATGCCGGCACCGGTGAAACCATGTTGGACAGCCGCGGTCCTATGATCAAAATGCTGAAGATCCCGGCAATGGACAGCAGTCCATGTGTAGTCCGGATCCCGAAATCCGCCTGTCTTAAAACCAGCACGGCCAGAAGTACGGTTACTCCCACAACGCTGTTGTCATTACCGGTTATCTTACTGTACAATGTCACAACTGCCACACAAAATGCCATGACAAGATATACTTTAAAATTATAGATCAGAATATGTCTTCGCTTTTCCTTTTTGTCTGTGGTATTTCGAATCAGCTGTTTTGATCCGATTGAGCTTAACTGCAGTTCCTGATAAAATGTCATTCTCATCACTCCTTTTGTAAAGCAGACATTCTCATTTCGCTTTTTCACATGCTCATAAACGCAATCTCTTTACAATTTGCGTTCAAAGATACAAACAGCCATTATACTTGGTTTATTCTGAAACGTCAAACATTTTTTTCTGAAATCATCTTCACGGATTACCCCCCTGCCCGGATCAGATCACTCCGGAAATAGCAGGGAACATTTTTATCATTTTTCATTTACTGCAGCTCCGCTATCCTGGTCACTGCTACATAAATATCCTGGATCTTATACCAGGTTGGATAATCCACCACTCCGGATGCAGGAAGCCCGAATATATTCTGGAATTTTTTTACAGATGCAGCAGTAGCCGGACCATAAATACCATCCACGATCACTGATGGGATGGCAGGATAGGCTTTTGCTATGGCATTAAGCTGTTCCTGGATCTGCTGTACCTTTTCTCCGGTAACACCGATAGTCAGGTCATATCCAGGCCAGGATGCGGGAATCCCGGAAACTGCTTCCGCCACATTGATATACATATCGTTTCCATAGAAGCTCCGCAGGATCTCAATGGCGGAATATCCCTGATCTCCCAGAGCTTTGCTTCCCCACTGGGTCATCCATCCCCGGTCCCTGCACTGCACCTGGCGTCCGTCACAGTACTGGGTCAGGATCGGCTGACGCACATTCGGTCTGGAAAGGTAGTTTTCAAAAAGTTCATCCACGATCCGGTCAATGCTCTCAAAAATATTCCTGCCATAGATCCATTTATGGTCGTATGCTGTGGAGGAGGTAATGGTGAAATCATAACCCTTATTCCGGTACCACTCTGTATAAACTCTGTTCAGAGTAAACGACATGATCGCCAGAACATTAGCTCATAAATGATGATACAATATCCGTCCGGCAGTGGGTACCTGCCGGACCTTTTTAATAAGAAGTTATTTTGTATTGACCTTCATGTGTTCAATTACCTTTGTCCAGGTGTCTTTTCCGCAGATTCCGTCTTCTGTGAGCTTCACATTTTTCTGGAATGCTTTCAGGGATGTATCTGTGTCATTCCCGAAATCACCATCCACTTTCACTCCGAGCATAGCCTGCAGCATAGATACTGCAGTTCCTTTACTGCCCTTCTGGATCACTGGGAACTGGACTTCGATCTTGTCGGTTAATGTTGCTGCGTTCTTTGTTGTCGTATTCTTCACTGTCGTTGCTCCCTTCATATATGCTACAGTCTTTTTTACAAATTCCGGCCAGCGTCCTTCTGCCTGGATCCGGCGCGGGCAGTTCTTCCTGGAAGCATCATAGTGGCGTTTCAGGCGATCTGCTCCCCATCTATACTGCTTCAGAAGCTGTGCTGCCAGCTGCTCCGCTTTATCTACTGCTTTATAGTAGTCTGTTTCCGGATTTACACAGATCTCGATGTTGATAGAATTTCGGTTTGTGATGCCGTATTTTCCTTTTCCATCCCCTACAGCCCAGGCTCCGTCGCTGTGATCCAGAGTCTGATATATGGATTTGGAATCTACATAGTAATGCACGGTTCCGGCCAGATTACCGTTTTTCATTGCTGTAGCATGGGCTTTTGCGTCCGCTCCCTTGCTCCAGTTGTCTGTCTCATGAATCACAATATAGGCAGGCTTGTTCTGACCGATATAGCAGTTTTTCTTGCTGATCATTTTTGTAATGTTCATAGTATCGCTCTCCTTTTCTGATGTCTTAATAGATAATATGCCTTTCAGGATGTTGATAATCTTCTGCCCGTAGTTCCGGCCGGCAGCCCAACCCTGGCCCTTCGGGTTTTCGTGGATGCCAAGATGCTCCACATACTCTGCGCAGCCCCTGTTGACGTATGTGTAACGCGGATCAATACATTTCTGTTTCAGGCGGTCCGTGCACGCATAGGCCTGCAGGTGCTGGATCTGTGCACGGATACCCTCTGCTGGTTTCTTGAAGCTATTACCCTTCATGCCTGTTTTGGTCACTCCCATGCCGCAGAAGTTGTTCTGATCCAGTGTCACCGCAGATCCGTCGAAAGTAAAGTTCCCGGTTTCCAGACAAGACTGAGCGAATGCAATGTCACCACGCACGCCCTCCGCTTCTCCTTCCGTGAGATACAGTGGAACCATCTTAATGACCGAATCGGACACCTGCGGGTTTACTTTCTTGATATAGACCTGCATCTGTTCAATGCTGGCCTGGGATTTTCCTATAATCTTTAACATGTTCTTCCTCCTGAGAGGGCGATCACTCACCCTCTGAATTCTTGTATTTTGTTCTGTCCCAGATTTCTTTTACTTTCTCCCAGCCTCCAGTTGCTACTAAATATACAATAAATGCGGCAATAATCGATGCTACGATATAGTACCATGTGATTGCAGCCTTATAATATGTGCACAGGATCAGCAGAGTCACCGGGCACAGAATCAGGGATGCCGTAAGCGCCACGATGCTGGTCTGGATATTCTTCAGCCCCGGAAGATCCTTGATCACCTGTACGACAGCTGATACGATGAAAGCCAGAATGCCGATCAGAGCAAGGGCGTAGGTTACATACTGTGTGATTGTGTTAATATTCATGATCATTCTCCTTTTCTCTTGATATGTAATTCTTCAATTTCCTGTTTCATTTTTGTTACCATGCCGTTTCCTCCGAGGCGGTGATAGGCTTCATACATCTCGCAAAAGTTCTGATAAGCGTAAGATGGAATATCTCCTGCTTTTGTATACTTCGAGTGATATTCAATCATCTGGACACGGAGCAGGAGCATGGTTCCTTTACTATTTGCGTCCCGATCTTTTTTTTGGTTTTTCAAAAGCCAGACAATGTAACCAAGTAGGATCGGCAATGCAATAAGATAAGTCTGTGTGAGTATTTCTTTCAATTATTCACGCTTTCTCCGGTGTTGCGCCGGCGCAATTTTGTATAAAAATAAGAGCCTCACGGCTCTGCTCTAATACCTCTTTTATATTTCATTTAAATACCTCTTCATCGTCCATATCTGCATATTTACGGCATTCATATTCCAGAATGTCAAGTTCCCGGTCAATTTCTTCCTGCGGTTTTTGCTTTAACTTCATGTCGTAAATCGCAGACCATAATTTTGAAATTATCTGTAGTTTCGTCATCTATCGCCCTTTCTTTTCTTGAAAAGGTGATAGTGTGGCTTCTCTTCGCCAAATATTCGCCATCTAATCAGATCATCCAGGAAGATTCCGACCGCTGACAGAAAGAACCATAACGCTGTAAATTCCGGGCAAATCTGGCCGAGAATGTTTCCGGGCATATTGCTGTAGTCCCACATTTCCAGGCCAAGCCACACATTCAGAATTAACCCAAAAATA
Organism: Blautia sp. MSJ-36; assembly: GCF_018917985.1. Lineage (NCBI taxonomy): Bacteria > Bacillati > Bacillota > Clostridia > Lachnospirales > Lachnospiraceae > Blautia > Blautia sp. MSJ-36. The sequence goes on along the minus strand of NZ_JAHLPQ010000031.1, from coordinate 25,905 downwards.
AATTCAATGGCTGTAATTCCGCACGTCGCTATCGCCATCTGGAGAACCAGTGGCGTACACCGATCTTTCTCGTTCAGCACACCGCAGATAATGAAGCATAAGCCTCCGCACACTGCCATTGCTGGGAACGAATATCCGCGGAATAGTACTTCCAGGGCGTAATAAAAAGCTCCTCCGATCAGGAAGAGCGTCAGGTACTTTATGATTTTTTTCACTATGCAATACCTCCGGATGCAATGATCTTCATGTAGTCTTTCAGGACTTCATTCTGGAACTCCTCTGGAATTTTCGCACCCCACCGGATCTGGTCTAAGCCACTGGGTTTTGTGATAGATTTAATCCACATATTCATAGCATTGCAATATGTTGTGTTATAAGACACATAAAACATTGCTTTCTTAATGATTTTCTGCATATCCTCTGCGGAAAAATACTTGCACGGCTGTCCGTCCTCATGGTATTCCAGTTTTTCTTCTCCTGCCAGCAACTGCATTTTCTTGCCAAATAAATTAATCTGGTCTTTTTCCGTCAGACTGAAATGCTCCACGCCAGAAGATGTGCTGACATCCACACCGGCATAAATGGTCTGTTCGCATGCGGTTGCAATTTCCTGGTACTTCTCTTTTCTTGCGTCCTCCAAGCTCAGATTTTCTATGTCAGAGGATTCTGAAGCTTCTTCTGCTTTTTTGAACCAGTATTCGAAATCTGCCTCGATCTCTTCTATCGTTGTCCCGCCCCGGTAATGGAACTGTACTTCATCGCATTCCCAGGCTGTATATTTTTCCGGTTCTTCTTTTTCTGTTTCTGTAATGTTTTTTCTCAAAATAATATCTGTACCGGAAAATACCGGATAAAGTTCAATACGAGGCGGCTGCAATGAGTAACATTCTCTTCTCACGTTCAATATCCTTTCCGTGCTTACTCGCACTTTTTGAACATATTTTTAATAGTTTCATGAAATTGTATTTCTTCTTAAAATTCTCACTGTTGTTGTGTTTTACTGGCCCTTTATAGGCGCATATCCGGCAAGCTCTCCACCACGGAACATATCCTTGTCTTTCATAGTCGTCCCAGGCACGCAAGGTTTGTCTTCGAATTCTCCGAAATACTCTTCCGCGGATGATTGTGTATTTTCTCCTTACTATATATCCCATCATATCAACACCGGGAGTCCTTTTCTTACTGCCATTCTGTCTTTCTCTTAAGTTCTGTTTTTCTTCGTTCAGCGATGCTATTTTATAAAACTGCCAGATTCCTTTTATTTTTAGTCCAAACTTATCATTTACCCAGGCGGTCGCCTTTTTCATTGCTTTCTCCAGCTTTGATAGATCTCCGTAAATAGTAAAATCGTCCGCATAGCATACAACTGCGTATACAAGCTTGTTTTTGTTTCCTCGTCTTATCTGATGCAATTCATAGATATATCTAAGCACATAGGACATTACATAGTTAAAAAGCCATGCCGGAAGGTAACCGCCTATGCAGAGATGATTGCCGGGATAATTACTCATAAGAGTAGCCAGAAACCACTGCAGTACTTTGTTTTTCCCGATATCTCTTTTTAACATTCTCAACACCGTCTCTACTGTAACCGATGGATACGCCTTTGTGATATCTCCTTTTACAACCGCTATCTTTTTCGTTTTGAATTTCCTTCTGAGAAGTCTTTCTATTTTTCGTTTTCCCGAATCGCATCCTCTTCCAGGAATGCTTCCATGTTGAATATGCAGTATTTTCGCCTTAAAAAGTGGTTTCAATGCGTTCACTGCAATATATTCATATACCTGCTGTTCCGGTGTCTCCTGGCATATATCTCTGAGTTTATGTGTAAGTCCATCCTCTCTTTGAAACTGATAGATCGGCTTTAGTTTCAAATCTCTGTCTATAATCCGTTGTGTAAGCATCTTTGCAACTGCCGTTTCTGCTTTCATGATGGTTTCTAAGTCTTTATTTAGCTGGGCTTCTGCAATCTGCCGCCTGGTTATCGTCTTTGTTTTACACAAAAGCTGCTGAAAATCCTTTCTGCTTCTTTTGTTTTTAAAGCAATCTATAACTGCAGCTTCATTAAATTTCCAATCTTCAATGTTTATTGTTTTGCAATATGTTTTCATGTTCTCATCTGGTTACTTCCGCAGCTTTCGCCGTAGCTACTAACCGCGCTGGTTTCAAGTTATTTTCACGCATAAGTGAGGATTATGCGGCGCAATGATCATATTGCACTACATCTGTACCAGTTGCTCCAAGGGAGCCGTTCCAATTCGCGTTGCCCGTCCCATTGTTCGAATGCCGGCACGAAACGCCGTCATTACCGTTGTCGTTCAGGTTACCAAAAACCCACGCCGCTCGAACGCCGGACGCTGCCGGATTGCAATTGAAGCCAGCTCCCAGACACCGTATAACCCTAAAATTATTTTATTTGCAAATAAGACAATAAAGGGGCTTACTGCCCCTCTGCTTCGCATTCACCCCGTTTTTAACCCTCAAGACCAGGTGCTCCGAGAGAGCCGCTCCAGTAAGCGTAAGACACCCAAAAGCTCGAGTGACGGCAAGGAACGCCAGCATTGCCACCGTTGTACAAGGTGCCGAAGCACCAAGCCGCACGAACACCAGACGCCGCAGGCCCGTAATAGAAGCCAGCTCCCACTCCAACGCCGCTTCCGCTTGCGTTGGTTGCCTCCGGCCAGAGAACATCATCATTGATTGCATTATCAGTAATATACTTCCATGTCCAGGCAGCTGTATCTTTCGGAAATACCAATGTTGGAACATTTACTTTTTCGTAGTTCTCATTGATTGCAGAACCTACTTTTGACTGATCGTAGCATTTGTAGCAATCAAAACAATAATTCTCATTCGCATCCTGGCTCCACTGCCATAATTCATCGGAGACAATCAGATAGGAACCGTTCATGAACTCTACGCCCTGGATCATTCCCGGTTCTTTTCCGGAAGTTGGGCTGATCTTGCTACCATCTCTGCCAAGCACATTATCATTCCATCCGGAATAATACGGGCTTGTAGAAAGATAGGTGCTTCCGGCGGTTGTGTCGAATGTCTTTCCACCATTGTCCACGTAGACAGCGGAATAATCTGTACCATCAATATTCACAGTCTCGATCGCTGTAATCAACTTCGCATCAAAGATAGAATAGTTACTTGCTGTGTTTCGGTCAGTTCCGTTCTGAACTCCCAGCATTACGGCAGATCCTACAAAAAGGTTGGCTGCCTGAGCGGTTGTAAGAATTACTCTTTCTACTCCTGTCTCGCTTACTGCAACCGTATATTGATAGTTGTAGCTTGTGCAACCTTCAATTTTTCCTGAATTTCCTTTGCGCCCATATTTCAGACGTGTCATAATATCCAGGAATTTGGGCAGGCTTCCGGATGCTCCGGCATACTGTGAGCCTCTTGCCCGCCATTTCGGCACTCCGCTCTGATGTGAAGTACGATTTACCGGTTTCATACCTGTTCCGCAGGTGATTCTTCCATCTGTCCCGATTCCGGCATAATATTTTGGATGTGCCATGTACTCATGTACTTTACCGGTTCGGTCGGTTCCTTCTGGCCATCGCTTATAACCAGAAGCTGGATGGCATCTGGTTTTCAGATATTTATATTCTGAATCCTGCCACTCTCTTTTCCAGGTATTTTTCTGAAGTACCCAGCACAGGTATTCTCCCGATCTGACATCCGCAGTATCGTCAATGTGCTCAATATAATAGATCGTATGTGATCCGTCTGCATTCTTTTCCGCTGCCACTTCCAGGCACCAAAACTGTGGTAAGTGTGCGAATGGATCAGTGCCCGCTTTAGCTTCCGTGGACGGAGTACATACCAGCCCGGCGGAATCGTCTGTAAGTTCTCCGAGCATAGAAGTGCTTTTTGCGTATCGTGGTGTTGTCACGCCGTGTACTCGATCGTCTTCAAGGACGTTTCCGAACCATCTTTCCAGCATGTCTACTTTACTGTAGATTTCAGGCTTATACTGAAATTTCCACCACTCAACGAACAGATCATCCACTTCTGCTTTTGAGGTCGCTTTCGCAACTTTTTCTTTGTAATCAACGTCAGCCTGTCCTGCTGTGTAGTCTTTTAAGGCCGATGCAACATCATTTGCATTTTTTACAGCTTCAGCACTTGCTTCTTCCCTTTTTGTTTCCGCTGTCTCTCTTTCTGTCTCAGCGGTTGCTCTTTCAGATTCTTTCTCCACTCTGGCTTTTTCATTTACCGCCCTGGTTTCTTCTGCTTTGTTTGCTGTCGTTGTTGCTTCTGCTGCATTCTTTGCCGCTGTATTCGCTGCTGCCGCCGCAGAATTCGCATTCGAAACCGTCTGTGTGATCTCTGTATCCAGCTCTTTCGCGTCAGAAATTGTTTTATCAAGTGCATCCTTGATTTCTTTGACTTCTGCTTTCTCTCTTGCAATTTCATCGTTGGTATGATTTGTGATAGCTTCTTTTGCTTTTTCTACAGATGTAGTCTGCTGCGCCGTGACTGCATTAACCGCTTGCTGCCGGGCTACCTCAATGTCTTTCTGCGCCTGTGTGACCGACTCGGACACGTGAGTGTCAAACCCGGTAATCTGAGCATTGACATTCTGTTCAGATTCCGCAGCGGCCCGTCTGGATGTCTCAGCGGCCTGGGCGTAGCCTGCTGCACTGTCCCTGCTGTCTGAGGCTTTCTGTGCGGCTTCTACGGTGTCAGAATGTAACTGCTGCACATCTGCCTGACCCGCTTCAATCTCCTGCTGTGACTGCTCCACAGCAGCACGTGAAGCTTCTACCTGCTTGGCCTTATTAGCTACGTCATCGTGCATGGCGATATATTCCGGTGTGAGATCTCCCGGGAGTGTCAACAGCTGCCAAGTGTCTGTATTCTTCCCGTGCGCCGGCGCAACACCGGTTACTGTCGTTCCCAGTTCTGCAAGGCACAAGTAAGAGCCTCCTTCGTAGTTTACAATGTCAAGATATTCGTATGAGGTTTCTGGATCATACTCCCCTCTGGGGTTCGGAGATACATTGCCCAGGTCTGTCTCTGAATAAGAGTTTTCTGTATTGCTCATTTTGTCTCCTTTCAAATTTTCAGTCTGTACTTTAACCGGCTTCCTACTCTCCGGAAGCATACCTTGTCCATAGTCGGGTCAGAGTACATCTTCAATCGACCGTTTATGACTTTGAAAGCCGCAAAAAAGACATTGCCGGTTTCGCCCTTCAGTTCTGATTCTTTCTGCCGAACGTACTTGTCAATGTCTTTCTTTGCCTGTTCCGTCTTTCCCGGGACTTCTGCGGCGCTCTTTGCGGCCTGTTCTGCATAATATTTTGCATTGTCCTGCGCCTGATCCGGATGATCTTCCCGGCCATGCGCCCAGGCTTCTGAGTCTGCCGCCTGTGTGGATGCATTTTTCTCTGATTCCTTTGCTCTCCGCTGATATTCCGCAGTTGCTTCGATAGTATGATGAAACAGGTCAATTTTTTCCGGAATTTCAAATCCTTCCGGAGCCTTTCGCTTATTGACTGTCATAAGGATTGTGTTCACCGTCTCGCCTTCAACTGCGTTCGACAGGTAGATGTAAGCGGTGATCGCCCTTCTCTGTTCCAGGGCGATGTTGGGGATATCTACGGTGGATACTCCGTCTACTGTGGAACCGGTTACTACTTTTGCCTTTTCGATATCTTTCCAGGCAAAATGGACTTCAAACACTTCCGGAAGGTCTAAACCCTTAATTTGAATCTTCTGGCCGTAATCATGCTGCCAGAGTGCATCGTCAATCTCTATTTCTTCTCCCTTATGGGAGAATTCTGCAATCAGCATTAGCTCAGCCTCCTTTCAAGTTCTTCAATATGTTTGTTTTGGTTTTTTACTGTTTCGGACAATTCCTGAATTGCTTTAACGGCATAATTCAAAAGATATGGAGTGTTGATCTGTTTGACATTCATTTCCCCATTTTCATCGTACCCACCGCCCAGAGCTAAATTCGGGTCGATTTTTTCCAGTTCATCCGCCACAAAACCGATGTTCTGATGTCCACCTTTTTTCCAATCAAATTGGCGAACCTGCATCTGATTGACTGTCTCGAGGGCATTCACTTCGCTGTCAACGACGTTATCTTTTAATCGAATGTCGGACGGAGCTGAGCCAGAATAGAATTTTCTTGTATAATAGCTTTTTGTTGTAAATTGTCCTCTGATTTCTAAATGATCAACTTCAAAACCCTCACTAGACATAGTGGTGCCTGATGCAATATAAGCTATCTTCTTTCCCGCAGTTCCAGCTGTAGCTATCGGTCTTCTTCTGACAGGTGACGAAGCTGTAGTTTGTTCTGCATCCTCAAATGAAAAACTTCCTTGTACATACGCACCGCCCTTTAGCCCAGCGGTTCCCGCTACCGAAAGGGTTCCCGATGTAGTCAGGTTCTTTCCCATTGAACAGCCGTCTGTATATACAGCGTTTGCAGTTATACGAACCAAATCGTTTAAGTAACGAATGATATAACCTTCCCACTTTTTGCTTGTATCACCCTCCATCCAGAGTTCTTCTACGCCGCTTGTTTTTTTTGCTGCATACAGGCCGTATTTCCCCAGCTTCAACATTTTATAGTTGTTTGTATCAGTGTAATCTACATATACAGCCAAGCCGCCTGTATCGATACTTACCTTTCTTTTTTTTCCTGTAGAGTCATAGTAAAAAAGTCCTGTTCGCAGGAGCCTAAAAATAGTTATAGCGTCATCCGCGGAACTGTTCATTGCCATTCCGCCGTTATTTAATCGAAGGACTTCGTTACCATTCTCGTCATATAATTTCAGCTGTCCGTTACCATTGTTCGGTCCTCCAAGAAGAACGGTTCCTCCTTTTGCTGCATCGAACGATATATATAATGTATTATCTTCCTTATTATAATATATTCCTTTCCATTTACCTCCATCCGACAATATTTCTACAATATCCGCTTGTGTCAGAGAATCTACATCAACCGCAACGGAAAAGGTCTGTTGATCATACAATATGGTTTTCGCCTTATCAGCATAAACTGATACTCGTATCATATCGTGAGCGCTAAGTGACATTGTATCTACTGCAATGCTAATAAGTTTCATCGACGATGTATATACGGTGCTCACTTCGCTCCAGTTATTTCCTTTATCAGAACTTTTTTCGATCTTCCACCAGCCGTACTGGCTCTCTGCAGTTCCCTGTCCGTCCCTGTAATACAATTTGATGCTCAAATTATTTGGAGTTATCTTTTTATCTGCTCCCATAAGGAGTATTTCTGCATTTGCCTGCAAGAAATATGTCCTACCAGCTACGCCTGGATCTCCTTTAATTTTTACCCACGTGTATTTAGACGGGTCTGTGGAATCTGCCGATACATAATCTGTGTAATGCCCAATGTATGTTTTATCCGTGCTGTCATCCAGCGAAAAATCTGTCTTTCCGTCTGCTGAGTTTGCGTAGGCAGTGTGGAAGTACGGAGTTTTTCCATCAGGTCCCTGCGGACCTTGTATGCCCTGTTTCCCATCTGCGCCTTTGATAAGTGTCCAGTGATACTTTGATGGGTCTTCACTGTCTGTCTCTGTAAAATCAGCATACATTCCAACATATTCCCGGTTTGAATCGCCGACTGAAAAATCCGTCTTTCCGTCTGCTGAGTTTGCGTAGGCAATATGTGTATACTGCGTTCTTCCGTCCGGTCCCTGCGGTCCTTGAATACCCTGTTTTCCATCTGGGCCTTGTAAGCCTTGTAAGCCATCTTTTCCAGCGTATAACTTAGAAACGGAAAATCTTTTCGTTACCGATAGTTTTAAGTAAGTTGCTTTAATGTCAATCCACCCACTGTCAGAAGTCAGCTCTGTAACTGTATATGTTTTGTTATCTGCATCCCACGTTCCTGTAACGCTTTGTGATGTCGCAATCGAAAACGAGCAAGAATCTGTAACATCCTCTGTTCCGTAAAGCACTACAGCTGTTGTTGAGCACTCCGGAAACTGTGTGTAATTTCCATTCGCATCAACTGAGATGCTCTGATAATCATTGCTCAGCTGCAATGTCATGCTACTTGATGATGCAATTGATTCTTCCATTTCTGAAAGTTTATCATTTAATGTCCCCTTGCCTATAATAAGCATCTTGGGGTCCATCTCAACTTCACCAGTGTCTGCATTTACTCGAAATGTTATATTCCCATCATTATCCTTGGCAGTCAGCCCTCTGGTATTGATCCATTTTGACTGAATTCCGATTGCGTACAGAATATTAAGAACCGCATCACCATTTGCGTCAAATCCTGAAGTCCACTTTCCTGTTGCCGTTGTTTCAGCATCTGTTCCCTGGTAATCCGAAGTTACAAAGAATCCGTCCGCTGTGGTTTTGTACACAATCTTTGATTCTGCGAGATTGGGTTTATTATGCCTGTATACAATTACAGATCCATCTGGCTGCGGTTCTTCCGTATAGTAAAATCCCAGACTGTTTGCCGCCATGTCGTTCATCTGTTTTAATTTTGTATCGTAAGCAGAAACTTTCTTTTCCGCCGCCTTAATAGCCTGATCGACAATAACTCGCGTATTGTCCGGATATTCCAGTTCCTGTTCCTCAATGCTTTTTGCGCTGCATGAAAATTCTGTGCTATCTGCAAAATTAAATTCAACATCTGTAATATAAGACTTGTATTGATTTCCTTTGCTGTCTTTGAACCGCACAGAATCTCCAAAGGTAGCGTATCCTACCGGAATGCTACTTAACGAAAATGGAAGAAGTTCAAAGCCTTTCAGTATCTGCCCGATCCGATTCAAGCCATCTTCTTCATTTCCAGACAGCAGTTTGTTGTCACTGACATCTATAACATATCCTTCGTCTCCGCAAAAATATTCGGTATCACCATCGGAATATCTAACCCCTGTTATATGTACAGGATCTATATCATGTTCTATATCGCTGATTGATATCAGATCATGTTGTCTTTTTTCCGCAGTGTCGAAGGTGACAATTCTCAACAAATCATCTTCATCAATTCTCGCATTTCCTCCCGCCAGCGCCGCAACCATTCCGATCACTGCACGGTATGTTGTGCCTTCCGGAGTTTTCTTGACCTGATAATCTGAATTTTCAAAATCTGCATCACCAAGGATAATTCCTGTTTGCTGACATGCGTCTTCCAGAACCTCTCCTGCAGTACACGGAAAAATAAGATTTGTTTTGTATGTACGATCTGCTTTACTCATATAATCGAGCAACGTAAGATTAATCTCATCATCTACCGCTGGCTTCTTGCATACTATAAAGCTGCCTCTTCGAAATGTTTCCAAGCGATCAGACAATTCCAAATTCATAAAAATTGTAAACACCGCTTTATTGAAACTGTACTCTGCAAACTTTCCATTTTCATTTACAAGAGAAAGCGTTGCTGTTTTTTCAATTGCAAGCCCCAGCGGAAAATCACCGCTATCCGCCGCGTCTATAATGTCATTTCCATCGAGCCAGAAATCTTCTTTTTTTAATGAGAGGTTCGTTCCATCTGACAATGCAACATTTGCTGTAACATAATAATTATGTTTTTTCTTTGATTCTTCTTTCAGCTTGTCTGATACATTGATCATTTTTTCTCAATTCTCCTTATGTTAATCGTCAGGTCTGTCCATCTTTCTTCAGATTCCTCTAACGTTTGCGCTCCCATGCTGTAATTTGACGCATAAAATGTTTTATCAACCCATTTCCCGGAATCGTTGGATCTTTATGATGAAATGTAAACTCGCTTTTATCCATCATGCTGTTTAAAATCTCTGCAATTTCATCCCAAGTCATTTCGTTCCAGGTTAAATCGTATCCTCCGATTGTTCCCATCGGGCTGTTATGCATTTTTAGCTCCTGATCTCTTTTGGAACTTTTTGTACTTGTTGTAGAAAATACTGGTTTGTATCCAGACGGGGTCGCAATTGCAACCCCGTCAATTTTAAAACACTCAGCTATTTTCACCACTCCTCTCCAAGTTTAAATGGATTTCTACCACCGCTTCTGTTTCTTCTTAACTCTCCTTCTTCAAGTATAATATCTAACAGTTTTTTTCCTGAAGCCGTCACGGATACATTGTACGTATTTCCGTCCTGCTTTTGTGGCATTTCTTCCCTGAAAATTTTCCTTAAAAGTCCTTCCGGGGCTTCAATGTTATTTCCAGTTTTCTGATCTCCTAAGACTGCCAGGAATTCAGATCTCGGTGGAATGACTGCTCCGCTAGCCAGATACGGAACAGAATTAACTCTCGGCAAGTTCATCCAATAATTACCCCAAACCCTTTTTCCTGTAGGACCTGTAACATTATAAGAAAATGTAAATGCCCGTTCCACTCCGGAAATTGCTCCATTGATATTTCCTATTGTCTGATTCACTTTGGTAATCATGCTATTAAGGGTTCCTGTAATTCCACTTACTCCATTTGCGATTCCGCCTGACAATTTGCTTCCAGCTCGGTTTCCGGCCTGTTCCATAGAACTAACCAGGCTTTCCATTTTACGGTTTATCATTCCATTCATTTCAACTATGATCTGGCTGATTCTCTCGCTTGCTTTTTCCCATTTTTTTGTCATTGTATTGTACTGGCTCGAAAAATGGCTTTCCACAGTCCTCTGCATTTCTCCCAGTTTCAGGTTTGCAGCCTGTTTCATCTGATCCAGATTTTTCTTTACCTCTGTTGCGGAATTGCCCCATTTTGTTACAGTTGCTGTATTCACACCTTCAGAAGCATCTTCGGCCGCCTTTTTTACTCCGGCAAGGTTAGATTCTGTATCCGATTTCATTTTTTCAGTTGCAGTAGTCACTGTTTTCTGAGCATTGACAATATTGGAATTTGCGCTTGTTTTCGCCGTTGCGGTTGCTTCTGGAAATTTCTTTGCAAGTGCCTTGTTTAACTCATCCAGAGGTACTCCCGCATCTTTCAAGCTATTATAAACAATATCAAAAGCTTCCTGCGCCGTTGTTGCCGCACCGCTTGTATTGTTAAAAGCGCTCAAAACACCCTGATATGTGCCTGCATAATCGCTTGATGTCATACTCAGATCGTATAGTGTATCCCTGATCCCTTTGATTGCTTCCTTTGTTGTAATCGAAGAAGTATCAATTTTCCCGGTTGTTTCCGAAAATCCAGCTCCAAGTTCTTTCACTTTTGCCGTCATATCTTCTACAAAGTCGGCCGATACGCCGGCCTGCGCTCCGTACTGCTCAAGAATTCCTCTTGCTTTATCTGCAGATACGCCATATTCGGAAAGTTTCTGAATGATATCATCATACATTTCATTATTTGCTTTTCCGGCAGATTCATCTGCTTCAATTAATTTCCATAGTTCCTCTGCCTGATCCTGGGTAATTGCATGTGCCTCACTCATGGCTCCCGTGTAATCATGTAGATAACCGCCTGTCTGGGAAAGAATACCATTCCCTCCCTGAGCCGCCTCTGTCAGGCTAGCGAGTTTTTCAGTCAGAAGTACTGCTCCTCCCGTTACTGCCGCAATTAATCCAGCAGTACCAACCAGCGGTGCGATAGAATCCGCAAGAGATCCGAAACCGCTAGCCGCTCCGCTGAGCCCGCTGCTTATAAGATCCGTCAGGCTTCCTTTCAGCTCAGAAACCGCTCCTTTTTCAAGCAGCTTACTTCCTATGTGGGAAACAAGAGAACCTACAAGAGAATCAATTCCTGTAATATGAGCAATTTTTACTGCAAGAAATGCCTTTCCGAGAAATGCTACAATTTTTCCTGCTGTTCCGCCCTCCTCTAGTCCATCAAAAAGACCTTCTAAGGTTTCTTTAATAGCATAAATTACCTGCTTAAGATGTTTTTTCCAGTCTACCTCCGACAAAAACGTTCCAATACCACGGCCAAATTCTTCCCAATCTGTTTTTTCCGCAAAGTCTACGAGAGATGAGCAGAGATCTTCCAGGAACGCCTCCAATTTCTGCCCATTTTCTTTCCATTTGAATTCACTAATGAATGTATTGATTCCATTTGCAATATTGTCTACCAGGTCTGTCCATTCAAAATTTGTAGTAAATTCATATAAAGATTCAAAAGCACCATTCAGCCCAGTTGCCAGGGTATCTGCAATTTCTCCAAAGGAAACTTTTTCAAAAGTGCCATTGAGAAGATCTGCAAAAGCCTTTCCAATTTCTGCATATGGCAGGTTATGAACCATACCGTTGAAGATATCCCAGGAGATCATAAACTGATTCCCCAGAAGATTTCCTAAGTTTTTCCAATTTACCTCCCAGACAAAACCGGTGATTCCCTCGGCAAACTTTTTGCCAAGATTTTTCCAGTCAATTCCTGTGATCAGGAGATTGAGCGTGTTGACAATCGTATTTACGCCAGCGCCAACAGTCCGGCCTAAGAGATCCCAATCTATGTTGTCGACAAGGCTGTTGAAAGTTCTTGTAAACGCATTACAGAATTTTGTTACTTTCGGACCAACTTTTTTCCAGTTGATCGCGTTGTAAACATGCTTAAGGCCTTTGTTGATGCCCTGAGCCATGAACTTTCCAAGCCCTTCCCAGTCCTCCTGCTGAATAAGCTTTTTGATCTTGTCAGCGAGCCCTTTGATAGAGTTCTTGATCGGCACCTCTTCAAACATCTGTCCCGGAGTTGGACCTTTATACCCGCTGCTGCCATTTCCGTCCGTTGAATTATCGCTGCCATCGTCATAATTGTTTATCTCATCAATCGGGCTTAAGTATCCTTCCAGAGCCTTTGCTGCTTTCTTGGCACTGTCTGCCGTTTTATCCAGGCTGGCTGCGTAGTTTTCCTGAACGGATGTTGCTTTTGTGAACGTCTTCTGTCCTGTCAGAGCCGCAAAAAACATCCCCACATACGTCAGTGCCTGGGAAAGCAGGTTGATAAACTTTGATAGGATTGGCGCGACAACTGTTAAAATTGGATTGAATGCCGCCGCAAAAGCATTTTTCAGCTGTGTGAGGGACGACATCAGCATGGATATACTGTTATTTGTCGTACCGCTGTACTGTGCAAGATTTTGGAATCCTTCGACTACTGCGTTTCGTACCTTGTCCATCAACAGGTACAGAACGCGAATTCCAATTCCGTATTTTAGTAGTGCCTTTATGGCCTTGGTCATCGTACCGACCGAAGCCGTACTCTTGTTTGCTGATTTATGAATACCGAATATGCCTGCGGAAATTTTTTGGATACCGCCAGCAATAGAGCTTGCCGACAATTTCAGCATTTTCATGCAGAGTTTCTCTACGTTTTTTGCCATTCCCTGTATACTGTATTCCAGCTGCCGAAACCCTTTTTTAGCAAGTTCCGGAGAAATTTTTTCGAGCGCTTTCTGCAGTTTTTTCAGTATAGGTTCCTTGTTTTTAAGCCCGTTCATAGCGTCTCCGCATTCCCGTACTTTTTCCTTAACAGAATCGAAAGAAGTTGACAGGCGGTTGTTCATATCATCCATCCGCATTTCTTCTGTGGCAAGCTTTGAGGCTGTCTTCTGATACTCGGATAAACTCTGAGGATCAACGTAAGCGGTACCGGATTCCTGCATTTTTTTCCGTTTTTCTTCAAGTTTAACCATCACATCTAAGATTTCCTGAAGTTCTTTTTCTTTTGCTTTGAATCCGCTGGAATTTTCTGGAACACCTAAATTTCTCCACTCTTTCAGTTCTGCTTCTACTTTTGACCATTTCTCATCAACATTCTCAATATCTTTTTCCAGCTGTTTATACGCGTCTGTTTTGATTTTCTGATCAGAAAGCTCTTTCAGCCTCTGTTTCAGGGATTCTATCTTTTTCTCCTGCTGACTGCACTGATTATTCAGCTTCAAAACTGCATCTGCCTGTTTCTGGATCGCAATCCTTGTTTTTTCACTAACATTCCCGACTGTGGATGCCATGCGTTTTACGGAAGCTTCGATGTCCCTTATCCCGACTTCTACGCCGTCTGTATTTGATTCTGCATCAATTATTAATGTTCCATCTGCCACGCAAACACCTCACTACTTCTTAATTCCAAACAGCTCGTTTAAAGCTGCTTCTTCCTCTGCTGATCGCTTCTTTGTTGTCTGTTTCAGGTCGATCAGTTTCTTATTATTCCGGTAAAACTCCATTTCCCATTTTTCCAGTTTCTTTTCTTTTGCCTTCTTCTGGCGGATATACAATACCTGGCTGAATAGTCCATCCTGGATTTCCATGTAGGCTCCGAGGAATGTCCACCAGTGCATATATTTCAAAGAACGGATATCCCGTCCAACATTCTTATTGACCGCCGGCGCAATGATCGGAGAATCCTGTTCCCAGTCCATTAATCTGACCTTGCTTTTGTTCTCTCCTGTGATTCCGCAATCAATAAATGATTTTCCTTTTTCGATAGCTTCTTCAAGGAACTCCATCGGGATTTCTTCCGGATTCAAGTACAAAATTTCAAGCATTACCCTCGACTTTTCCTGATCTGACAGCTCTGGATCAGACATGGCCTTTAAGATGTCCAGAATCGCTCTGAAGTCCGTACGGATATCGTATTCTTCTCCGCCCAGCTCGATTGTCTCAGGAAGGTTCCACTGATCATCCATGGCGGCGCTTCTTTTTTGTATATCTTCCGGAAGTGCGATATTTCGCTGTATATTTGTTTACACGGCTGTTCACCTTTTCCAGGCGCACGTCAAACTCTTTGCTGATCACGTTGCACACCGTATCCATACACACCTCACAGAACAGAGACCCATCCGGCATTGGTGAAAATGGTCCCATGATTGAAAAGAATGTATTTCCGGTATCTGCGTCTACCAGGTAATCCATCTGCTCAATTACCTTCTTCTGACATTCTGTAATGTCATCGTCTTCCTGAATTCGGAACTCATCGAAAAACTTTTTCACATCTTCGTATCTGGTAAGGATATTTGTATCCGCCGGGCGGAAGCAGAACTCTGCCAGTTTCTTTCCCTGCCGGTTCTTGATTTCATAGGTTTTACTACCGTCATCAATGACAATCTCGTTTGCTTTTTTCTGCGTATCTAATGCTCCCATTCCGTTCCTCCTTAATTTTGGGCATAAAAAAGTATGGGGTGCCATTTCTGACACCCTTATTGTGCTTTATGTAAGTTACTCGATTGCGCCCTCAGCAAATACCGGAGAATCTGTTTTTAAGGATTCAGAAGTAACATACCCCTTGGTTCTTGCCCCATCTTCAAGCACATTAAATGGGAATCCTACACCTTCTGTATCCCCGCCATAGGACTGCGGTTTTACAAGGACTTCCTGCACATAAGCAAGATGTTTTGCAGCACTGGTATCTTCTACGATAACTTCCAGCATCAGTGTTTTGCATTTATCTCCCTTCAGGCGGTCCATTGCAATCTCTCTGATCTTCGGATAGATCTTCTTGGACGGATCTGCGTAATACGGATCTGCGCTCATAGACGGCTCATATCCTTTGTCTGTTACCTTCGTTTTACCAAGGATATTGGTCTTCTGCTCTGTATCCGGATTCAGATCTACGGACATATCTTCGATATCATCTCCGAGGACTTCCCAGACTGCAGATTTCATTTCTCCTTTAAAACTGGAATCGAGGTAATGTCTCAGTGCCTCTCTCTCTAATTTCATGTTTTAGACTTCCTTTCTGTATAAATAATTCTTGCCTGGATCATGTAACGCGCCAGGCCTTCTTCATAATTTACCCCGGACAGGTTCGGCATGTTCTGAAGGTTTTCTATTTTTTCAACCGTACAATTCTCTCCTAAATCCGGATATTCTCTCTTATCGTTCTGTTCATCCAGCCAGTCCATAAACGCCTGGGCAAAATTCATAGCTTCAAGATTCAGATCATCCAGTTCGGAGGAATATGTTTTCACGATGATGATGGTAAAGCCGTATTCTTTCTGTACTTTCCCTGTGATATATTTCTTCCTGACCTTATCAGAATAATTTGTAATCAAAGAAATGCTGTCCGGTGCTTCCGGGGAAAAGTTGAAATTCAGCAAGGTCCCTGCCAGTTCTTCTACTTTGGGTTCGAAATATTTTTTTACCGCTTCATGTTTTGTCATTACGCCTTTCCTTTCAGATGATTCTCATAAGCTTTTGCCAGATCGGATCCTCTCGCCACCATCATCGCCTTATCCCAGTGCGATGTTGCTAAAGGATGCCGGAATGTACTGTATTTTAAACTTTTTCCTGTTGGTGTCTTATGCGGCGGTGACCAGAAGCCAACTACTTCTCCTCCATCCGTGATTGGATAATTTGGGCCATACAGTTCACCTTCCCACTGGTAATGAGCATAAGGGCTGTTATATATAATGTGGCCGCAGTCATCGTCCGCGGTAATAAAAATATTCTGTGCAAGCACCAGATTGTCTGCCGGGACATATGGATCCATGAATTTCGCTGCCTGGTTTGCCAGAAACAGCATGTTTTCCCTTCCGCAAACTTTTTCTTTTGCAAGGGCTTTAGGAGGTTTCTTCCAGTCAAATTTTACTTTCATACTTTATCCTCCCAGACGGTAATGCTTCGCTATAGGAAATTTTGTATTATCGGAAAATGCGGTTACCTTAAAAGCGTTCGGTTTGTGATGGTTCAGGATCTGCGCCGCTGTCTGTCCAGATGCTCCTGTGATTTCTTCTGTACATTCGCCATAGATCACGATATCCCCCTGGGATACTGTAAAGTATCCTTCTGGATTCTTGATATACTCCGCATACGGAAGATATTTCTCATCCCCCGGAATCCTGACTACATAGGTGTTCTGTACACTCGCCTGTGTACCGTTAAATCCAGTATTTACCTGCGCCTTCCAGAAGCAGTTAAGGAGCACTGTCCGTTTCCAGTGCTCCTTTCTGTCTTCACTGTCAGTCGCCTGAATCCGGTTATACAATGTGATCGTATGAATGTAATTCTGGTTCATGGTCACACTCCCCGATATAAAAGTCCTGTATTTTCAAGATACCGGTGGATAATTTCCCTGGCTTTTTTCACTTTTCCATCTTCTGTAAAAGTAGACTGTGACAGATCAAAGGTACCGGATTCTCCATCGTTTGAGTATGACTGTAGCATGCCTCCCTGTGCTGCTGCCTGCTGTGTGGCTTTATCTGCCTGATATAAAAGCTCAGTGAGTTCACACAAACATTCTTTTACATCATTCGTTACAAGGTCTGAATTCGAAAACAGGCGACCAAATGTATACTGATCCACCACTCTTGCTGCCTGTTTTTCCCAGAAGCGGAAATCATCCTCCGGTACTACCGGCTCCCTGTCACAAAGATATTTGGATTCATAATATCCGTAATTTACATACACAGAACTTCACTCCTTTATTATTCTCCGGCTTTCAGAATCGAGAACGGGCATCTCTTTGCTTTATCCTTCTGAACACTGTTAATTGGGTTCGGGATCTCCCATCCCAGACGCATTACCGCTCTAAGGGCAACCATATCGTTCTGCATCAGGTTATATGCAATGGAACCATCTGTGTTCTGGACCACGCCCTCCGTAAAGAGTTTAAAGGTAATGTCCTGGCGGATAGAATAAACCAGCTGAGAAAAATCGCCGGAAATCATAAGTGCCTTACTCTTATCAAAAGATCCATTGTTCAGGAAATTCATTGGACTTCCATCGAGCGAATAAGTGGTACCACTCTGCATATCGCTCTTAAACAGCGGGTCGCCATTGGCATTCTTGAGTCCTCTTAACTTGGCTCTCATAGAAATATCTGCCATGTGTCCATTCACAAAGTATCCGCTGTTTTCGATCAGGGCAATAGAGCCCCCCTCTCCCATAATCTTGTCATACAGATTATCGCCTGTGTTCAGTGTTGCCACAGACTTTGCAGTGTTTGCCGTAGACACAACATCAGCTCTCCAGGAAGCGGGTTTATCGTCACCAAAGAGGATTGCTCCATCAATTTTCTTTCCGAAAGCCTCGATAATTCTTGGCTTGGTTTCTGCCCAGATATCATATTCGGAATCATCCAAAACTGCTTCCGGAATCGGGACGATAACTGCAATCTCCTCTGCGATAATAAACTTCTTATCCCATGCCATTTTGGTTGTTTTTTTCTGACCGGTATCGCCATTGACAAAGTACGCAATTGGTAACATATCAAGTACCGGCATCTTGTACTGCTTTGAAGTCATATTCGGCAGTTTTCGTCCTCTCTGGAGCACTGCTGACTGCGCGATAATCCCCTGAATGATCTCATTGGATTCCTGAATTGGAATCAGGGATTCTGCGCCGGTACGATCAATAAGGTTCGCATCCGTATCAAAAATGTGTAAATTCATCATATATTTGTTTTTCATATTTTGTTTTTCCTCCATTATTTTCTGGCCGCGGCACGGATCCGGTCATTGATGTTCATGTTTACATTTCCACCAGTATCCTGATTATCAGATCTTGTAGAAGTAGACACCCTGTAAGTTCCAGCTCCTGTATATTTCGGATTCTCTTTCAAAAACTTTTCTGCTGCCTTTGTAAAGTCTGTTTTATCATCAACCAGCTTATTCACTTTAAACATCACATAGTCCAGATCATCTGCTTTTACGCCTTTACTTGTAAGAATCTTCTCATTCTTCATCTCCTGCAGTTCTTTCCGTGCCGTATCACGTTCTTTTGTGATTGCGTCCACATCCGGCTGCTGTGCCTTCTGCTTTGCCTTGAAATCCGCAATAGCAGTTGTGATCTGTTCTTCGCTTAAGCCCTGCTGCCTGTAAAAACTTGCGAGTGCCGCTCTTGATGCCTTTTCTGCTCTGTTATTTGCAATCTCTTCTGCCTGTTCAAATGTATACCCGGCACTTCCACTCTGGCTGCCGTTACCATTCCCGCTGTTTCCGCTCTGACCGGCCGGTTTTCCTTCTCCACCGTTACCGCCTTCTTCGAAAATGTGTAAATTCATAAACTTGTTTTTCATCTTTACCTCCATCGCCTTGTCAGGTCCCACAGCTTTTACTGCCTTCATGTTTTGGGCATAATAAAACCGTCTGCAAGCCCAGACGGTTAAATAAACTCTATACAGTTGTATTCATGGTTGATAGCTATCAGCCCGAGAAACCAGGAATCTATCAGAAGCTTTCCTTTCTCGTCCAGTCTCTCCCATTTTATGATCGTTTTCCCTGGAGCAGTCTCTGCTCTGATCCGGTTATCTGTCAAGTCTTCCAGCGAATTGATCAGATTGCAGGTCAGGGCTGATATTGCAGAGCATACAATATCCTGCCCATTCACAGATCTACCTGCGTGTCCCTGCATCTGGATTTCTTTGGAAGAAATTCTTACCTGTATCATCTTTACCTCCCTGTTGCGCCGGCGCAACTACAGGTTTCTTTCTGTACTTCATATTTTCTTAAAAAGAGTATAAAAAGACCACCAGTCATTCTAACCGATGGTTATAGCTCAACATTTTCACTTCTCACTATGATTTGGGCAATTTAAGCATATCTGCTTACAATCATGAATCAGGATCGTGCATATTTACATTCCTTCCACATTCTCCAGCTGGCCTACAATATCCTCCAAAGCTTTTCCTTCGAAGAATGGAACTTTCATCACTTCATCAATGCTATGGGCTTCCATGAAATCCTCTCCGCACCACATATCGAAGCGTTTCTCATTAAACGGATCCACGCCGCACTCTTTCCCATTATAGTTGAACAGAACATGTGTACATATGCTGTTAATCCTATCCCTTAAGTCTTTCACAGTCATAATATATCCTCATTCTCCCTTCTCTCCTCCACAGTCATTTCCCTGGTTGTTCGCTTTACTTTTCCATCGTCAGAATAACTGTAATCATGTGCATGCTCCCCGTTTACTCCATATGAATGCTGTTTAGGGTTTCCATGATTGTGATTGCTAATCTGCTTATACTGTCTGCCATTCTCATCGTAATAGTTTCTCTCGATTCCACCTTTCTTACCAGTTAACTGAGTGATACTATTAGGCGTTCCAGTTAAAGTAATTCTCTTAACTTCGATTATATCTTGACCTGCTGCATTTTTCAATGTCGGCTGATTTATTTTTCTGAGTTCGGCCTTAGTCGGCATGAATCTGCCTCGCAAGCCATCCTGCATGATCCTTTCTTTCTGTTCTGGAAGCTTCATTTTCTCAGAAAAATCTTTGTAAGTCTGCATTTGTCCTTGATATTTTGCTTTTGCAAGGATGATATCATTTGGATCCGCTCCGCCTTCCTGAAGAAGTTTAATCTTCTGGCGCTGGGCACGCATGGCCCGTTCCATTTTTCTCTGCTGTTGCAAGGCTTCATAAGTGGTATACTGCTTGTCGCCGTATCTTTTCGGGGTATTTTCTTCCCTGTTCATCTGTGCCAGTTGTTCATCTGTGTAAGTCCTTACCGATCCTGGCGGAAACGGCCTGTAATCATGATAGCAGTTTGCCCCTTTCAGGCCTGTCACCTCACCAAGGCCACATACAGAAACAAGCTCCTGCCATGTCCAAACCTTACCCTGCCATGGCTGATGTGTTGGTCTGGCCCCTACATGATAACTCACCTCATAGGTATCCGTCCCCAGCTGATCTGCCGTCTGTTCCATAATCCGGCCTTGTACCTGCCGAAAACCCGTGAGAATTGCTCTCCTGGCTGCTACATTGATCCTATCTCGGTGCCCAGAATCATACTCTATGTACCGAAGTCCTGATGCAGCCATCTGGTTCACGGTACGTTTGAGCACAGTGTTATAATCAAATGCTCCTGATTTGATATCTGTGACAGCTTGGTCCATCGTGGATCTGTAATAATCCATCAGCGGTGAAGACTGTATTCTGCCTGTTGCTGGATTGCGGATAGCGAATCCCATAGAGCCAGTCAGATTTTGATATTCCCCCTGAAGTTGCTTCTTGGTCGCTTCGATCAACTGCTGAAGGACAATGTTTTTTTCAAACGGTACCTGCTGCATTCCAGCAAGTTTGAAAAAATGTTCCTGTTCATAGTACTGTTTGTATACCTCATCTGAAAATATCCGGTTCATTTCCGCGTCAGTTGCCTGTAGAGCATTTTGAATCCATTTACGGATATCTTCTTCTGCCATTCCTAATTGTTGGAGTCTGCTGATCTGCCAGTCTGTCGAAGCACTTGCAAAGCCGTTTTCTTTGATTCTGCGGACAATATCCGTCATGAGCCGGATTTCCAGTTCTGAGAAAATATTACTGACTTTCACTGTGAGTTTTTCAATCTCGCCCTGTGTCATTCAATCACCGTGTCCTCCGGCTGCCGAACTGCTGCCTTTGCCTTTTCTTCTGTTTCGCCGTAATATTTCGCACGATATTCCCACAGAGGCATGGCTCCCATGCTGACATCCTGCCGATCAGACTGCCGCTCTGCTTCTTTATCCTCAATAATAGAATCATCAAAATCAATCGTGATCTCTGTTTCCTGATCTAATTGATTCCCTAAAACAATTCCAAGCCGGATAATGATCCGCACCAATTCCTTCAGTACATCTTCCAGGATAATCTCATGTTTTTTGATCATGCGGTACATGTCAGAGTTTTCTGATATTACTTCTGTTGCGGTTTTTACTCCTGAGCTGTCAAATTTGTATCTTTCTGTTCCAAATCCACATTTCAAAGACAGGTAATTCAGATCATCGTCAATAGCCTTTGAATGCTGCTCTGCCCTGAGATCCATATTAATTTCTTTTATCAGCCCTTCTTTGTCCTTGTCGTAGTTATCAGGCATCTGATAGAAAACCGTATCCTCCGGATCAAAAGCCGGATTTCCATCTGCATTCTTGACCATCTCAGGCGCAACAAATATCCGTTTTCTTCCCAAGTCAAATTCATTGTTGTAGGAATCATACTCAATATCCAGTTTTTTCAGAATATCTATAGAATTCGCATATATCGCAATTCCCATAGGATTACTTTCATCTTCATCCGCATTATTAACAATATTCAGGCGGTCAATCACAAACTGCGGTTCCGGCGTTCCCGTTTCAATACGGGGTGAAAGATATCGGAACGGCTTTAACTGCTTCCACTCTTCTTCTGTAAGTTCCTTTCCTTCCCTGCTGCCGGACTGGCATTCCAAGACACTATTTTCTATCACATACTGCATTCCTTGTTCTGTCTGTTCCAGCTGATGTATCTGAACCTGTACATATTTCTTTCGGTTTACTGTCTTTGAGAAAGTAAATGCACATTCCGTAACCCTTCCATTGCTCCAGCTTATAGGAAAGATGTCCTTTGCGCTTACATAATCAATGCCTATCTTTCCGGTTCCAGAGAGAATCCTGCCTTCTGCATCCGCTTCTGCATCGTAAAGATACGGAATGTACGCTACTGTTCCGGAATAGGCTTTTCTTTCCTGATAGTCATTTCCAAGTACCAGGAATCTGTTCTGTTTCAATATCTCTTCCACGAAGTTTCCTGTAGTTTCATCAGAAAGAGTAATCTGAACGCGCTCATTCAAAAGGAGGTCTGCGATATCTTCAGATAGCTTCTTTGCCATTCCAAGACTTTTTCTCTGTTTTCTCGAATAGGTCCCCTGTCCGGAATAAATTCTGTAAAAGGTAAAATTTCTGACTTTTCCTTTATACCAGCTTTCCCACAAGGCAATCATCCGGTAAAAAGAGCTGTCTACCGTATCAATTCCTTTTTTTTGGAAATAGCTAAAAATATTCATCGTCCCTAACCTCCTTTCTCGCTATATCTACGATGTATTCTTTTTCTTCTATTTCAGCCGGAAGCCACCGTTTTATATATCTCCATGCGGTCATAACTGCGTATCGCAACGCATCGCATCCGTGATCATTTTCTTTAACCGGTACTTCCTTTCCTTTTTCAATTGATTTTTTGTCATATTCGTAAGTTCCCAGTTCTCTGGTTAAATTCTCCTGTTTCGGAGAAATGCTGAGAATATCAAATGCAAAGGATTTCTGTACACGGCTGATACCAAGCGCAACGTCATTGTCCGCATCCCGGATCAGAACGGAATACTCCAATCCAGTCCTGGTAGCTCTTCGGATTTCTTCCTGAAGTCCTTTTGCAGATGGGTCCAAGCAAACATAGAATACCTTGACAGCATATTCTTCATGAAGTTCATCCATAAACTCTATGAGATCCTGTGCATATTCTGATGGACTTCTCTGCGTCCCCGATTCTCGCCCGCTATGATAATACTCCCCGAGACCAGGGAACTTCCGCTTATACGTATCCAGTCCGAATGCCTGATAAGTTGTTGCATTCTGCTGCCCGTAGTCTCCTCCGATATAGGCTATATCGTATGTTCTGCCTTCTTCCGGCTTTTTCCTATGTCGGTCAGAAAACATATAGTAAATCAGTTCATCCACTCCGACTGGTTCTCCAAGCCATGTCCATCGGTACATCTTTGGATCTACTTTTTTCATAGCTTCAGCAGAATTGATAAGGTCCTGTCCTAACCATTCTGTAGGCACATCCCTATAATCTGTATGGATATGAATGCAGTCCTGACGTTTCTCCATCTTCTTACACCAGAGATTTACTGGTGCATTTGGGTTCTTTGGCGGATTGTACAGATAAATCATCTGGAATCCAGCTTTATTTCCTCTGACGAACGTTGCTTCTATGTTGGCAAGTTCATCTTCACCTTCCCCATCGTCAAAGAACTCTGTCAACTCATCCAGAACAACCAGCTTAATAGGTTTATCTTCATCGATGATACCTTTTGTATCGTCAATGCCATCAGATCCAGAAAAGTAAATGGTCGTACTGTACTTCTTATAGGTGATTTCCATCGGGCTTTTGGTTATATAGAACCGGTTCTTCGGCACCTGCAGTCGATTGATTCCTCTGATCATTTCTTTATACACTGTTTTACGCAACTTGTTATGATGCTTACGCAGGACCACTGCTGATCCATGTGGATCTGCTATGATCTGGTAGTCTGTCCGAATGGCTGCAAAGCTGGATTTCGTACCGGCACGGCCGGATGTCAGGATGATGTGTTTATACGTCTTGTTATTAAATACCGGAAGATACTTCGGAATCACTATTTCGGATATTCTGATCTGCTTTTTCGTCCGCATCGTTTATGATCTCAACTCCATCCTCTTCTCCATCTGTCGGTGCTGCTGCCAGACGTTCTGTCTGGGCTTTCATCTGAGCTATCTTGGCTGCTTGTTCTTCTGTCGCCATATTCATGTGATCAGACAACCACTGCAACGCTTTCATACGATCAGCCAGCTTGATACTGGCTCCGTCTTTTCCCTGTTTAACCTCTGCCAGTATAGTACCATCCACCTCTGAGGAGTTCTTAAAGCGCACTACATTAACTTTTTTCTTCAGGATTTCTTTCTCCTTTGTTTCCGGATTCTCTACCTTGACTGGTCCGTACATGGCCATTACCGGTACTTCCTCAATGCCAAATTCCATATAATCCGTGATGTCTGCAAAAGCTATATCCATGTACTTCTGGAAGATATCCGATTCGGATAGGAATTCTCTGTTAAGGCGTTCCTGCTTCAAACGTAGGATCTCCTGCTTTATGTAAGTATTTGTAAGCAATTTATACCCATTGCTCTGTGCAGTTCTATAATCACATCCATACGATCTTTGATATGCTTTTGTTGCATTGAAGCATCGGATATAATGAGCGCAAAAGAGCCGCTGTTTATCAGTCAGTTCTGGATTTTCTATAATAGAACTGACCTCATCTACAGACGGCTCTTCCTGATTCTGTTTTTTATTCTTTTTGGTTTTCGCAACGTTGCGTTTTTCTTTTGCAACGTTGCAATCCCAGTTGTATCTGTTCTTCCAGCTTCGGACTGTTCCCTCCGGGGTTCCTAACTGGTTGGCAATATCTATTAATTTCAGACCTTTGTCATATAATGCCTTGGCCTGTTTTGCTCTCTGATCTGGTGCTCTTGCCAAGCCTCACCACCTCTCATTCGTTTCGTTTTTGATAGTTGTAAACTACAGTCCTGCCGGCACCATAAGTGACAGCCGATTGCTGCCGCCAAAGGAGTGTTAGCGCGCATACGCCGTATGGAAACGTATTTGCGCTGGCGCCGTGCACGCTGTACGAAAAATTGCATGTTAAAAGGCACCTGACTGCTGTCAGATGCCTTCCTGCAAGTAAGAGCTTATTGCTACGGGTATGGGCTTACCCGATTGGAACGAGTGGAGTTGAACCACCGACAACGCTGGATATAAGCCAGCTGTTCTCCCTACTGAGCTTCGTTCCATGACTGCTGCCAGGAGATGAACCTGGCAGTGTGCTCATAAAAGGAGGATTTCATATCCATCTATCTGTCCTGAAATCCATTGTAATAATATCACAGATAAAGTGTGTCATTCTATGTCATCTTGAAATTGCAAAGAGCTGATGAATGGATTCTGTGTATATGTTTCCAGCTGTAACTCATTCTCACAGCTACTTCTTCCCATTTCAGGCCTATTATATATCTCAGTCTCAGCACTTCCTGCTCATCCTCATTTCTCATCTGCCTAATCTGCCTCTCTATCTTCTGATAACATCGGATCTTTTCCAATCGCTCCGTCTTCAGAAGTTCAATCTGTTCATCAAGAATAGCTATGTAGTCTGACAGATCTGATTGACTGCTGCCTTTTGGCATCCCATCGTTGGCCACGGATGGAAACATCTTATCTGCCCTCAGCCGCTGGATCTCGTCAAGGATATCCTTTTCTCTTTTTGCAGCCCTTTGGTAAGATCTCAGATATTCCTTCTTCTCTTCGTTTTCTTTCTGGATTTCTGTTTCCATCGGTATCCTCCCATTTCTGATGCTTTTAGCTGGGGGCGTAATGTTCCCGGCTTTTTCTGTATTTCTTTTATTTATCCGCAATCACAGCATCCGCTCCCTGTACTGTAACCCAGCCATTTTTGTAGTGAGCTTCTGCCTCCTTCATCTTGATCAGCTCGTCCGTAATGGATGCACTGAGTTCGTTATTCGCCTCTGCCTGTGCTTTTGCCTTAATCTTTGT
>NZ_JAHLPQ010000030.1:0-39034 GCF_018917985.1 Blautia sp. MSJ-36 | reverse complement strand
CAGACATGATCATTATTACGGATAACATCTGATGAAGGAAGAACCCCTTCTTCTGTTATCTGATTTATAGAAACTTATTAACCAAGTAGTCTTGATTGACTACATCATTATTATACTAGGAGGTGAAACGGTATGGAAACAGAAATGTCAGGAAGATTGCTTATTACCGGAGATCTACATGGTGACACTGCGGCATTAACGATGATTGCCAGACAGCTTCGAGAGGGAGATGCATTATTTGTTGCCGGAGATTTTGGATTTGTATTTTGGGATAACAGAGATGAGCATGTATTTTTGGATGATGTAGATCAGTTTCTTCAGAAAATAAACGGATATGTTATTTTTGCGGATGGAAATCATGAGAATCACCGTGCGCTGAATAAATTCCCCGTTGAACAATGGAATAACGCCAGAGTTCATATGATCCGAAGCAGAATCATTCATGTTCTTCGAGGAGAAGTCCTCTCTCTGAAAGGGAAACGGATATTTTGTTTTGGAGGAGCTTTTTCCATAGACAGGGCATATCGTACTCTGAACAAAAGTTACTGGAAGGAAGAAGTTCCCTCTGAGGAAGATTATGAGAATGGAAATAAAAATCTTAAGGCCTGTGACTATAAGGTAGATTATGTGATTACACATACCTGTCCGTTAAATCTTATACCTTCACTTGGGGGATATCACTCGGCGATGGAAGAACGGCAATTGCAGAATTATCTGCAGTATGTAAGTGAGACGGTATATGATTCACTGACCCGGTGGTATTTTGGGCACTGGCACAGAGATCAGGAATTTGGCGAAAAGTTCCGTGTGGTCTATCTGGATCTTGTAGATATGGAAACGGGAAAAAAGATCTGGTGATTATCCTTGCTTTTATATTGGTAACGGGCTATACTAATGAGACATATATCTGATTAATGGAGGGTTTTACAAATGAAAATTGCAGCAACATACGACAACGGAAATATTTTCCAGCACTTTGGAAAAACGGAATTTTTCAAGGTGTACGAGGTAGAGGATAACAAGGTTGTTTCCAGTGAAGTGATCGGTTCCAATGGTACCGGACATGGTGCACTTGCAGGACTTCTTGCAGAGCAGGGAATCAGCGTTCTGATCTGTGGAGGAATCGGCGGTGGAGCACAGAGTGCACTTGCTGAGGCTGGTATTGAGTTATGTTCCGGAGCACAGGGTGATGCAGATGCGGCTGTAGAGGCTTATCTGAAAGGTGAGCTGGTATCTACCGGTGTGAACTGTGATCATCATCATGAGGAGGGACATTCCTGCGGAAGCCATGAAGATGGACACTCCTGCGGCGGTCATGAGGAAGGACATTCCTGTGGAAACTGTGGCGGCGGATGTGGTTCCCAGCCGGCGATCACAGGTCCTAACGTTGGAAAAACCTGCCGTACCCATTACAGAGGAACCTTTAACGATGGAACACAGTTCGATTCTTCTTATGACCGTGGCGAGCCGCTGGAATTCATCTGCGGAGCCGGTCAGATGATCAAAGGCTTTGACGCAGCAGTTGCAAACATGGAAGTAGGACAGGTGGTAGATGTGCATCTGATGCCGGAAGAAGCTTACGGAATGCCGAATCCGGATGCCATCTTTACTCTTGAGATCGCCCAGCTTCCAGGTTCTGAGGATCTTACTGTAGGACAGCAGGTATATCTCTCCAACCAGTACGGACAGCCATTCCCGGTTAAAGTAAACGCAAAAGATGAAAAGACCATTACTTTTGATGCCAACCATGAGATGGCAGGTAAAGAGCTGAATTTCAGAATTGAATTAGTAGAAGTAAAATAATCAGAAACAGTGGGAGGTGCTGTATGGGAGCATATGGCATCTCTCTTTTTGTCTGAAGGAAGGTGGGTTTTCCGGTGAGGATTTCTATGATACCATTTGGACTGCTGTCCGGTTTTATGGACAGTAAAGAAATACGGATCACAGAGTTGGGAGAAAATGGATTCCGGTTTCGACTTGCAGAGGAATGTCCGGAGCCGGAGCGGTTTCTGATCTGTTTTTATGATATGAAAAAAGCCGGGTATCGGAAGGTGGAGATCCGGAAGTTTGAAATGAACGCAGTGGCGAGGACTTCGGCAGCGGAAGAGTGGTGCGTACAGGATCAGGAGAATGGAAAAAAGGAAAATAGAGTTTCTTTTTTTAGGGAATATTCTGTGAGAGTAGAACAGAAAGACTATATGGAAGAAGTTCAGCGTCTGGCCGGACAGTACAATAGATATATCCGCCTGAAACTGGAGGGCGATGATGGAGAGCTGGCGAAGGCACTGACCGGTTATCCTGCGGAACTGGATGAGGTGCATTGTGAGAGCCTGGAAGAGCAGAAGAAGCTGTGGTTTGGAGAGAATTCCAGTGCCATAAAACGAACTCCGGAGGCAGATCAAAGTGTAGAAGGCTTATTCTGGGATAGAGAAACAGAGTTTGCCCTGGAACTGAACAATACTTCTCTGTATGAAGAATATCTGCGTCAGCCGTTAAAGGATTTTCTGGCGTCTTACTGGCAAAAGAATTATCTCACTCACAGCTGGCTTGCAGGCCGGACACCGGAGAGATTTTATATTGGAAATCAGTTTTGCCATAACCTGTTTCCCACAGAAGAACAGCTTTTTTCTATTATGGATAAAATGCGATCGGAAGGACTGGAGATCACGCTGGCATTTTCTTATATCCGGGAATTTATGCTTCCTTCTGTGGGAAAACTTCTGGAAAAAGTGGATAACTGGTGCTGTATTCATGGGATGAATGTGGAAATCGTAGTTAATGACTGGGCCGTGGCGGAAATGCTTCATGGAAAAACATCTCATTTGTGTCCTGTTTTTGGGACACTGCTCAATAAACGGAAAAAAGATCCGCGGATGAAATATAAATCCGGTGATATCTCATTGTTTCAGCAGAACAGTCTGAATGCGGAGTTTTACCGGGATTTTCTGGCGGAAGAGTTTCATATCCACAGATATGAATGGGAATCCTGCGGTTATCCACAGGAGTTCCCACCGGGGAAAAACAGCCTTCATCTGCCTTTTTATCAGACAAATACTTCCCAGTATTGTCCGCTGTATGCCCTGTGCACTACAGGGGACCGTGGCACGCAGCAGCTTGCAGAACACTGTCCGAAATTCTGCGAAAAATACGCACTGCTTTACCCGGAACATTTACACATGATGGGACGGTATAACTCTCTGTTCGGTGTGGATAAAACACTTCTGGAGTCACCGGAAATGTGGAAAAAAATAAAGGGCATAAAACCGGACCGCATTGTTGTGAATCTGTGACGGGGAGGAAAGAACTATGAAAATCACAGCTGGATTAGGGTCCATAGATGAATATGAACGTTTCGTGCAGGCAGGAGCAGATGAATTTTTCTGCGGTTATGTCCCGTTTTCCTGGGCGGAAAAATACGGTACGGTAATGCCGTTAAACCGAAGGGAAGTTCTCTGTTATAATGTGCAGCTTGGCGCATACAGTGAGCTGGAGATCCTTTCCCATATGGTGAAAAAATATAAAAAACCGGTACATCTCACCTTCAATTCCCTGTATTATCTTCCAGAGCAGTATCCGGAGATCGGGGATATCATAGAGCAGTGCATGAAACTGGGATTTCGAAGTTATATCATTGCAGATCCGGCGCTTCTTGCTTATCTGAAAAAAAGGGGGATTTCCTGCGAGATCCATCTCAGCGGAGAGACAGGGGAAGTGAACAGTGAGATGGTAAAAATGTTCCGGCGTTTTCCGCTGAAGCGGATAATTTTTCACCGGAAAAATACATTCCAGGATATGCAGTCCGTGATTGCATCAGAAAGAGAGGCAGAAAAACAGGCAGGCATCCGGCCGGAAAATGGGATGGAATTCGAAGCTTTTGTGCTCAATGAAATGTGCCAGTTTACGGGAGCATTCTGCAATTCTCTGCATTGTGATGAGATGGGATATCTTTGCAGGGTACCTTACTGGCTGGGTACTGTGCGGGATGATGATGTTATTCCTGAAAAGATGCGGGATCTTCAGGCGCAGGTCTGGGAGCGGGAACCAGATCCATCTGCTTATGATGACACAGACTATCTTTGCGGAGAAACCGGCTGTGGCCTGTGTGCTCTGTACAGGATGAAGCAGGCGGGGATTACCCATCTCAAGCTGGTCGGCCGTGGAAATTATGTGGATCACATGGAAAAAGATATCCGGAATTTGCGAAAGGCGCTGAACATTCTGGAAACAGCAGAAAATGAGGAAGAATTTCAGTGTACGATAAAATGTACAGTATTTCCCAATGGGTGCAGCGGAAAGTGTTATTATCGCTAATGTAGTGTGATATTTTTTGGTTGGAGTTGCAGTCCTGAGTGGGGTATTATAATATTAGGAGTAGTGGAAGCGTTGACGCTTTCGAAAATTACTGTAAAAGAACCAAATCAGGAAAGGATATTGCGAATTTATGCTGAAACAGTTTTTTAAATATATTTTTCAGAGTATTGCAGGTATGATCGGGATATCGGTTTATATTCTGGCGGATACTTTTTTTATATCGGTTCATTCGGGAGCGGACGGGCTGGCAGTTCTGAATCTGATCCTTCCGGTGTATGGCGTAGTCTATGCCATTGGAGCGATGATCGGTATCGGCTCAGCTACCAGATTCGGGATCAACAGAGCCAAGGGTGAGGACACGGATCATTATTTTCTCCAGTCCGTTTTCTGGAGCGTTCTGTGCAGCGTGCCTTTTATTATCACAGGTATTTTTGCACCAGAGAAATTTCTGCATCTTCTTGGCGCAGATGCGGGTCTGACTGCCCTTGGAAAAAGCTATCTCCGGATCATGCTGATCACTACACCATTGTTTATGACAAATTATACGTTTACCGCGTTTGCCCGAAACGATCAGGGAACGTCCACAGCCATGACCGGCGCGATTTCTGCCAGTATGTTTAATATTGTGTTTGACTATATTTTTATGTTTCCTATGAAGCTGGGACTTGCGGGAGCGGCACTGGCGACAGCCATTAGCCCTGCGATCACCATGGCCATCTGTACCACCCATTACCTGGGGAAAAAGAATCACGTGGGATTCCGGTGGGTACGGCCTTCCATCCGTCATCTGGTTTCCTGCTGTCAGCTTGGAATTTCGGCTTTTGTGGGAGAGCTTTCCTCAGCGATTATTATGATCATTTTTAACATGCTGCTTCTTGGAATTGCGGGAAATGTAAGCGTGGCAGCTTATGGAGTGGTGGCCAATCTTTCTCTTGTTGCAATGTCCATCTTTAACGGATTGGCACAGGGAGCACAGCCTCTTATCAGCAAAAGCTACGGAGAAGGACAGCGTGACCATGTAAAAAGCCTGCTTCGCTGGAGCCTGATCGCCAGTGCAGTGCTGGAAGCGGTGACGATTCTGGTGGTGTGGGGATTTACGGACAACCTGATCGCTGTTTTTAACAGTGAAAATAATCAGCAGCTTCTGGATTATGCCCATGTGGGACTGCGGATTTATTTCCTGGGATTCCTGTTCGCAGGGATCAACATTATGCTGGTGGCATATTTTTCGGCAGTGGACCGTGCTGTTCCGGCAATTACCGGATCTCTTATGCGTGGAGTGATCGCCATTGCCATCAGTGCGGTGATCCTTTCCAGACTGTTTGGGATCAACGGAGTGTGGAGTTCATTTTTGAGCTCGGAGATCATTACCTTTGTCGTACTTCTTGTGCTGGCGAAGGCAGGGGAGAAAAGAGGATTAAAAAATGAAATTTGATCGTGTAAGAAAAGAAGAGGCAGATACCGTTTTAAAATTATATCGTTCGTTGCTGGGGACGCCCTACTGTGTGTGGACAGAAGATTATCCAACAGAAAAAGAAGTGGAATTTGATTTTTCCAGAGATGCCCTGTTCTGTATGCGGGACGATGACGGGAATATCATAGGTGTGATTTCCATTGATGATGATCCAAACGTGGAATGTCTCACATGTTGGTCGAAAACCATGGTGCCGTCGGCGGAAGTCTCTCGGGTGGGAGTATACCAGGAATTTCAGAACCAGGGAATTGCCCGGAAACTTCTCGTGGGCGTGATGGAAGAACTGAAGAACCGGGGATATCAGGCCGTGCATCTCCTTGTTGCAAAAGATAATGTAAAAGCGCTCCGTTCTTACGATAAGCTGAATTTTGAGAGCGTGGGAGAGTGCGAACTCTGGGGACATATGTACTGGTGTTATGAGAAAGCATTATAGAAAGAATTGAAAAAAATATGCACTTTTCAGACTGGGTATTGATGAACAACCAGTAAGGGAGGTGCATATTTTTGTATAAATC
Organism: Blautia sp. MSJ-36; assembly: GCF_018917985.1. Taxonomy (NCBI): domain Bacteria; kingdom Bacillati; phylum Bacillota; class Clostridia; order Lachnospirales; family Lachnospiraceae; genus Blautia; species Blautia sp. MSJ-36. Next base: position 32,734 of record NZ_JAHLPQ010000030.1, on the reverse strand, counting down.
GCAAGTGCTTCGATCATGTTTAAGATAATGTATCCGCCGACAGAGGCATTTAAATCCTCCGGCAGCTGTCCCTCTCAATTAGATGATGGGGCACAATGATCTTCGTAGCTGGAAGGTTCGGGTTTTCAATATGGCTGATCATCTGCGTAGCTGCCTCCATTCCAAGCTGTCCGGAATTGATATCAATGGAAGTCAGCTGGGGTGAGGTCAGTCTGGCAAACAGTGAGTTGTTAAAGGAAAGGATGGACAGATCTTCCGGTATGGAAATCCCCGCCTCCATACAGATCCGCTCCAGAGAAAGTGCCAGGATGTCATCACTGACCAGCATGGCGGTAGGACGATCCTCGCTGGTAAGCAGCTTCCGAAGCTCCTGAAATTCATTCTGGGATGCCCCCGGAACTTCAATACAGTATTCCGGCTGTACCGTCAGTCCGTGGTTCAGAAGAGCCGCCATATAGCCTGTTTTTCGGTCTGCGGAAAAGACCAGGGAATTATCGACACCCAGATATGCGATCTTCCGGTGGCCCAGTGCATAGAGATATTCGGTGGCTTCCTGACCAGCCAGAAGGTTGTCGTTATCAATATAGATCGTGTGGTTCGTGTACTGTGCCGGTTTTCCGATAAGGATATAGAGAAGTCCCTCACTGAAAAGAAAATCAATGACAGGGTCGTTCACACGGGAATAAAGAACAATAAATCCATCCACCTTACCGCTTCTGGACATGGAACGGACCGCAGTCAGGATTTCCTCTTCATTCTGACCGGTGACGATAGTGCTGATATACTGATGGGCGTTGCAGTAGTGGCTGATTCCACGGAGCGCCTCCAGATAAAAAGAGTTCTCATAAGTTTCTTTCGGTGACGGAGGCAGGATAATACCGATGGAACGGGAAATCTGAGTAGCCAGGTTGCTGGCCTGGAAATTCGGCTCATAGCCAAGTTCTGCCATGGCTTTTCGTACACGTTCCTTGGTTTCCTCACTGATGGATGGATTATTTTTGCAGGTTCTGGAAACAGTGGAAGGGGACACCCCGGCCAGAGCTGCCACATCTTTGATGGTTACTGCCATAAAATTGCCTCCTTATGGATATACCGGATCAAAGCAGAAGTATTGTCTGATCAGGTTCCGGTTATGCGTTATAGAGGTATTGTAGTTCATAACCAGGATACTGTCAAATAAATTGCATTGCATATTGCATAGATTCACGCAATAAGTTTGTCGCTCTTTTTGTCTGAAATTCCATTTAATACAAGAATAATCTAAAAATCAACGTATTTAAAAAGGAATTAAAATAAAAAACCACACATTAGAATATAAAAATGCACAAAAACAGAACATAAAAATTGTAAGAAAAGTAGAAAAACCAAAAATGCATTGCGTTTTACGCAAAATGAACATATAATTTATGCAAACGATTGCATAAGAAATGCACAAGATTGCAGCCACGAGGAGAAAAAGGGAGGATTAGTAATGAGCAGCGAGAAAGAAAAAGATCCGTCAGTAGTATACGCACCGCTGACAGGAAAAGCAGTGCCTCTGGATCAGGTTCCGGATCCGGTATTTTCCGGGAAAGTGCTGGGAGACGGAGTTGCGATCATTCCGGAAGATGGGAAGATCGTAAGCCCGGTAGACGGCGAAGTGGAATCTGTTGCGGAGACAGGACACGCCTATGGTTTTTCAACAGAGAGCGGACTGGAACTTCTGGTTCATGTAGGACTGGAAACCGTATCCTTGAAAGGGGAATGTTTCAAAGTCCATGTGAAAGCAGGAGACAAGGTAAAAAAAGGTGACCTGGTAGCAGAGGTAGATCTTGCATACCTGGCAGAAAAAAATATCAATCCTATCACACCGGTACTGATCTGCTCCGATCTTGATGATCAGGATATGAAATGTGCGGAAGGTGCGGTAGAAGCCGGGAAGACAGCTGTGCTTATGCTTGCAGCAAAAGAAGAGAACACCGGAAAAGTGGAAGCAGTGTCATCAACTGCAAACGCTGAAAACAAAGACACAACCACTCCATCCGAACCAGAGAAAAAAGAAAAGAAAAAGTTTAATTTTAACTTTGATTTTCTCCAGAAACTTGGTAAAGTGCTTATGACAGTTATCGCCGTCATGCCGGCAGCCGGACTGATGATCAGTCTTGGTAAGTTGGTACAGATGGCAGGTGCGGATATGTCCTTTGTTCTCACTGTGGGAAGTACCATGGAGAACATCGGATGGGCCATCATCAATAACCTGCATATTCTGTTTGCAATCGCCATCGGTGGTTCCTGGGCGAAAGAACGTGCCGGCGGTGCTTTTGCGGCGTTGATCACATTTATTCTGATCAACCAGATCACAGGTTCTGTATTTGGTGTTACTTCCGCAATGCTCAATGACGCAAATGCGGTAACACACACTCTCTTTGGAAAAGAGATCCTTGTAAACGGCTACTTTACTTCTGTATTAGGTATGCCGGCCCTGAACATGGGTGTTTTTGTGGGTATCATTTCCGGTTTTGCCGGCGGTGTAATCTACAATAAATATTATAACTACCGAAAACTTCCGGATGCTTTATCCTTCTTCAACGGAAAACGTTTTGTACCGATGGTATGTATCCTCTGGTCTGTGATCATTTCCCTGATCCTGGCAGTTGTATGGCCGGTGGTACAGTCCGGAATCAATGCTTTTGGTGTATGGATCGCCAATTCTTCCGATACTTCACCGATCCTTGCACCGTTTGTATATGGAACCCTTGAGCGTCTGCTGCTTCCGTTCGGACTGCACCATATGCTTACCATTCCTATGAACTATACATCTTTTGGTGGAACCTATACCATTGCAACCGGAATCAACGCAGGAAAAGAAGTCTTTGGTCAGGACCCGCTGTGGCTTGCATGGGTGACAGACCTTATCAACTACAAAGATGCTGGAAATATGGCAGCATACCAGAACCTGCTTACAACCGTAACACCTGCCCGTTTCAAAGTCGGCCAGATGATCGGTGCAACCGGACTTCTTCTTGGAATCGCTCTTGCCATGTACCGCAGAGTTGATGCAGACAAGAAGAGCAAATACCGTTCCATGTTTTTCTCAACGGTACTTGCCGTATTCCTTACCGGTGTAACTGAGCCGCTGGAATTTATGTTTATGTTCTGTGCACTGCCCCTTTATATTGTATATGCAGTTCTTCAGGGATGTGCATTTGCAATGGCAGGAATCATTCATCTGCGTGTTCATTCTTTTGGAAACCTGGAGTTTATCACACGAATTCCGATGAGTCTGAAAGCTGGACTTGCGGGAGATGTGATCAACTTTGTGATCTGTGTGGTCGTATTCTTTGCGATCGGATATTTTGTTGCGTACTTTATGATCGGAAAATTCAAGTTCGCCACACCGGGACGTCTTGGAAATTACACAGACAGTAATGATGAAGAGGGCGCGTCTGTTTCCACAGCTTCCGCAGATGGCAAAACTTCCGGCGGAAACTCACAGGCAGAGCGCATCATTACACTTCTGGGTGGAAGAGAAAATATCGTTCTCGTGGATGCCTGCATGACAAGACTTCGTGTTACAGTTAAAGATCTTGATAAGGTTGCGGAGCTTCCGGCATGGAAAGCAGAAGGTGCCCTGGGATTGATCAAAAAAGATAACGGGATCCAGGCAGTGTACGGACCGAAAGCGGATGTGCTGAAATCAGATATTAACGACATTTTATAACAGATCAGGACACAGGAAAAATTTTTCCCCGAAAGAATATCTGCCCTGGGAATGGATACAGTTGGAGGCATAAAATGAAACTTATGACATTAAATACCCACAGTCTGGTGGAACCGGACTATGAGAGCAAAACAAGAAAATTTGCACAGGTAATCAAGCAGGAGCTGCCGGATGTGGTAGCTCTGCAAGAGGTCAACCAGTCCCAGAATGCAAGTGCACTTCCGGATGTGATGCTTCCCGGGTATGTGCGGTGCAGTGGATTTGACCGCCCCATCAGAAGTGATAACCATGCCATGATCCTGGCGGAAATTCTCCGGGGAATGGACTGCTATTATTACTGGACCTGGATCTCCGCAAAAACCGGCTACGGAAAATACGATGAGGGAATGGCACTTCTTACCAGAAAGCCCATAGAGATAGTCCGAGAACATCGTATCAGCAGAACAGACGATTATGAAAACTGGAAGACAAGAAAAATGCTGGGTGTCCAGATCAGTGGCTGTGAGGACTGGTTCTTTACTGTTCACATGGGCTGGTGGAATGATGAGGAAGAACCATTCAAAGGACAGTGGGATTCCATGGAAAAAATTTTCCGGAGTTATGAAAAAGAGGATTTTGCGATCTGGCTTATGGGTGATTTCAACAGCCCGGATAATGTAAGAAACCAGGGATATGACCTTGTCACAGAAAGTGGCTGGCAGGATTCTTTTAAAGCAGCAGAAACAAAAGACGAAGGTTTTACCGTAGAAAAAGAGATCGACGGCTGGCGTGACAGCGATACCGGAAAAACAGAGCAGAAAACAGGCCGGATGCGACTGGATTATATTTTCAGCAGCAAAAAGAGGGAAATCCTTACTTCCGAAGTAATCTGCAACGGAAAAAAATATCCGGTGGTTTCTGACCACTGTGGAGTTATGATTACAACGAAATAAACCATATCATATAAACAGATAAGATGCTCTGAAAGAAATGTGCAGGGCTGAAAATAAGGAGAAAAAAGTTATGAATAGAAGAGCAGCCGGCATTCTGATGCCGATCACAAGCCTGCCGTCAGAGTACGGTATCGGATGTTTTTCAAAAAGCGCCTATGATTTTGTGGACTGGCTGAAAGAAGCGGGACAGAGCTACTGGCAGATCCTTCCGCTGGGTCCTACAAGCTACGGAGATTCTCCGTATCAGTCCTTTTCCACCTTTGCGGGAAATCCGTATTTTATCAGTCTGAAGGCGCTGGTGGAGGAAGGTGTTCTTACAAAAGAGGACTGCGAGAAAGTCAACTGGGGAAAAAGAGCGGACAGCGTAGACTACGAGAAGATTTACAAAGGACGTTACAAACTTCTCCGCAAAGCTTACGAGAACAGCAACATCAGCGAGAACCAGGATTATCAGAGATTCGTGGCAGAGAATAACTGGTGGCTTTCCGACTATGCACTTTTTATGGCTGTGAAAGACCAGTTCGGCGGTGTGGAGTGGACCAAGTGGGCGGAGGATATCCGTCTCCGCTGGGGAAATGCCATGGATTACTACCGCAGAGAATTGTATTTTGATATTGAATTCCAGCAGTATATGCAGTTTAAATTCTATGAACAGTGGATGAAACTGAAAAAATATGCCAACGAAAAAGGCATCCAGATCATTGGTGATATTCCGATCTATGTAGCTATGGACAGTGCGGATACCTGGGCTCATCCGGAGCTTTTCCAGCTGGATGAGGAGAATGTACCGACAGCGGTAGCCGGATGCCCGCCAGATGGATTTTCCGCAACCGGACAGCTCTGGGGAAATCCTCTGTACCGCTGGGATTATCACAGAAATACCGGATATCAGTGGTGGCTTTCCAGACTGAGCTATGTATTCCGTCTTTATGATGTGGTAAGAATTGACCATTTCCGTGGTTTTGATGAGTATTTTTCCATTCCATACGGTGCGGAAAATGCCATTGGCGGCCACTGGGAAAAAGGCCCTGGGATCGATCTGTTCCGCAAAGTGGAGCAGGCCCTTGGCTGGAAGCAGGTCATTGCGGAGGATCTTGGCTATGTAACAGATTCCGTTCGCCAGCTTGTCCATGACAGCGGTTTCCCGGGAATGAAAGTCCTGGAGTTTGCTTTTGACTCCAGAGATTCCGGATGTGCCAACGATTACCTTCCGCATAACTATCCGGAGAACAGCGTGGCATACACAGGAACCCACGATAATGAGACCATTGCCGGATGGTGGAAGAGTATTACGGTAAAAGAGCGCAAGCTTGCCAGAGATTATCTCTGTGACAACTGGACACCGGATAAAGATCTGTACAAATGTTTTATCAGTATGGTTATGCGAAGTAGTGCAAAACTCTGTGTGATCCCCATGCAGGATTACATGGGGCTGGATAACAGCTGCAGAATGAACCAGCCGTCCACAGTAGGAAAGAACTGGAAGTGGAGAATACGTAAGAGAGAGCTGACGATCAAACTTCAGAAGGAGATACATGGAATGACACTTCGTTATGGACGGATGAACTGGTCCGATTAAAAGGAACGTTCATGAAGTATATTCCGTTTAAACGGGACGTGGAAGAGAGTGGAAAGATTTTAGATAGAATCGTAGTTTTTTGTGTGATATAATGCTGTTTCGTGGAGGCAGCTGTCAGTAAAGGGGAGGCTGACAGCTGTCTTATTTTAACCGAATGCGGATGATTTTATCCGCTTACAGCAAGGGGAGAATTATGACAGGAAAAACACACGCGGCAGTCGGACTTGGAACGGTACTAGCAGTTACACAGCCCTCCACAGTTTCCGGTCTGGTACTTGCCGCAGGAACAGGAATGCTTGGAGCGCTGATCAGTGACATTGACGTGGGAACTTCCAAGTCCCATAAAGATGCGGACCGGATTACGCTGATCGCGGTACTGCTTGTGGCAGCAGAGATCGCACTGAATTATTTTTATGATTTTTCCATCTGGGAAAAGATCCGAAATGACCAGTCCATGGCACCGGTAGCTATGGGGGTTATTATTTTTATTGCAGTCTGTGCCTTTGGAAAAAATCAACCGCACCGGTCGTTTATGCATTCCATTATGGCCATGGCCATTTTAAGCGGAGCGCTTTCCATGGTATCTGTACAGTTGGTACCCTACTTTGTGACAGGCTTTGCGTCCCATCTGATACTGGACTGTTTTAACCGGAAACGGGTCCGGATTCTGTATCCGCTGCCAGGAGGAATTGCGCTGGATTTCTGCAAGGCAGGGGGCTTTGTTGACTCACTGCTTTTCAAACTGGGATCTGTGGCGGTGATTTTTGAGATCGTGTATCTGGCTGTGCGGATGGGTGAGAGCTGGAAGTTTTTTCAGATGTAGAGGATATCTTATTTACCGAGTGCAGATATTGCAGGAATTGAAGGTTAAGACAAAAAAGGAGCAGATTTTCCAATTGTGGAAGATCTGCTCTTTTTTTACAAATTAACATATGTAAGTGTGATTATTTTTTCTTTCTGATCTTGCAGGCGCATGCTGTATAAAGTACGTCTGTGGAAGAATTCAGTGCTGTCTCGCAGGAATCCTGGATAACGCCTACGATGAAACCGACACCAACTACCTGCATGGCAACGTCGTTGGGGATTCCGAAAAGGCTGCAGGCCATGGGGATCAGAAGAAGAGAACCACCGGCAACTCCGGAAGCACCTGCCGCACTTGCAGCAGCCAGGATGCAGAGGATCAGAGCGGTCGGGAAATCTACGCTGATACCAAGGGTATGTGCAGCTGCCAGAGCCATGATGGAGATTGTGATCGCAGCACCACCCATGTTGATGGTCGCACCAAGAGGGATGGAGATGGAGTATGTATCCTCATCAAGTCCAAGGTCTTTACAGAGCTCCATGTTTACCGGAATGTTGGCTGCAGAGCTTCTTGTGAAGAATGCGGTGAGACCACTGTCTTTCAGGCAGCGAAGAACCAGCGGATATGGATTCTGGCGTGTGCAGATAAAAGTAACGATCGGATTCAGTACAAGTGCTACAAACAGCATGGTTCCAACCAGTACACAGATCAGACGGCCATAGCTTAAGAGTACGCCAAGTCCCTGCTCGGAGATGGTTGTGAAGATCAGGCCCATGATACCGAATGGAGCGAGGTTGATGATCCATCTTACTGCTGTGGAAGTTGCATCGGAAATGTTTTCGATGACATTTTTTGTGGTTTCGCTTGCGGCCTTCAGTGCGATACCGAAGATGATAGCCCATGCAAGGATACCGATATAGTTTGCGTTCACAAGTGCGTCAACCGGGTTGGAAACAATGTTCATCAGAAGATTTTTGAGGACTTCTGCAACACCGCTTGGTGGAGTGACATCGGAAGTATTGGTATTCTCGGAAAAAGTCAGCATAATCGGGAACAGGCGGCTGGAGATAACGGCTGCCAGTGCTGAGAGTACATTTCCAAGAAGGTAAAGTACAACGACGAATTTCATGTTTGTTTTCTGGCCTTTTCCCATGTGGCACAGAGAGCTCATTACCAGGAAGAACACCAGAAGCGGAGCAATTCCACGGAGAGCACCGACGAACAGGTCACCGAGAATGGAGATCACAGAAGCCTGCGGGATTGCAAGGCCGAGGATGATACCAACGATCAGACCGCAGATGATACGTTTGATCAGATTGATGCTGTTCCATTTTTGAATCAGGTTTTTCATAACTACTTTTCCTCTTTCCTATTGTGTGAGAATGCTTTTACTGTTCTGAGATGTAATACTAATACTGCATCACGTAAAAGCACAATGTAATGATTATATACAATTTTGTCCGTCTTGTAAAGACAAATGTACAACAATCACGAAAAAAGTAATTATATATCAATGTTTTTTTCTGTTTCGTGACAGTGACAGGAAGGAAAAAAGTCCAAGAGCCAGAACACTGGAAAAAATACCTGCACGTAATCCAGGTGCATGGTAACGCAGCTGGATGGTATTATGGCCTTTGGAAACCGGAACAGCGATAAAGGTATTTTCTGTCTGATATTTTGTGGATTTTTTTCCGTTGATATAAAGATCCCATCCGTTTTCATCAGGAACGGTAAGCAGGAGTGTTTCATTATCAGCGGCATCATATTCTGCCAGCACTTCGCCCTTTTCCATTTTCTGTATGGTACAGGAACGGCTGCGTAAAAGATCGGTTACATTTCTCAGAACCTGTGTATTCAGAGTTGCCGCGCATAATCCGTAGTCGTCTTTATAATTGCCTTCATCATTGAGAAGACGGATGGTTACCGTATCGCCGGATTTGTATTCTCCCAGATAGAGAATGGGATTTTCATACCAGGGATTGGTTTTGAAATACTGGCCGTTGACTTCAATATTTGTATTATTTGCTTCATTGGAAAAATAACAGTAAAAGGCGCCATCAGCAGGAACTTTAAGTTCCCAGGAGGTCCATGAATTTCCATCGGTATCCTGAGACTGGATTTCGGCATTGGTGTAGAGACCGTCTCCCTGTCCGGACAGGTGTTTGCACAGCAGAGTCTGATTTTCAAATACATTTGTACCATAATCCTCAGCTGTTTCCGGATTGTTTACGGCATAGCCAAGGGGGAGTGCGTAAGGGTTGCGGTAAAGATTGATGCCGTCCAGAATGTCCTGACGGATTTGTTCACAGCCGGTAATGGGTTCTCTGGAATAAATGTATCTTACACCAAGGAGAGAATCCATAACCAGATTGGCAGTGTAAGGAACCAGGGTGGTATCGTTGGTGTAGCCCATTTTTTTGAGAAAAACGGCTTCTTTTACATTGTTGGTAGAAGTATAGTTGGAAACCGAACTGTATCCCAGTGCCAGAGATTCATTTGCTCCACGCATGGGAGTCCTGGAAAAGTTTTTGTCAACACGGTACAGAGACTGGTCACTGTCCATCAGATCCGCAAGCTCCTCTTTCATTGTGGCAGTATAGGAGCGGTACCATTGTACATTTTCTGTATGATCTGAAAAAATCATCTGCATTTTTGAGGAAAACTCATAAGTGGTACAGAGAAGAAGCAGGCAGACAGAAAGCAGTGCAGCGATTCTGCGGGGCTTTTTCTTTATAATAAGACCGATTCCGGTTATCAGTGCGGCAAAGCAGCTGAAATACAGACGGTTCTGGTTTCCATAAGGACGTATCATGTCAAAAATCATTCCGGTGCCTGCAATGATCAGTGCGGCAAAAATCAGATATTTCTGACGGATATAACGGATTTCACCGGCACACATTCCTGCTATGGCAATCATAAAAAGACCGTATATAAATGCATAACGATAGGTATGCGAAGTAGGAATACGAAATGCCGTAAAAATATAATTCAGCGGGCGGAATGCAAAAATCAGAATAAATCCGAAAAAATAAGCAGCAGCCAGCTTTTTGCGAAATGCGTTGGGGCCTTTTGCAACAAGAAAAAGGACTGTCAGAAAAAGGACAAATGATCCGATGTATACCGGTGGGATATACTCGTTCCATGTGAGAACATCCGGTTCCAGAAAGAAATCCCGGAATCCTTCCAGATAGGAAAAACCAAATGCCGGCTTAAATATGGAAAGATCAAATTCTTCTCCGTCTTCCAGCATATGAATGGCCTGGGGAATAAACAGAATTCCGGAAGCCATGAGGCTGAGAATGGAGGTGGAGATAAAAACACCGGTTGTCTTAAGGATCTGCCGGAATACCGGAGATTTTTTTTCATAATGAAGAAACATTTCAAATAAAAAATACAGAACCGCAAAAAGACAGAGCATATATCCGGTATACCAGCAGGTAAGAATTCCATAAAAAAGGGAGAAAAAATAAAGGCTTCGTCTGTTCCCGGAAATCAGCCGGTAAATTCCAAGTGCAATGACAGGTGCGGCAATTACTCCGTCCAGCCACATGATATTGCTGCACTGAAGAATGTTGTAACCCATCAGTGCGTAGGATACGGAAATAAGAATCCGAAATAAAGGCGCAGGCTGAAAACGGCGGCTGATATAAATATATGAAGTAACACTGCAGAGGATCAGTTTTAGGCAGATCAGGAGAGTGAGAAATTCTCCGATGTGTGCGGAGTCAACAAAATATACCAGCAGGTTCAGCGGGGAAGCGAGATAATAGGCAAAAAGAGCCAGGGTGCTTCCACCGAGACCGGAATGAAAAGAATAAATCAGAGAATCTTTTCCGTGAAGGACATTGGAAAACCACAAAAAGAAATCCGTATACTGATATTGCATGTCGTTGTATACGAGGAGATTTTCCCCAAAGGGATAAATGTGGCTTCGAATCAGTGCGACTGTAATAATAAAGGCAGTAAAAAGTACTGCTGCAGCAGGGTGCAGCAGTCTTTTTATATGGTGTTTGTGTTTCATACGTTTTCTCCTTCAGATAGTTTTGAAATCAGTAAAAGTAAGGAAGCGTTCATGTCCGGATTTTTCTGAAACTGAAAGCAAAGAACAGAACTTCCGCAAATCCTGTAATTCCCCATGAGAAAATATACAGAAGATACAGTGCGGAAATGGTCTGGAAGTGTGCGAACACCGTATAGATCCAGATAATACGGAATACGCAGGAACCCAGGATAACAATGATGGTAGGCGGAATGCTTTTTCCAATGCCACGGGAAGCCGCGATACTGCCATCCATAAAACAGCTGAAGGCGTAACAGAATCCCATGATCCGGATCCTCTGCATACCGGCATCAATAACAGCCGGTTCTGTAGCAAACAGTGACAGAAACTGCGGCCCGAAAACAAGAAGCAGTCCGCCAAGGATCGCGCCTGCGATGAAGGCATAGGTAAGGCTGACGCCATAGGATTTCAGCATACGCTTTTTGTTTCCGGCACCCCAGTTCTGTCCAATGAAGCTTGCACATGCCGTGTAGAAAGAAAACATGACATTGTAGATCAGGGCATCGGCATTTGCGGCAGCTGCATTTCCGGAAACCATTACCGCATCAAAGGAATTGACACCGGTCTGTACGAACAGGTTTGCGATGGCAAAGATTCCGTTCTGAAGACCTGTGGGAATACCAAGAAGCAGTACAGCTTTACAGGCCTTCGGGTGAAGGCGGAGCTTACGCAGGGATACCTGGCATTCGTCTTTTCTCCGGAGGAGGTGGATCATAACCAGAGACGCGGACACATACAGGGAAAGCGCACTGGCAGTTGCAACGCCTGCGGCAGCCATATGGCAGACGATAACAAAAAACAGATTCAGAACAACGTTGATCACTCCGGCAATGGAAAGATAGATCAGTGGTCGTTTCGTATCGCCGCGGGCGCTTAAGACGCCGTTACCGAAATTGTATACAGCCATGGCCGGCATACCCAGAGCGTAAATCTTCATATATAAAATAGCCTGGTCGATCAGTTCCGGTTTCGTGTTCATCATGGCCAGCATCTGCCCGGAAAACAGAAGACAGATGATACAGACCAGAAGGCCTGCGATGGCGCAGAGAAGAAGCGAGGTATGGATGGTTTCTTCCGTACCTTTTTTATTTTCGGCGCCAAGTTCGTGGGCTACGCGGACGTTGACACCTGCTCCCATGCCGATCAGGATTCCGGTAAACAAAGTGACCAGAAGCGTTGTGGAACCCACAGCTCCAAGTGCCAGGTAGTCCGCAAACCGTCCCACAACCGCAACATCACTTAAGTTAAAAAGAACCTCCAACACCTGGGACCCCATCAGGGGAAGGCTGAAGAGGAGGATATTTTTCCAGAGAGAACCGGAAGTCATCTCTATGGAATGAGATTTCTTTTTTTTATTTTCACACATAAAATTACCTCATAAAAAGTATATAAAATTCCTTCATCCAGGTTATACAATACTCTGTTGAAAAAGGTTTGTAAAGAGGGGAAAACCCCGTAAAATAAATAATTTTCAGGCAGAATATACTTGACATATCCGATGGTTCATCATAAGCTGTTGAGAGATATGGAAAAATCGAAAAGTCTTTGAAAAAAGGGGAAAAATACACATGAATAACTGGGACAATGTACGTCTGGTACCGGAGTTTAATGAGCAGGGTGTTGCCTGTTATCGTCTTGATGGCGGAAATTATGTAAACGAATATTATATCACTTCAGAGGCAGAGACAAGAAAGCTTCTGAACACACCGGAAGTGGTTGGATATGAGGTTTATAACTGTCTGATCCCGTCTACCTGCCAGATGCTTTATTATCTGAAGGAGCAGAAGAAGGTTACCACTGCAAATATTCTTTCTATTTTAAGAGGTGCACTGAATTATCCTCTTGAGGAGGCTTGTTATAAAGAGCATATCCGTGTCCATGATATTAGCTTCCTTTCCAGCGAGCGTGTTTTTGCGGAAGATGAAATGACCGGACTTGAGATCAAGTACAGCAAACTGACTATGGTTCCGGACAGTACGCTGATGATCGGTGATATCATCGCAAGTGGTGAAACTCTGATCCATTGTCTCCGTTATGTGACTGATTTTTACAGAGAGCACGGAACAAAACTTCGTAATATTATCATCTTTACCATTGGTGGAACCAAGGGAATCGATATTCTTGAGAACCTGACAAAAGAGATCCGTGAGTTCTGGCCGGAGTTTGAAGGATTTATCACGGTATTTTATGAGGGGATTTTTGCCACCTATCAGGATAAAGGTGTTTCCGGGATCAATCTTCCGGATGTTGACTTCTACTGGAAGGGCGGAATCGTTGCACCGGAATTTCGAAGAGAGACACTTTCCATGTGTAGCCCTCTTTTTGAGAAATGTATTATCTACGATGGCGGCGCAAGACGTTATGAGATCCATGAGCATGTAGAGGAAGTACTGAAATTCTGGGAGGGAATCCTGGAGCGTGCGGACAAGATCGATTTCAAGGAGCTTCTGGACGAGAAACTTGGCTATCCGACACCGATCAGCTACGAAGAATGGCTGGCTCACAACCACTACCAGGAAATTCGCCCCGCCGACACCAAATGGCTCTACCGCCAGGAGCAGGGGTATATCGAGAGCATGAAGAACATCACACTGAAAGAACTTGCCGAGCAGAGGATCGGAGAGTTTCGAAGTGCGTTACGGAAATATATTCTGTAACAGTTTAGAGTAGAAGACGTAAGTAAAAACAGCCTAGAGCAAGCTTGCTTGTGGAAGGCTGTTTTTATTTATATAACAGGTATAAAAATGGTAAAATCGGGATAGAAAAAAGGCAGGGGGGATGCCATGGTGACGGTTCTGGATGGTGTTGGAGAATTTACCGTAGGTGGTGTAAAACATGTCTGCAAAGCAGGCGAAGCTTTGGTAATGCCGGCAACCATTCCTCATGCAGTTTATGCGGTAGAGCGTTTTAAGATGCTTCTGACTGTTGTATTTCCAATCGAGAAATAAAACGGAATAATGAACTGGATAATTATGGATTGAACATTGCTTTCAGTATGAACAATGGTATAATAAATGATAGCAATGAGACAGTATTTTCAGAAATAATGAAAATATAAAATACAGCAGACCAAGGAGGATCCTGTAACAATGAAAATCGGAAATGATATTTATTATGTAGGTGTAAATGACCATCAGGTAGACCTGTTTGAGGGACAGTACGTAGTACCAAACGGAATGTCCTATAACTCCTACGTGATCAAAGATGAGAAGATCGCAGTTATGGACACAGTAGACGCCAACTTCACAGAAGAATGGCTGGGAAAAGTAGCAGAAGTTCTGGATGGCGCGAAACCGGATTATCTTGTAGTTCAGCATATGGAGCCGGATCATGCCGCAAATATTGAAAACTTCATGGAAGCATATCCGGATACAACCGTTGTTGCCAATACTAAAACTTTCACCATGATGGAGAACTTCTTCCGTGGAATGGACCTGGAAGGAAAGAAACATATCGTAGCCAACGGTGACAGCCTGACACTTGGAAAACATATTCTTACTTTTGTATTTGCACCGATGGTACACTGGCCGGAGGTTATGGTCACATATGACAGCACAGATAAAGTTCTGTTTTCCGCAGACGGATTCGGTAAGTTCGGAGCCCTTGATGTGGAAGAGGACTGGGACTGCGAAGCACGTCGCTACTATATCGGAATCGTTGGAAAATACGGCCCGCAGGTACAGAAACTTCTTAAAGTAGCAGCAACTCTGGATATTCAGACTATCTGCCCGCTCCACGGACCGATCCTCACCGAGAATCTTGGACATTACCTGGAGAAATATGATATCTGGTCTTCTTATAAAGTAGAGAATGAAGGCGTCATGATCGCCTACACCTCTGTATACGGAAATACAAAGAAAGCAGCAGAACTTCTCGCACAGAAACTGGAAGAAAAAGGCTGCCCGAAGGTTGTTGTATGCGATCTTGCAAGAGAAGATATGGCAGAGGCAGTGGAGGACGCTTTCCGCTACGGTAAACTGGTACTGGCCAGCATTACATACAACGGAGAGGCTTTCCCGTTCATGAGAACATTCATCGAGAACCTGACAGAGCGTAATTACCAGAACCGTACCATCGGCCTTATTGAAAACGGAAGCTGGGCACCTACCGCAGCTAAAGTCATGAAAGGAATGTTCGAGAAGAGCAAAAACATTACATGGCTTGAGAATAATGTGAAGATTATGTCCTCTCTTAGTGATGAGAATGTAGCAGAGATCGATGCGATGGCAGAGGAACTCTGCAAGTAATTTCTGAATGCCAGGCATATGCAGAAGAAACTGAAGATATAACATAATAAAAAGACGTGAACCCGGAACGGATATGTTTTTCCATCAATCCGTAAGGTCACGTCTTTTTTATTTACATAAATAACAAATTAAAGGTAAGTCTGTGATTTCATGATCCTGGAAACTGCCCCGGGATCATTAAACCCTTTTACACCACATAAATCCATAAGCCGGAAGCACCACATCCTTAAGCTCCAGAGTCTGTCCTGTAATAAGATCACGGAAGGTTCCTTCTTCCTGCATCCATGCAGTTTTTTCACTGTCACTGAAGTTGAAAATTCCGATAAAACGTTCATTTCCCTTCTGGCGGAGAATGCAGAGAATACTGTCATCATGAACATCATATGTATACACATCGCAGTCTTTGTCAAAAACAGATTCCTGACGGCGGATCTGCTCCATGCGACTAAGAGTCTGGAAGATCTGGCCCTCAACAGAAGTTTTTGATTTCCGTTTTTTCGCAAGATCCCACTGGAAAGCACCGCGGTGGATATAACGGGAATCCGCTGCTTTGTCCGGATCATCTTTATAGGAATAATCATTGAGACGGCCAACTTCATCGGAACTGTAAAGCATTGGGATTCCGGACTGAGTAAGCATATATGCGTGAAGCATCAGATCTTCACGGATACCTCTTTCCAGCTTCTCATCATTTTTTTCAAAAAGTGCAGCCTCGATTCCACACATGGAAGCAGTGGTTCCGCAGAAACGGGCATCCTGAGTTACCGGGTCATCGTTATAAAGCTCTCCGCGGCTGTCGCTTCCCGGATGTTTTCCTGTGAAGAAATCGTTGAGGTAACGCTTGTGGGCCGGCTCGTCCATGCCCCAGTCTTTCAGAGTGGCGAAATCCAGTCCCCAGCCGATATCGTCATGGCAGCGGAGATAATTCAGGAAAGTATACTGCTTCGGAAGGCTGTTCACAATATCCATCTGTTTTTTCAGAAGGCGGATATCACGGGTGGCAATGCTGTTCCAGGTTGTAGCCATTGTTGTTACATTGTAAAGCATATGGCATTCCGGTTTCTCCACGGTTCCAAAGTACGGAACAACTTTTTCCGGTTCCATAACAACCTCGCCCAGAAGAACAACACTCGGGCAGACGATCTCAGCGATCATACGCATCATACGGACGATGGTGTGAACCTGTTTCAGGTTACGGCAAGGAGTTCCCAGCTCTTTCCAGATATACGGAACCGCGTCAATACGGATCACATCCATTCCCTGGTTTGCAAGGAAGAGGAAGTTGTACATCATCTCATTGAAAACACGGGGATTTCCGTAGTTCAGATCCCACTGATAAGGATAAAAAGTAGTCATGACATAATGACCGATATCCGGAAGCCAGGTAAAGTTTCCGGGAGCAGTGGTAGGGAATACCTGCGGTACGGTCTTTTCGTATTCGTCCGGAATCTCGCGGTTGTTGTAAAAGAAGTAACGGCTCATATATTCTCCGTCACCCTGGCGTGCTTTTTTTGCCCACTCGTGATCTTCAGAAGTGTGGTTCATAACAAAATCCATACACAGGTTCATTCCGTTTTTGTGGCATTTGTCAGCAAGGGCGGAAAGATCTTCCATGGTACCAAGATCCGGGCGGACTTTGCGGAAATCCGCAACTGCGTAACCACCGTCGGAACGGCCTTTCGGGGTATCCAGGAAAGGCATCAGATGAAGACAGTTCACGTTGCATTCTTTCAGATATGGAAGTTTTGCGGAAACTCCTTTAATGTTGCCGGCAAAGTTGTCAATATAGAGCATCATGCCAAGCATATCTTTCTGGCGGAACCAGTCCGGATTTTTTTCTCTTTCGAGATCACGGTTTTTAAGAGCCCGGCGGCGTGCTGTAAAATACTGGTACATCTGATCGCAGAGTTCTGCAAACATATCGCCATTGTGATAAAGCTCTGTGTACAGCCAGCGAAGCTCGTCGTGATGATGATTTAAACGTTCTTGAAAAATTTCCTGATCTTTTTTCATGATTTCCTCCCTGAGTTGTATTTATAAGCCTCCGGGCGTGGCAGCCTGAAGAATCTTTTGGTTTCTGTATAACATTTTTCCAAAGGATTATAGCACGAAGCTATGGTTGTATGAATGTTTGCATTATTATGGAATATGGAAAAATGTTATATTTATCTATAATGAAAAAATTATTTCATCAATCTGTGGTTTCACGCCGTATCAGTACAGGCGTAATCTTTTTATGGACTGGCTTCTGAAGGGGTGAAGGTTTTCTTTTTTTCATTTCATTCATTTGCTCGACAAGAAGCTCCATGGTAGTTTGTGCAATAACGTCAATCTGCTGTCCAACGGTGGTGATGGGAATGATAGATTCTGCAGCAATCGGTGAATTATCGAAACCAATAATCTGATATTCTTCCGGTAAACAGTTATATTTCTGGAAGATCAGATTGAGAAACATGTTTGCGTAAGTATCATTGGATAAAAATATGCCTTTTTTCTGGTGGGGATATTTGTTGTCAATATCCTGAAAGATCATACACATTTTCTCGAAGATTTCCTGATAGGAATCACCCTGAACGTTAAGATTCAGCTCGTAAGGAATATTATGCTCTTTGCATGTGTCTTCAAATGCACGGATACGGTCATAGGCGGGAATGTTTTGCGGTACATGCACATTGATATGGATCAGCACATCACATTTGTTACGGATCAGAAGAGAAGTAGCCTGCGTGGATCCCATATAGTTGTCCGTGGTGACACTGCAGACATGCTCCGCTTCACGCTCAATGGCAATAACCGGGATTTTGTAGGATGCCAGTTTTTCAGAAGGAAGGGTGTGGCTCATAACGATCAGCCCTTCGATCTTATATGCCATCAGCTCGTCCAGATACTGCATTTCTTTTTCAGGGCCACCGTCGCTTACAAAAACCAGAAACTTATAGTGATAATCAGAATAGCTCCTGAGAATCTGAGTCAGCATTTCGGAATAATAATGAAGATAGAGATTTGGTACAATGATCCCTACAAATTCACTTTTTCCATTGGCAAGGACTTTGGCAAGCTTATTTTTCTTATAACCAAGCTCATCCAGAGCTCTGGCGATTTTTTCCTGGTTTTCCAGGGTGAGAGAATCCGGATGATTAAAATATCTGGAAATTGTAGTCTTGGAAAAACCAGTGTATTCTGCGATGTCAGCGAATGTCACCTGTTTTTTAGCCATGTATAAAATAGTCTCCTTTTACAGTTGAATTACGTAAGCTTCGTATAGTGAAAACAAAGCGTAAATATATGTTTATTCCATTTCAGTATAGCAATATCAGCCTGAAATAGCAATAAAAAAATAACCAGTTAAGTAACCGGTTACTTTTTTGGGGAAATCATCTGAAAATGGTTGACATACGAGGCCGGATATAGTAGTATCAGCTTATAAAGTAACCGGTTACTTTACCGGTTTCAAAAAGAGCGAAAACATAAAAAAGGGAGGAAAAAAAATGAAAAAGGGTTCTGCGAAAGCAGTTTCTACAGGGAAACGGACCTGTGCACAGAAACTGCAGTATGTAAAGAAGAACTGGCAGCTATATGTATTCTTTCTGATGCCGGCGTTGCTTCTGACCATCATCTTCAAATATGTACCGATGGGCGGTGTGCTGATCGCATTTGAGGATTACAATGTTATTGATGGTATATTCGGAAGTAAGTGGGTGGGCCTTGAATATTTCCGGAGATTCCTGTCGTCACCGGATTTTATGAATTATCTTGTAAATACTCTGAAACTTAGTATTTACGGCTTATTATGGGGATTTCCGATCCCGATCATTCTGGCACTGCTTCTGAATCAGATCCGGAGAGCCGGAATCAAGAAAAAGATCCAGCTTCTGATCTATGCACCGAATTTTATTTCCGTTATCGTACTTTGTGGTATGGTCCGTATGTTCCTTTCACCGGTTGGCCCACTGAATAAACTGATCGGTTCTGATGCAAACTGGATGACTATGCCGGCAGCATTCCGTACCATTTACATAGCCAGTGGAATCTGGCAGACAGCCGGATGGTCATCGATCATGTATACTGCAGCACTCTCCAATGCCAGCAAAGACCTGGAGGAAGCAGCTGTTGTGGACGGAGCCAATATCCTGCAGCAGATCTGGTATGTTCAGCTCCCTGCGATCAAGAATATCATCGTGATCCAGTTTATCCTTCAGGCCGGAAATATTATGAGTATCGGTTTTGAAAAGGCATATGCACTGCAGACAGATATGAACCTTCCGGCATCAGAGATCCTTTCTACATATGTATACAGGATCGGTCTTCTTAATGGTGATTACGGATATTCCACAGCCGTGGGTCTGTTTAACTCCGTGATCAATGTAATTCTGCTGATATTTGTAAACTGGGTAGTCAAGAAACTTAACGATGGAGAAGGATTATAGGAGGCGCTTGTATGGAAACAGCAAAGAAAAAGAAATATACGGCATCTGATAAAGCGATTCTTGGAATCGGATACGTGCTTCTGGGCGCATTTGTACTTTCAATCCTGATTCCGCTTTTGTATGTAGTGATCGCATCTTTTATGGATCCCAATGTTCTCAACAGCCAGGGAATCAGCCTGGATATAAGAAAATGGACGGTAGATGCCTACAGACGAGTACTTGAAAACAATATGATCTGGCGAGGATTTGCAAACTCTTTCTTTTATTCCGTAGTGTTTACCATCATTTCTGTTCTGGTAACATTGCTGGCAGCATATCCGATGTCAAAGAAAGAATTTGTAGGAAGAAACTTCTTCAATGTGATCTTTCTTATCACAATGTTTTTCGGCGGCGGAATGATCCCGACATTTATCCTGATCAATCAGCTGCATCTGGTAAATACCATCTGGGCTATTTTGCTTCCGGGTGCATTTAATGTCTGGAACATGATCCTGGCAAGAACCTATTATCAGTCTATCCCGAAGGAGCTGAGAGAGGCATCTGCTATTGATGGCGCTACAGAGATCGAGCACTTTTTCAAAATCATGATGCCTGTGTGCAAACCGATCATCGCGGTACTTGCATTGTGGTCCTTTGTCGGAATGTGGAACAGCTACTTTGATGCCATGATCTACCTGAATGATGCGAAGCTGCAGCCGTTACAGCTGGTACTTCGTTCTATCCTGGTACAGAATACACCGCAGCCTGGAATGATCGCAGATATCCAGAGCACGGCACAGATGGCAAAGGTGGCAGAGCTTCTGAAATATGCAACCATCATTGTGTCAAGTTTACCACTTCTGATCATGTATCCGTTTTTCCAGAAATACTTTGATCAGGGTATCATGGTTGGTTCTGTAAAAGGTTGATGACTGGAGGTTGAAGATGATGAAAAAAAGAATGAAAGCATTATTGGCAATCGGGCTTTCGGCGATTATAATGGTCTGCAGTGCAGGATGTGGAAGTGGAAAAGAGCACATGAAGGCAGAAACAGATCCGGATACTCCGGTAGAGGACGTTGCGTTTCCGCTGAAAGAAAAAGCAGAATTGTCCTTTATCACAAGTGCTCCGGCAACATCTACTCAGGACCCCAATGAAAGAACGATCTTCAAAAGAATGGAAAAGCAGACCAATGTTCATATTGACTGGACCTGCTTCGTATCGGATCAGTTTGATGACAAAAAGAATCTGGCACTGGCACAGTTCGGAAATCTTCCGGATGGTCTTTTTAACGCAGGAATGAGTGATTATGATCTCCTTCGTTATGCAAAGCAGGGAATCATCATTCCGGTAGAAAATCTGATCGATAAATATATGCCGAATCTTCAGGCTGCATTTGAAAAATATCCGGAATACCGCACCATGTGTACTGCACCGGACGGACATATTTATTCTTTCCCGTGGATCGAGCAGCTGGGTGAAGGAAAAGAAGCCATTCAGGCCATCGGAGATATTCCTTACATTAATAAAAAATGGCTGGATTATCTGAAACTGGATGTTCCGACTACAACAGATGAACTGGAGCAGGTTCTGATTGCTTTCCGTGATAATGCAGATAAACTGGAAAAAGAGTTTGATATTGAAGGCGATGTGATTCCAATGTCATTCATTATCAACAATGGAGACCAGGATCCTGCAATTCTCATTAATGGATTCGGCGAAGGATATGGAGATACCGGTGATCATTTTGCTGTAAAGGATGATGGAACGGTTATTTATACAACCGTGCAGGAAGGCTATAAAGAAGGAATTCAGTGGCTGCACCAGCTGGTGGAAGAGAACCTTGTAGATCCGGAGGCATTTACCCAGGAATGGTCTACCTATGTTGCAAAAGGAAAGAACCACAGATATGGCCTGTGCTTTACCTGGGATATTGCAAACATCGACAACAATGAAGATTATGTGATGCTCCCGGCACTTGCAGGACCGGACGGGCTTGTAAATATCACAAGACAGAATAACAGTGAGACCAGTGGATTTGACAGAGGAAGATGTGTTCTGACTACAAGCTGCAGAGACACGGCACTGGCAGCTGCATGGATCGATCAGATGTATGCACCGATCCAGTCTCCACAGAATAACTGGGGTACTTATGGTGAGAAAGACTCCTTCAATATCTTTGAAATGTCTGAAAATGCAGAAGGTGGACAGATGCTGAAGCATATGGATCTTGGAGACGCATCTCCGGTAGAGGTTCGTGAAGCACAGTCTGTTAACGGACCGCTGGCAGTTCTTAATGATTATTATGATGTATATGTAACAGAGCCTGCAGATGCAAAATGGCGTCTTGACAATATGCATGAAACATATCTTAAAGATATGAACAGCAAATATGTATATCCGAATGTATTTATGAGTATTGATGATACCAACAAGGTATCCCAGTATGACACAGATATCAAGAAATATGCAGAGCAGAAAAAGGCAGACTGGATCCTGAACGGAGGAATCGAAAAAGAATGGGATTCTTATCTGAAGAAGATGGAGCAGTACGGACTTTCTGACTATCTGGCGATCAAACAGAAATATTTTGACCAGTATCAGAAATCTCTCAGTGATACAGAGAAATAAAAACAGAAAAAAGATATCGGTCAGAAACATGAAAAAGAAAGTGAGAGCAGACTATGAGCGAAAAACTTGAAAAAGCGCGTCTTTATGAAATACAGGAAGCAGAAAATATCCCGCAGGAAGAAAAACCGGCATTTCATGTAGCTGCACCGGTTGGCTGGATCAATGATCCAAACGGATTTTCTGTATTTGAAGAGAAAGTACATCTTTTTTATCAGTATCATCCTTACAGCCGCGACTGGGGCCCAATGCACTGGGGGCACAGCGTGACTGAGGATATGATTCGATGGGAGCAGTTTCCGGCTGCACTCGCACCGGATCAGGAATATGACCGTGAAGGCTGTTTTTCCGGAAGTGCCATTGAAGCTGATGGAAAACAGGCTTTGATTTACACCGGAGTTACAACGGAAAAACTGCCGGATGGAAAAGAAGAGATCAGACAGAACCAGTGTCTTGCCTTTGGTGACGGAAAAGATTATGTAAAAGCAGAAAAAAATCCGGTGGTTACCGGAGATATGCTTCCGGAAAAATGCAGTAGAATTGATTTCCGTGATCCGAAGATCTGGAAAGAAGAGGGAACTTATTACATGATCGTAGGAAGCCGGAGTGAGGAAATTCCGGGACAGGTAGCTCTTTTCTCCAGCCTGGATCTGAAGGAATGGAAGTTTGAGACGATTCTTGCGGAAAATACTACAGGAGAAATTGGTGTCATGTGGGAATGCCCGGACTTTTTCCCGCTTGGTGACAGATATGTGCTGATCTGTTCTCCCCAGCATATGCGCGCGAAGGGCTATGAATTTCATAATGGACATAATTCTCTCTATTTTATAGGAACCTACGATAAAGAAAATCACATATTTAAAAGAGAAGAACCTGTAAGTCTGGATTATGGCTTGGATTTTTATGCGCCGCAGACAACACTGCTTCCGGATGGAAGAAGAGTAATGATCGCATGGATGAAGTCCTGGGATAACTGTGTGATCAATGAAAAACAGAGATGGCAGGGAATGATGACACTTCCGAGAGAGCTGGAATATAAGGATGGAAAGATCTGGCAGCATCCGGTTCGTGAGATTGAAAATTATCGGAAAAATTCCTGCAGCTATCAGGCAGTGGAAATAAAAGAAGAGAAGCAGCTGGATGGCGTTCGTGGCCGAATGATCGATCTGACGGTAGAACTGATGAATGCAAAAGCATCTGCCGGAGACGGAGATTACAGTGAGTTTCAGATTGAGCTTGCACATAATGAAGAGCATACAACAATATTCACTTATAACAGAAAAAAACAGACCATTGAGATCGACAGAACATGGAGTGGAGTATATCGTGATGTTCTGTGCACAAGAAAATTCCAGATTACAGATGACAGAGAAAATCTGAAGCTGCGATTTATCCTGGACCGCAGTTCCATCGAGCTTTTTGTCAATGATGGAAGCAAGACTGCCACTACGGTAATCCCCACACCGGCAGAAGCAGATGAAATTCTTTTCCACAGTGACGGAAAAGCAGTGATCAATGTGGAGAAATATGATATTGTACTGTGATACAGTCAAGTGTTGAAATCTTTGCCCCTTCATGTTACTATAAAAACTGAATACAAAGGCGTATGGATGCAGGGCATCTGTACGCTTTTTTGCGTTATGGAGAGCTGTATTTTCGGATGATCCCGGAACTCTCTCTGAGATGCTTTTTATTAGGAGAAAATGATAATGAAGCTGGAAAATTATGAGGTGCATCTGCCAAGTTATTCCATTGGCGATACCTATGCGAAATATTATGAAGCGACCATTTCTTCCAGAGATGAAAGGCTGGAGCATTTTACCTTGGTTGGGGTGGCAGTGAGCCGGATGTGTCGCGATCCGCTGCTCCAGTACGGGGCAAAGGCTTTTGCGGATCATAAAGTGCTGAAATGCAGGTAGATTATATGTAAGTCAGCACAGGAGAGGAGTTTCGGATTTTATGGAAAAAAAGAGTAACACAGGAATGATCATCTGGTGTGCACTTTGATCATTGGTATTTTTATTTTTGTTGTGGCGATCTTTGGAACAGATCTGGTGCGGAAAGTGGCGTCCGTGCTTTCAATCTGTATTATCGCGGGACTTCTTACCCTGATCCAGAAAGCCTACAGTATCCTTGCCTACCTTGCCATTCCGGTAATCCTGGTGCCTTATGTGGTGCATATGGTGGTGACGTGCTTTGATACGAAATATTGACATTTTCCCCGTTTTTGTATAACATAGTGGAAGTTGCTTACGCCGGGTCGGGAGCCTTGGATGACTCCTGATCCGGCATATATTTACAGGAGAGGAACACACAATGTTTTATCAGTTAAAAATTACAAGAAAAGGAACGAAACCGCCGGTATGGAGACGTTGTACTGTTGCGGCTGATGTTACATTTGCAAAGATGGCAGCCATGCTTGAGAATCTTGTCCAGTATCCGGCAGGCAGCTCATATGAGATTGAATTTTTCCAGAAAAAAGTTCAGATTCGTGAGAACGGTGATGGAGAAGCGAAGAATAATTTCACATTATTAAATGCAGGCGAGACAGAGACTGCAGAACTTATGGATTCCGAGAAATGGTTTACTTTCCGTCAGTACGGTGCTGACAAGGAAGTTCCGGAGTACAGAGTCGACATTGAGAAAAAAGAAGAAGGAACAGCAGAAGCTCCTTCCATTATAAAAGAAGTAAAAGGTGAGGACGATCCGTACTGGATGGAAGCTCCGGAGAAGGAGAGTGCAGCAGATGAGGATGTTGCGGCAGTAGTAGAAGCGGCAGCACGTGTTGCAGAGAGCGCAGAGGCAGTTACAGGCAGCAGAAGAAATCCTACAGTAAAAGATTTCCTTATGTCCTACCGGAAAGAAGACCTTCTCAGTATTGCAGGTGAGCTTGGACTTCACTGCAAAGGAATGGAGAAGGAAGAGATCGCTGCAAAAGTTTCCGCAGAGGTTCTGAAACCGGAAGTTATGAAAGCAAATTTCCTTGTTGCAGATGACCAGGAAGTACAGGCTTTTGAGGCAGCTGTTCAGAGAAAATGTTTCCACGTTGCAGATGGTGAGTGGGCGACTTTAGAGTGGCTGAACGATATGGGCTATCTGGTTTCCTACAGTGATGACTATGCGGAAGTACCGGCAGAGGTTGCAGCTGTTTACAGTGAGATCAACACACCGGAGTTCCAGACACTTAGAAGCCAGGTAAACTGGCTGAAAGACTGCCTTGTTATGGTAAGCTATCTGTATGTGTCTGCACCGGCAAAAACAGTATATGAGATGTTTAAACAGAAAAAAGGTTTTGACATCGGATATGACAAGTTCATCGAACTTTATCATGTTATTCCGGAGAAAGCCTGTATCTGTGAGCTTGTGGATGATCAGCTGATTCTGAAATCCGCACTGATCAACAATATCTACAAAGATATCGAGAGACGTCAGGGTGGCCGGAAATTCTATATTCCGTCTGTAGATGAGATTCTGGATTATTCCAGAAATGGTTATCCGACAAAATCTGCTTCTTACCAGAAACTGGGAAAATTCCTGATGGATGAGATGAAAGTTTCCGATGCGGTAAAAGATCAGGCGCTTTTCTTTATCTACAAAGAGTGCTCCATGGACGGCAGAATATCCGCGATCATGGAGAACCTGAACCAGAAGGGAATCCAGTTTAATGATGAGCAGCTTGAGAAATTTACAAAGCTGATCATGGATGTCAACAATAATACAAGAATGCTGGAATTCCGCGGTTACACACCGAATGAGATTTCCGGAGCTGTATGGCCGTTTGCTACAGGTAAACCGCATACTGCAATGCCAAACAGCTTTGTACCGACTGCAATGCCAATGCAGCCGGCATCTACAAGAAAAATCTACCCGAACGATCCGTGCCCGTGCGGAAGTGGTAAGAAATATAAGAAATGCTGTGGAAGAAGATAAAACTTTGGCAGTAAGAAACATAAAAAGATCCGGCTTGTTACAGGGCCGGATCTTTTATTTTGTTTATGGTTGTCAAACGGATATCGGAAGCTTTGAAGAGGAATCAAACAGGTCTTCTATTACATCATGCACAGTTTCAATCTTATCTGCCATGTAGGCTTTCGCCCCGCAGAACAGCAGGCCGTTTTCCACATCTCCTTTCACAGCGGCGATCAGCTTATCTGTGATACAGTAGGGAATTTCGCCGGGGGAACATTTGGCCAGGCAGCGGTGGCAGGGACTGTGGGGGATTTTTTCTCCGGCCATGACATGCTGCATAAAGGGATTCATGATGGCACGTCCGGGCATACCTACCGGGCTTTTTACAATGGAGATATCGTCTTTTGTGGCATGGACCAGAGCCTCTTTCAGCCGGGTATCTGCGTCGCATTCTTCGGTTGTGATGAAGCGGGTTGCAACCTGAACACCGTCAACACCAAGATCAAGGACATGTTTTACATCCTCGTAAGTAGCAATGCCGCCGGCAGCTACCACAGGAATTTCTGTGCCAAATTTTGAAGCATAATTTTTTACGGTCTGAACGATCTTGCGGATTTCGTCAGCGTAAGTTTCCGGTGTATAAAAATCCAGTTCTTCTTTATGGAATCCCAGATGGCCGCCGGCCTGGGGCCCTTCGATCACAACCAGGTCTGCAGTTCGTTTATATTTTCTTTCCCAGTATTTCAGAATAACTTTGGCAGATTTGTCCGTTGAGACGATGGGAGCGATCTTTGTTTTGCTTCCACTGACAAGGGCAGGAAGTTCCGTGGGAAGTCCGGCACCGGAGATAATAAGGTCTGCGCCTGCCTGAACAGCGGCTTTTACATGAGATGCATACTCTTTCAGGGCGACCATGATATTGTAGCCAATGATGCCATCCGGGGAAATTGCCCGGGCTTTTTTCATTTCAGAAAGGATGGCACGCTGGTTAGCTTCTGCTGTATTCTGGTCGAAATCTTTTTCTCTGTAGCCGATCTGGGCAGTGGAGATAATTCCAATTCCGCCTTCTTTTGCAACGGTGCCGGCCAGACGGCCAAGGCTGATGCCTACACCCATTCCACCCTGGATGAGGGGGAATTTTGTAAGTTTTTCACCTATTTTTAAATTCTTCATAGTATTAGTCCTCATAATTCTTTGATTGTTTTTATTTATAAATAATTTTTAAATCAAAATAGTTTTATTATCAAAGTATATCATGGGAGAAACGTTTGTCAAGAGCGTATATGAGTAGAAGCTATGGTTTTGGGAAAATAAGAAGCAGAGCTGCGGGACTGTTGGATAAGAGGGAAAAAGAGCGGGAAGTACAGATGAATAACTTCCCGCTTTTTGTAATAAATATCCGGCTGATGTAGCATCAGAAGAATCAGAACTTAAACAGATTCAGCCCGATTTCATCACTGAATTCACGTCCGATCTCACCATCAATTACCTGGATCTGGATCTCCGCAGTAGCACTAATGATGGCACGGTTCAGATGACCGCCATGTACAAGGCCTTCTTCGTCACCGGCTGCGATATGGAGATGAAGATAAACTTCGCCATCTTTACGTGTAACAGTACCGGTAAGAGAAACGATCTCATAAGCTCCCTGGAACTGGATGGAATGATATTCCTTTGTTACGGTGTTGTATACACCTGCGGTGAAATCGTTGATGGCACCAAGTCCTGTAACCTGTGCAAGGCGGATGTTCTCTTTTTCCGCAACTTTTCCGATCTCTTCCAGGATCTCTTCTTTTGGATCAAGGCGAAGATAGATCGTGTTTCCAAAACGTCTGTATTCCATGGTGAAAACCTCCCTTTATGTAATGTACATTTTCTAATAAGTATAATACATTCTGTTTTTTTTCGGAAGACTTGAGGAGAAGAATATCTGAGATCTGAGGGTGTACGGAAGATTTTTTACAGAAATATACTTAAAAATAAGTAGACATACTGGAAAGTAATCATAAACAGCCAGAAATTAAGAATTGTCTGTATCGGCTAACCGGAGTACAATGTAGGCAACTTAAAAAAGCAATCAAAAAAATGCAAAGGCGCATTTGTTGTAGAAATACAATGAATGCGCTTATTTTTTTACAAATCAGTATATCTGACCAAAAGGTTTTCAGAAAGAGAGGGCATGTATTATGGCAAAGAGTGAACAGGTAATCAAAGATCTTGACAGAGTAATCGGACTGATCAACACAGATATGAAAGATATTCCTGCAGAGGAGAAAAAACAGATGGTAGCAGATACCATCGATCATTTTGACAACTACGTAAGCCCGGGCTGGCTGAAATACCGTAAATCCGTTTCTTCTGATTCTGAGCAGGGTGCGGTTCTTGAGTGGCAGGATGAAGGTGCTTACTGCTACGGATTAAATGGGGAAAAATTCATCGACTGTCTTGGTGGATTTGGTATTTATACCTGTGGACACAGAAATCCGGAGATCCTGAAAACTGTTAAAGCACAGCTGGATCATCAGGCGCTTCATTCTCAGGAGCTTCTCGATCCTCTTCGTGGATATCTGGCAAAAGCTCTTGCAGATATCACACCTGGTGACCTGCAGTACTGCTTCTTCACAAACGGTGGTGCAGAGGCTGTTGAGATGGCTCTGAAACTTGCACGTATCGCAACTGGCGGAAGATGGTTCATCTCCACAGTGGGTGCTTTTCACGGAAAGAGCATGGGTGCTATTTCCATGGGTGGTAAGAGCACATACCGTACACCATATACTCCAATGGTACAGCAGGTACAGCACGTACAGTACGGTGTTGCTGATGATGTTAGAAAAGCAATCGTAAACCTTCAGGCAGTTGGTGAAAAAGTTGCAGGTGTGATCCTTGAGCCGATCCAGGGTGAGGCTGGTGTTATTGTTCCTCCGGCAGGATACCTTCAGGAGGTTCGTGAGATCTGTGATGAGACTGGCGTAGCGTTGATCTTTGATGAGATCCAGACTGGTATGGGACGTACCGGTACTATGTGGAGATGTGAGGCAGAGGGCGTTACACCGGATATCATGACCTATGGTAAAGCTTTTGGTGGTGGTATCATGCCGATCACTGGTATCATCTGCAAACCGAAGATGTGGGTTCAGGATCTGATCGATAACCCGTGGCTTCTTGGTTCCCCGACATTCGGAGGAAACCCGGTTTGCTGTGCAGCTGCTATTGCAACTATCAAATATATGCTTGAAAATGATATCCCGGGTGTCTGCAAGCGTAAAGGTGAGATCCTGAAAGCCGGACTTCTGAGCCTTGCGGAAAAATATCCGGAGATCATCCAGGAGGTTCGTGGTACAGGTCTTATGCTTGCTGTTGAGTTCCATACCTGCGAGCTTGGTTATGAGACTGCAAAGGGTCTGTTTGCAAGACGTGTCATGACAGCCGGTACTCTTGTTAATGCAAAAACAATTCGTTTTGAGCCTACAGCTGTTATTTCCGAGCAGGATATCAAGGACGTTATTTCCAGAATGGATGAGGCTCTTGCTGATACAAAGAAAGCACTTAATGTATAAAATATAACGGGATTTTTCCGAAAGGGATGATATTATAAGATGAGTTTATGCAGAATTGAAGTCATCACAAGCCTTGCGAAATTTTCCAGCCTGAAGTCTGCGCTCAGCAAAGCCGGTGTCAGAGGTATGACGGTTATGCAGGTGCTTGGTTGTGGTGTGGAAAAAGGTACCCGTGAGTATGAAGTGGATGAAAATTATGAGATGGAGCTTCTTCCGAAGCAGCAGATCAGTGTTGTGGTAAAAAAGGAGCAGGTGGATAAGATCGTGGATGTGATCAAGCACGAGCTTTATACCGGTCATATCGGTGATGGTAAGATTTTTATCTATGATATTGACAATGTGATCCGCGTGCGTACTGGTGATGAAGGGGCAGATGCTTTATAGATGATGGATTGCGGATCATGGAAGGATGGTCTGTATTATAGAGCAGGCGAGGGTGTCCGCGGATGAAGCGGATCCTCGCCTGTTTTTATGCTGGATATTTTTTATGACTTATGTTTATATAATGCGAATGTCCATTTCATTATAGGGGAGGTGCTTGGGATTATGAGTGAAGATAAGAAATTAGGATTGGGAAGTGTTGTATCTATATCAGTAGGTTTGGTCATTGCCACAAGCTGTCTGGTTTCCCTTGGACAGGGTGCAGGTACTGTTGGCGTTGTGTTTGTTTTTTCTATGATCATTGCCTGCCTTTTAAATATGACTACGGTGGCTTCGCTTTCGGAGCTGAATGCGATTATGCCGAATACGACGGGTGGTCTGGCACAGTATACTCTGGCGTGCCTTGGGCCTTTTCCTACATTGATCTCCATGGTTGGTGGGTATCTGCTCTGTAATATTCTGTCATCTGGTGTGGAGGCTTCGATTTTTTCCTATGCGATGGCCCAGACGATCCGGCTGCCGATTCCAAGTATCGGGTATACGCTGGTGATGACGATTGTGATCATGATTGCGAATCTTCATGGCGTGGATATGTTTGCAAAGATCCAGGATCTGGTTGCGTTTCTTTTGGTTGGTTCTATGATTATCATGGGGCTGATCGGTATGTTTAAGCTGGGCACGGGTCAGGTAGTTTCTCAGCCGTATACTATGGCTACGAAGCCTTCGGAGCTGTTTTCTGCTACGGCTACGGCGTTCTGGCTGTTTATCGGGGCGGAGTATGTGATCCCGGTTTCCAAGAGTGTTAAGAATGCGAAGAGGAATGTGCCTCTTGGTATGATTATTGGTCTTGCTCTGATCTGTGGTGTGCAGTCGATCATGGTGTTTGGTTTTCATAATTATACTCCCTGGCAGGAGTTGATGGATTCTCCAGCGCCGCATTTGCTTTACGGGGAAAATCTTCTTGGCAGTGTGGGGAAAATCTGGATGACTCTGGTGGCTGCGCTTGCGGTTGTGAGTACGCAGAATTCTACGGTGAATGGGCTGGCGAGTATCTGTCAGGGTATGGCGAAGATGAATATGATGCCGAGGATTTTTGCGAAGACGAATAAGCATGGGGTTCCGTGGTTTGGGGTTGTGTTTGTCAGTGTGACGATTTTTATTTTTGCATTGATCAGTAATAATTCTTCTTCTATTATTTCGTTTTTGATTCTGGTGGGGTCGGTGTTCTGGATGATTTCTTATGTTTTGGCGCATGTGGATGTGTTGATTCTCAGGAAAAGAATGCCGAAGGTGCCGAGGAGTTTCAAGGTTCCTTTTGGGCCGGTGTTTCCGGTTATTGGTATTGTGGGGACTTGTTATATGATTTTGAATATTTCTTCGGATCCTGTGGAGAGGAATTTGATCTGGTTGGTGGTTTTGATCACTTTTCTGGTTTTGGCGGTTTATTCGTTTTGGTGGATTAGGACTAGGATGAAGATGCCGGTGTTTAGGAGTGTGCCGATTCAGAAGGTTATGGCGATGGAGAATGAGTTGTTTTATACGATTCGGAAACTTCGGGGGATCTGGAGGTAATATTTGGATATTTGGGAGGACGCTGCCTGGTGGGTGGCGTTCTTTTTGGGTTGTGAGGTGGAGAGAAAGCCGGACGCCAGAGGGAGAGGATATCGGTCCGGGCAGGGAATCCGTCGGGGGATACAACTAGGGTTCCGTGAGGGTGGAGAGAAAGAGGTACGCCAGAGGGAGAGGATATCGGTCCGGGCAAGGACTCCGTCGGGGGATACAACTAAGATTCCGTGAGATGGCTAAAAGCATTGCGGCAGGGCCAGAACTCGCCTGCGGCTCAGACAGCTGACCCTTCCGCAATAACGCCCTCTCCCGCAACCTAAGTTGTATCACCCCTCCTCCGCAACAGCCCGAACCGATATCCTCTCCCTCTGGCTGACACTTCCAGCCGGTAGGAAAAAAGATAAAACCCGAAAGGGGACGGAAGCGGACGCAGGGCGTCCTGTCCTGGAATTGTCGAAGTGTAGCTGTATCAGTACAGCGTTCCACTATAAATACAGAAGAATCTAGGGATCAGATCGACACAGCGTCTCACTATAAATACAGAAGAATCCAGGAACCAGATCGGCACAGCGTTCCACTCTGAATACCGCAGCATACAGACAAAAGTCAATACCGCACCACATACAACAACGAAGAATTCTTTCCGTGCCCAACGGGGTGGGAGCGCGAGGGAGGGCGTTCGGGCTTCGGAACTTTGAGATCGCCTTCCCTCGCACTTACCGCATTGAAAATGCGACCGCCGTAGCGCCACCAGCGAATGGAAGAAGAAAAATTGCATCTTTAAGATAAACTTCCAAAAAATCCAAAAAAATTTGAATTTTATGGTTGACAAGCATAACTCCCAGTGTTATTATAACTGAGCTGTCGCAAATAATTGTTTTTGAAAAACAAACAATTAAAAAGAATTTCAGAAAAATGAAATTCACTGTTGACAAAAGACAGAAGATATGATAAAGTATCCAAGTCG
>NZ_JAHLPQ010000029.1:0-39379 GCF_018917985.1 Blautia sp. MSJ-36 | reverse complement strand
CGGGACGTTACCCCCTCATTTCACCCATCGGAATATCAGTTCTCCAAAGTTTCGGGCTACAATTGCCCTTCGACTTTGTGCGCAAGCTTTTCACTTACGAACGTGTCGCACGATTGTCATTTCCAAACGCAGTTTACATCCTTCCGGAACGATCTTCGCCCTTTCAATGTTTCTTGGATTTTCGGTAAAAATAATCTCCCTGTTAAATAATCTGCTGAGTTCTTTTCCCGCAGTTTTCCGTCTGCCTTCCGGCTGCGGCAGAGAAAGACTTTTTATTTTTGCTTCCAGATATTTCTCTCCTTCTTCCCGTTTTTCCTCCGGGCAAGGTATGAGAACGGCTTCTTTCATATATTTAAGGCAGATATCTGCCGCAAGATATTCTCTCGCACCTGCGGTAATGCCGATGGCAACCGGAAGTTCCCGGAAACACACCAGATACTGTCCAAATGCTCCTTCTGCCGCAAAGATCTCTTTTCCTGCTTTAATGTGATATGCATAATGGGTCAGCGCTTTTTTCTCATCTCCGGGAATTACGACTCTTGGCTGTCCCATCTCTTCGATCCACCACTGTGGCACTAGCTGCTCGCCCTTCCAATTTCCTTTCTGGAGAAGAAGCTGTGCCAGTGTGGAAATCTGATCTGCGGTCAGATACATACCCCAGCCGCCGGTATTATGTCCCTCCGGGCTTGTAAGCCAGTTGATCTTTCCAAAACCAAGTTTATCAAAAACACGTTTCTGCATAATGGACAGACAGTTTTCACCCATAACTTTGGTCACGATCCTGGAAAGTGTATAGCTGCATCCGGAATCATAATGAAAAACTTTTCCGATATCTTCTTTCAGTTTAGGCTGGCCAAGCCAGTTTTTCTCCCAGTCTTTCTCAAGTCTGGAAAACCATACGTTATTACAACATTCCGGGGAACCAGCCTGCATGGTAAGAAGATCATATACGGTAATATTTTCCAACGCTTCATCATATTCATCCGGAAGATCTTCTCTCACATAATCCAGAAATTTATCCTCCAGACGAAGTTTTCCCTCATCCACTGCAAATCCAACACAGATACTTGTTCCGATCTTTGATAAAGAATGCATCATCTGCGGCTCTTCCATTGAGAAAGGTGCCCATGCTCCTTCAACAATCTTTTCTCCTTTATACCGTACAGAAATACTGTGTAATTCTACGGTGTTCTCAAGTTCCTCAAGCATTTCCGCCAGCTTGAATGGATTTAATTCATTCATTTTTTTCCTCCTCTGCAGGCTGCCATATGGATGTCTCAATACGGATTCCGCCTTTTCTGGTGAGATATACACCGATCAGGATCAGCGCGACCATAACTACAACAGCAGATACTGCATATACAAGTTTAATACTGAAAATTCCTTTTATAAAAATAATCGTGTAAATGATGATACTGATGGTACAGAATACGTAAAGTCCTGCACTGGAAAGGTGAAATTTGTTCTTCTTCCAAGTATCCGGATATTTCTTCGGAAGACGTGAAATCGCATACACTACCGTAACATTCATAAAGAATGTGATTACCTGGAAAATATTTGTGATCGTCACGATACTCATATCAAAGATGATCGGAAGCAACACTACGATCAATGTGTAGGTATAGATCAGATACGGTGCCCCGAAACGATTTTCCTTCAGGATACCTTTCGGCAGCCATCCATCCTTGGCAGCCTGGGCAATCGGATATCGTACATCATTGAATACACCATTTAAAGTAGTGATGATCGCCATGATCGGTCCACCGATCATAAAAAGTTTATACACAATACCAGGAAGAATCTCCTGTGCTGCCGGAAGGATCGTCTCCACACCTGCAACCTCGTCGTGCGGGAGCACACCACCTGTAACCATCGCAAGGCCCACATAAATAAAAAGCAGACATGGAACACAGGACATTGCCGCAAACGGAACATCTTTCGTTGCTCTTTTTGCATCCTTACCATACCACAAAATGTTGTAGTAACCATTTGCGGAATTGATAAGAAGCAGTGCTGCCAGCATAAATCCTTTAAATCCCCCGGTAAACATCTTATCTCCTGAAAAATCAAAAATCGGCTGTCTGATCTGTGTAAGTCCGAAAACAACATACAGAACCATTGTAATCAGAAGAACCGTTGATAATATCTTGCTTACCTTCGCAAAAATATCCATTCCCAGCAGATTCAGAACAAACAGGATAACAACACCTGCAATGGCCAGTGCCTTTACTGTGATACCTGGAAGCAAATTATTCAGATACAATCCCAGTGCCAGCGCAAAAGAACTGTTGAGGATCGGCGTTACCAGTTTCGTATAAGCTACCAGACCTCCGGTGCTGACTCCGGAAAGGTTCGTTACGATGGAATACGGGCCTCCTGCCACACGCATGGTCCCACCAAGGATAATATACGGAAA
Organism: Blautia sp. MSJ-36; assembly: GCF_018917985.1. NCBI lineage: Bacteria > Bacillati > Bacillota > Clostridia > Lachnospirales > Lachnospiraceae > Blautia > Blautia sp. MSJ-36. Next base: position 36,963 of record NZ_JAHLPQ010000029.1, on the reverse strand, counting down.
AACCATAAAGAATCCCATGACAATCGCTGTCAGATAAGCAAGCCATACAGAATAACCGGTATAAGCCATTGCCGGTCCGATCAGAGTTACCATTCCGGAACCGATTACCATTCCTACTGCGATCGCAAAAAGATCACCACGCTCAAGTATGCCCGGTTTCGGTTCCGGCTTGTTCACAATTATGTTCTTGTCGTTCATTTCATTGCGCCTTTCTTTACTTTTTACTTTTTATTTTTTATTTTTTATATTGTATACATAAAGAATAGTGAAAAACGCCGTAACTGTCAATAACAATTAACAATTTCGGCGTTTTGTAAAAATTATCTATTCCGTTTTTGTGCATTTTTTTTAAGAAAGCAATTATTTCACTAGTCCAACTGATATTCGCACCCCGGAGGATTTCTCTGATTCGGTTAAACTCGTATTTTTTATAAAAACTGCAACTGTATCATATGTACCTGACACTCTAATTATACCGCTGCATAAAGTTCTCACAACTGTTTTTTATATGTTTCTGCATACGCAGATAACATTCCATAGCATCACCTTTTCGAATACTTTCTACAATTTCCTCATGCTCTTTCAGAGATTTTCTTACGTACTCTTCTTCATTTACCAGTACGCCTCTGGACAGTCCGTTCCACAGTTCTGACAGCATATTTTTAAGTTTATCATTTCCTGCTGCTGTCCATAATTCCATGTGCAAAGTCTGATTGAGACTTGAATAACTTTCAAAATCACCTTTTTCTATCTCTTCTCTGGAAACCTTGAGGATCTGATCAATCCTCTGAAGATCGATCTTATTTTCACAACACAAAACACAGGCTTCACTTTCCAATGCCGCCCGCACCTGAAAATGTTCGCGGATCGTTTTTTCATTCACTCCAAGAACTACTGCACGTTTATTTCGCTCCAGTTCCAGAAGTCCATCTCTTGCCAGAATCTGAAAGGCTTCTCTTGTAGGTGTAATGGACACTCCAAGTTCCTGCGCAGTACTTTCCAGTGTCAGAATTTCCCCCGCTGGAATTTTTTTTGAAAGAATTGCCTCTCTGAGATTCGCCGCAATCTTTTCTTTTATGGGTAAAGTCTTTATTGGTTTAAGTCCCAGCATGTATATACTCCTGTTCTTATAGATCTTTTTATTTAAATAAATATTAACAGTATTCTATTCTAGCGTATTTTCGCTGTATTGTAAATTCCCATTGAAACAGATACATGCATTTTCGCAGGAGACTTATCTGATCTGAAGCAGACAGATAAACACAGCCACATTCAGCCAAAACAGCCAGATATAAGATATCAAAAATAATATCTCAATCTGACTGTCTTTCACATTTTATAAATACTGGCTAAACTCCACTTTCTCCTTATTCGGTCCATCAATCGTAAAGAACTTCACGCCCTTGTCCCAGAACGGCAGGAAATGGACCTCATCATTGGTGGTATTCAGTCCGGCTGCTGTCACCATCTCGTGGACTTTCTCCACATCCTTCACATCAATAGCAACGTGGTCGATGGCACCGGATTCCATTTTTGCAGCTTTATTCTCATAAGTCTCGATCACAAGATTTTCAAGCTTCAGGAAAGCAACCTTCTCATTGGCAGCCTCGTTCACCGTCTGGAAAGCAATCTCAAATCCCAGTGCCTCATAAAATTTAATGGTTGTCTCAATGTCATTGGTTGGCACACCTACGTGCTGGATTCCGTTCATCTGATCCTTTAAATTCATTTCAAAACTCCATCCTTTCATAAATCTGACATGCTCATAAACACAATCGCTTCGCAATTTAGATACAACTCTGCTACAGGTTTATGAGTACGATCACTCTGCAATTCTGCGTTCTACCTGCGCAAGCTCCGGCATAGCCGGGATCGCGCCTTTTTTCTCCACACAGAGACTGGCCACTGCATTGCCGAAACGGGCAAATTCCTTCAGATCCTCCTGGGTCAGCTCGTTCAGATGTTTCTCTGATGTGCTGACTTTATACAGGAAACCGCCCCAGAAAGAATCTCCGGCTCCGTTCGTGTCTGTGATCTGTTTCACTGCAAATCCCGGTACCATACAGCCACCATCCTTGCTGTAAAGATATGCTCCTTCGCCGCCAAGTGTAACTGCCACAACTTTCACGCCCTGGCTGTACAGTGCTTCTGCCGCCTCCCGGACATCCTTATGATCTGTCAGAAGTTCTGTCTCTTCATCCGAAATCTTCATAAGATCCACATAGGGAACCAGGCTTCTCATATGCTTCTTCGCAGTCTCTTCATCCGGCCACAGAGATGCACGGTAATTGGGATCGTAAGAAATCACGCTGCCCTTATTTTTTGCTCTTTTTACTGCATAAAAAGTAGTATCTCTTACTGGCTGATCCGTCAGGGACAGTGATCCAACATGAAAAATATGGGTATTATCCAACACATCCACATCCACTTCTTCCTTCTGGATCTTCGTATCTGCTCCCGGTTTTCTCGCAAAAGAGAAAGTTCTCTCTCCAGTCTCGCTGACTTCCACAAAAGCCAGAGTAGTGAAATAATTTTTATCCAGGAGCATACCCTTAGTATCCACACTTTCTTTCTCAAGAACAGATTTCAGGAACTTTCCGTGCATGTCATTTCCCGCTTTTCCCATAAATGCAGTATGCGCGCCAAGTCTGGCGGCTGCAACTGCAACATTGGCAGGCGCCCCTCCCGGATTTCTGGCATACAGCATCTGTCCGTCCTCATTAAGATCCTGAGATGTAAAATCGATCAGGATTTCTCCAAAGGTTGTGATATCGTAGATGGATCTTTTCACAGCGTCACCGGTATCCATAAGAAGATTCTGTTCAAGAAGCTGAAACAGAATCTTTTCGCATTCTTTTTCATTATCTGTGTGCACATGAAGTTCTCCCTCATCGAATTCGGGCATGCTTAAGACTCCAAGCATGGACTTCGCATTTACAACATAACGGCCATAACATAATTCTACATCACAGGGGATGGATTCTGCAATACTTACCAGCTTTCTTGCATTCTGCATTGTGCCTAAAATTACTTTTACTATCATTTTTTGTCCACTCCTATGCAAACAGGCTGATCACAACAGCACAGACCAGGCCTGTTACTCCTACGATGGTCTCCATCATTGTCCAGGATTTCAGGGTTGTTTTTTCATCAATCTCCAGAAGAGAACCTACCAGCCAGAATCCGGAGTCATTTACATGGCTGAATGCAGTTGCGCCGCCATTGATGGCACAGACCATCGCTGCCAGATACACCGGGGAAAGTCCTGCAATTCCCGGCATAGCCGCCATGATTCCTGCTGCCATAGTCATGGCTACAACTGCTGCACCAACGGATGCACGGATCAGAGCTGCGATCAAAAATGCCACCAGCACTAACGGGAGCCCGCTTTTTTCCAGGACAGGCCCGATGATATTTCCCATTCCGCAGTCCTGAAGAACCCATCGGATGATACCGCCACCTGTGATCACAAGCAGTATCAGACCCGTCGGTTTCAGGGAACGGTCCATGATCTTCTTTAACTGTTCTCCGTTATATCCCATCTTTTTCCCAAGGAAATACATGGAAAAAAGAACGGCTATGATCAGTGCCACAAATGGTGTTCCAAGGAACTGCAGAACAGGACGTACCGGATCGATTCCCGGGATATATTCTGATATTGTGCTGCACAGGATCAGTACCAACGGAACCATGATAATACATAATACCGTAGAAAATTCCGGAAGATTTGCCTCTTCTTCCTCACGAACTTCCTGAATATTGGAAGGAAGTCCTGTGTTGATCTTTTTGCCAATGAATTTTGACCACAGGATTCCGGCAAAAAGCAGGGACAAAATACCTACCGGCACTCCCACCGCGATCATCACTCCGAGATCTACATTCAGCATATTTGCCACCAGAACAGATCCTGCTGACGGCGGAATGAATGCAAAACCGGTCGCCAGTCCCGCAAGAAGGGGAATTACATAATATAAAGTAGATTTCTTTGTTTTCTTCGCAAGTCCGAATGCCAGAGGAATCAGGATCACAACGCCAGCCTCAAAAAACACAGTGGTTCCGACCACAAGTCCTGTGATTCCAAGAGCGATCCCTGCCTTTTTTTCACCAAATTTGTTTATCAGTGTCTGGGCAACGCACTGTGCGCCGCCGGACACTTCCAATATCCCACCGAACAGAGAACCCAGTCCGATCAGGAGTATGATTCCCTGTAAGGTTTCTCCTGCGCCGTTTTCCACAGTGCTTACCAGCGTCGGAACCGGCATTCCGGCACCAAGCCCGATAACCAGTGCAGCGATCAGCAGAGATAACACCGGGTGGATCTTAAATTTGATGATAAGTAACAATAATAATAAAATTCCTGCTGCTGCCGCGATCAACAGTCTTGCCGGATCTGCCGCAAATACCGGTTCTGTCATCTTTTCATTTACCTCATTTCTCTTTATTCAATACTTACATAAACTGTTCTCGTAACCCTGGTTTTATTTTACATATTTATGAATAGTCGCCTTTACAGCTCCGGGTCCTGCGATCATCTCACGGAACATATCCTCGATCTTCTCTCCGACACCATCTTTATAAAGATCTGTGAAGAACAGTCTCTCATTGGAAAGGATCGGTTTCAGCTGATCTGTGAAGGTTTCCGGTTTTCCGATCACGATATCTCCAAGCTGCTCTGTGATCTCCTCATTCATCGGATCCGGTGCAAGCTCAAATTTATTTCCTTCGTCATCTACAGCCAGCATATATCTCAGCCATCCGGCGATTCCAAGAGGGATTGCTGTCAGTTTGGAAGCATCTCCGAATTTTTTCACATATGCTTTTACAGTCTCACCGAAGCGAATGCCAACCATCTGGGATACATCTACAGCCAGACGGAGGTTGGTGTCTCCAAGATACTCATTCGGGAAACGATCATTAAAGAGCTCGTCCACAAACGCCTGTGGGGAAAGGATTCCAGGGTCTGCAACTACCGGAAGTCCCTCGTCATAAGCAACCATACGGGCCATTTTCATCATATCTTCGTTGGTGTTCAGCATGTGTGCAAACAGATCATATCCAAGTACCACACCAAGAGGGCCGGTTGCGGAATGTACAGGATTCAGGCAAACGGTTACTTTCATTCTCTCGGAAAGATTGACGGTATTTCTGTCCGCCATATATACGCCGAAGCCTTTTTCCAGTGCAGGGCGTCCGTTAGGGAAGCTGTCCTCGATAACAAGATACTGTGGTTTCTCAGCATTAACAAATGGTGCGATGTATGTTTTCTTTCCTGTGATCACCGGCTGCATATCTTCAACGCCAAGGTTCTCAAGGTCTGCTGCGATCTGCTCGCTTGGACGAGGTGTGATCTTGTCGATCATGGTCCATGGGAATGCAACCACCTTCTCATCACTTACATAATCTACGAAGCCATCATCTACAAAGCCTGCTTTATGCCACTCCTCTGTCATAGTCAGCACGGACTCACGGAGCTTAGCACCGTTCTGTGAGCAGTTATCCATAGATACCAGAGCGATCGGATATTTTCCTGCTTTATATCTCTCATTCAGCATAGCCACAAGAACTGCCATTGCTCCTGTTGCCTTATCCGGTCCGTTTTTAATATCTGCTTCCACAAACGGGAACCATGTTCCGTCTGCTTTCTGGAGTGCATAGCCCTTCTCTGTGATCGTGAAAGAAACCAGCTGCAAGGATTTAGCTGTGAAGATCTCCTTCAGGCGGTTCCACTGTTCAGCGTCGGAAGACTGTGCTTTCACTGCTTCTGCAAGCGCACCGAGAACTTTGTACTCACGAGTTCCATCACCGTGAAGGATAACATTTAAGCCAAGGTTATCATATGGCTCATAAATCTTATCTACTACGTCATAATCAAAGGTTTCCACACATGTGATACCTCTGTCCAGAACACCTTCTTCCAGAAGTCCATCTGCAATACCGCCGATAAATACACGGAAGATATTTCCGATTCCGAAATGTACCCAGCCTGGCTCCTTCTTCGCTTTCTCAGTCACTGCCGCAACATCATATCCCGGAAGATCGATGCCTGCTTTCTTCCATGCTTCACACTCTTTGATTCCTTCTCTTGTTAATTTCATGATTGAACCTCCCTGTTTTCTTCTATTTCGTTATTATTTACGTCTTTTACTTATGCTTATGTCTTAACTGTAAGTAGAGTATAAAACTATTTTTTCAAAAAATCCATTGACAAAACACCTAATTTTCCTCTTATATTTTTGTTTACTTTTACTCAGGCGCTCCTGCATTGCATTTCCCGCAGATTTATACTAAAATACATTTAAGACTTAAACATATCTATAATTACTTTTATCAGGAGAATCTCATGAGTGAAAAAGGATTAACCACCATCAATTTAAAGAAAATAAACCGCTCCAAGGTTTACCAATATATATACCAAACACACCAGACTTCCAAAATGCAGATCGTCCAGGACCTTCAGATGGGGCTTTCCACAGTAAGCCAGAACCTGAACCTGCTGGAAAAAGAAGGGCTTATTGACAGAAACGGATATTTTGATTCCACGGGCGGAAGGAAGGCACAGGCCATCCAGATTGCCTCGGATTTTCGAATTTCCATTGGCATCGGGATCCTGAAAAACATGTTCCATATCACAGCCATCGACTTATATGGAAATGCTTTTTATACAGAAACCATTGCTCTTCCCTATTCCAACACAGAAGAGTATTACAGACAGCTGACCAATAAAATACGGGAATTCATCGCAGAGAATCACTATCCGGAAGAAAAGATTCTGGGCGTTTCCATCGCCACACAGGGGATCACTTCTCCGGATAATTCCACTGTGATCTATGGAAACATCATGAACAATACCGGCATGAAGCTGGAGGATTTTTCCCGGCATCTTCCTTACCCCTGCCATCTGGAACACGATTCCAAATCCGCCGCTTTTCTGGAGCTGTGGAATCACCCGGAGCTTGACAGTGCTGTCGTGTTCCTTCTGAACCGAAACCTGGGCGGTGCCATTATCACCAACCATCAGATCCATCAGGGAAGCTCCATGCACAGCGGAACACTTGAGCACATGTGTGTGAACCCGGACGGCCCTTTATGTTACTGCGGAAACCGCGGCTGCCTGGAGACTTACTGCTCCGCCAATTCCCTGGAACAGTCCGCAGGAATGAATGTGAAAGAATTTTTCCCGCTGCTCCGCGAAAAAAAATCCCCCCGGCTTGCTGAGCACTGGGAAGATTATCTGAACCATCTGGCCTTTGCCATGAAAAACCTGAACCTGATCATCGATGCACCGATCATCATCAGCGGATATCTGGCACCTTATTTTACAGAAGAAGACATCACTTATCTGCTGGAACACATCAACGCAGGCACCCCCTTTGCCCTGAGCAAAGACCAGATCCTGGTCGGTACCCACGGGCAGTATACGCCTGCCATTGGTGCAGCTTTATATTATGTGGAGAAATTTATACAGAACGTGTGAATACAAACAAATTCACCTGAACCGGTCAAAAAAAGCATGTCATACACAGCCAGACGGATATAACTTGATCCGCTTATTATCCTAACGTATGACATGCTTTTTTATTTTGCTTATTATTTTTTCAGTTCTTTCAGCAGCTGCCCGATCTTTGACACAAACAGATCAAAGGCCACATTATTCTTACCGCTGTTGATCACAATATCTGCTTTCGCCCTTGTTGGCTCCACGTACAGATAATGCATCGGTTTTACTGTGGTAAGATACTGATCAATGATTCCGTTTAAATCCCGTCCACGTTCCTCCACATCTCTGGAGATCCGTCGCAAAATCCTCTCATCTGCATCTGCTTCCACATAAACCTTGATATCCAGAAGATCCCGGATACGGGGATCTGCAAGAAGCAGGATTCCCTCTACCAGAATGACCGGTCTTGGTTCGATCTTCAGCACTTTGTCGGAGCGGTTGTGCTGACTGTAATCGTATACCGGACATTGGATGGTTTTGCCCTCCTTGAGTTCTTTGAGATGCTCGACCAGAAGATCAGTTTCCAGTGAATCCGGGTGATCGTAATTCACCTTCACACGTTCTTCAAAAGGAATTCCGTCCTGTCTGCGGTAGTAATTATCATGATAGATCACCACCACATCGTCTCCGAAATGCTTCTTCAGTCTGTTTGTAAATGTAGATTTGCCGGAACCTGATCCTCCGGCGATCCCGATAATAATACTTTCCATCGTCTCTTTACCTCTTAATCTAGAATTCTTCCGCTGTGGATCCCGCAGGCTTCCCGAAGAGTTTTTCCGTATAAAGAAGCTTTTTCTTACACAAAAGCTGCCCGGTCGGTGTGCATCTCCTGCATCCGGTTCCGGACAGCTTTTCTGGTTATTTTTTATAAAGCAATCGTTCTGATCAGATCTCAGCCTGCTCAAGAAGTGCCGGGATCTTGGATTCCCATCCAAGTGCCATGATATGTACACCCTGGCAGTATGGCTTACACTCTTTGATGATACGTGCAGCGATCTCAACACCTGTGATACCAGCTTTTGTCTTCTCTTTGTCTGCTTTCAGTTCCTCGATCATCTCATCCGGAACATGAATGCCGGCAACGTTGTTGTTCATGAATTTAGCCATTCCAGCGGACTTCGGAATGATGATACCAACCTGTACCGGTTTTCCGAACTGTTTTGCTTTTTCCATGAATTTGATGAATTTCTCCGGCTCAAATACAGCCTGTGTCTGGAAGTAGTCTGCACCTGCGGCAACTTTTCTTTCCATCTTTGCAAGCTGAGCGTCAACGGAATCGCTGCATGGAGATACAACGGCACCTTTGGAGAATTTCGGAGGCTCGCCAACGAGCTGGTTTCCACCAAGGTCTACACCGGACTCAAGAAGCTGTACTGTATGAAGAAGAGATACAGAATCAAGGTCAAATACCGGTTTTGCCTGCGGATGGTCGCCCATCTTTGTGTGGTCACCTGTGAGGCAGAGGATATTCTCGATACCAAGCATAGCTGCACTTAAAAGATCAGACTCCAGTGCGATACGGTTTCTGTCACGGCATGCCAGCTGGAAGATCGGGTCCATGCCTGCATCTTTGAGGACTTTACACATTGCAAGAGATCCAAGACGCATTACAGAAGACTGGTTATCTGTTACATTGACTGCATGAACGCCTTTCAGGTAAGTTTTGGCTTCTTCTACCAGCTCATCTACATGGATCCCTTTTGGCGGTCCTACTTCTGCAGAAACTACAAATTCACCACGGTCGAATAATTCTTTCATTTTCATATTATACTTTGCTCCAATCATTATAAATTTGGGGTATTGGCCGCCATGTTCCAGGCGGACAATATCATAATTTCATCAAGCTTCTTATTTCACTTCATCATCTGTAGCGAAATTATGGATCTGTGTCGGGCATTTCAGTGCGTCAAGGCGTCCGATCTCTTTCAGACGTCTGTAGATGCGCTCCCATCCACACTCCATGTCGCTGTCCACTTCGCATTTACCATTCTTGGAACCGCCACACTGGCCGTTTACAAGACTCTTGGAACATGCTGTGATCGGGCAGATTCCGCCGGTAAGGTTCAGATAACACTCACCGCACTGGTCACATTTATATTCTAACGGTGTTACACCCTGGAAACCAGGTACCGGGTATGTATCGCAGGCTGCACATACCATCTTGTCTTCCAGATATTCTGCGATGGTCTGAACACCAACGCCGCAGGAGAATACCAGAACCAGGTCAGCTTCCTGGATCTTGCTCATGTGTTTCTGGAGACGTAACTGCATATTTTCCGGATTACAGATATAATCCGTTGTCATGATCCCTGTCACATTTCCTTCAGCGGAAAGTTCCTTCTGAAGTGCAACAGCCTCTTTTTCCGGAAAACGAACTTCCTTGCATCCATGGCAGTTGATGATAAAAACTTTCTTTCCGGCTGCCAGTGATACGATAGTTTCTTTTGCTTTTAACTGGGTAATCAACATATCACTTCATCCCCCTTACTGCATTTTTTCCGGCTTTGATGCTGTTAATGATCGGAATCTTGGAAGAACAGATATACTGACAGCATCTGCACTCAACACAATCCATGATATTCATGTCTTTCATGCCCTGCCAGTTCTCTTCTTTCGCATATTTAACGAAATACAGAGGAGAAAGTTCCATCGGACATACATCCACACAGCGTCCGCACTTGATACATGGCTGCTCTTTGGTCTCGTCTGTATCAATGGCGATGATACCGTTGGAGCCCTTCATCATAGGTACCTCCAGAGTGTTCAGAGGGAATCCCATCATAGGTCCGCCCATCTTGACCAGAACATCGTCATCTGTAAATCCGCCGCAGTAATCGATCAGTTCTTTTACGCTGGTACCGATCTTGATAATAAAGTTGCCAGGATTCTTGATCTTCTCGCCTGTTACGGTTGCAACACGCTCGATCAGCGGCATACCCTTCTGGATCGCATCGGAGATCGCTTTTACAGTACTGATATTATCTACGATAACGCCAACATCTGCCGGAAGACCGCCGCTTGGAACCTTTCTGCCCATAACGCGCTTGATGAGAGTTTTCTCAGCACCCTGCGGATATTTGGTTCTTGCAACAAAAACTTCCATATTTCCGATATCGGCAACTTTTTCCTGCATTAATTCGATGGCATCCTGCTTGTTATCCTCGATGACAATGATACCCTTCTCAGCACCTGTTGTCTTAAGGATCGCTTTCAGACCAAAAATAATATCATCAGCAAACTCAAGGAGAACCTTATGGTCTGCTGTTAAATATGGCTCACACTCACATCCGTTGAGAAGGATGGTATCAACTAGCTTCGCAGGTTTCAGCTTGACACAGGTCGGGAAACCTGCACCACCCATACCAACGATTCCTGCTTCTTTTACAATCTCAATGATCTCATCCGGAGTCAGATTATCCAGGTCACCATGTGGCTGTACGGATTCGTGCAGAGTATTTTTTCCATCCGATTCAATAACAACAGCCATTACCTCACTGCCTCTTGTACCATGCATACGTGGCTCAACAGCAACTACCGTTCCGCTTACACTGGAATGTACCGGTGCGCTGATAAATCCGGCAGCTTCACCGATCTTCTGGCCAACCTTTACAGTGTCGCCTACTTCCACGATCGGGTTGGCAGGTGCACCAAGATGCTGGGACATGGAGATCACAACAGTCTTCGGATCCGGGAATTTCTTCAGATCGATATGCTCGCTGAATTCCTTGTGCTCTGACGGATGAACGCCGCCATAGTATCCGTTCAGTCTGTCCTCTCTGATAGACTTCACGTAATCGTTGATCACCTTGAAGTTAACCTTGGAGTAATCACGTACCTGTACCGGCTGGTTCAGGAACTCTTCCAGACGGCCCTGTTTTGCCAGTCTCTGGTAGATCTTTTCCCATGCGCAGTCTTTATTCGGGTCTACTTCACATTTACCGTTCTTTGCTCCGCCGCACTGTCCATTGACAAGACTCTTTGAACAGTCGACGATAGGACAGACGCCTCCGGTAATGTTCAGATAACACTGTGCACATGCATCGCAACTCTTCTTGGTAAGTGCCATGCCGTGATGTCCTCTGTAGTTAAGGGTATTACTTGCTGCGATCACCGGCTTGCCTGCCAGATCCGCAACTGTCTGGATACCAAGACCACAGGAGATCACAACTACATTCTCTGTACCTTCCGGAAGCAGATCCTGTAATTTTCTTTCTGTGTGCATCTTGTTACACAGAAAATCGAATTTCGCACTGCCTGTGACGGTTTTTCCCTGCTCCGCAGCAAATTTCAGGAATTCTTCGCAATCCGGTTCGTCAACGGTCTCAAATTCCTTGAAACACTTGTTACAGGCGATTACGAACAGATTGTCCCTGCCGTTCAGCACTGATGCAAGCTCATCACTGCTTTTCAGCTTGTACTTAGTATAGTTTTCCAATTGCTCACCTTCCTTATAAAGATTATATCCTTATGATTATCTGCTCTTATCCGTTCCCTCCTTCTCTGCACTCCCAGGAAAGAAACAATAAAACCAAATAAATAAGTTCTACGTTATTTGTTCAGCCCCTTCGGAAATCCCGGTTCCTAAAAAAGGCCGCAATATTTCCTCTGACTGCTACAATAAATGTACCATAATTTGAACATATTATCCAGTTTTATTAGCTATTTTTATAAATTTATTCTATGATTTCATCCCAATTGTCTATGGATGTACAGATATTTGTACAACTTCTGTTATGTTGCATGCGTTAGTTATATGCAACTTATATAATTTTGTTTATAAAATATCCTTTTTATGCATTGAGCATATTGCACAAGGATCTTACCTTTAACAGGACAGATCCGAAAGGTGTCTTTTATCATGGAGTAAGACGCTGTCCGCAATATTCACAGGTGCTCAGACGACCTTTTATTACCTGATTCTTTGCACCGCAGCTGGGGCAGGTAACTGTAATATAGATCTTCTCATTTACGCGTCTGTTCGGTGCAGTGATCATAATATAATTTCCTTCTCTGTCTATCTGGATATTCCGGATATATCCCCCGGCAATAAATTTTTCCAGCTTTTTCACTGCACCTTTTCCCAGTTCCTGCTCAAGCTTTTCAAATGAGACGGTATTCTGAGCATAGGATTCAAACCAGCAGGCGATTTCTCCGGCTTTTTTCTTCTTTAATGTTTTTTGTATCTCCCGGAAGGTCGGATACAGAAACAGCAATCCAAGTATGATCTCTGTTGCTGCCATTCCCCAGCGCCCTTCACGGATATACTTCTCCGATGCGCCAATAGCTCCCAGGGAAAAAAGTATAAAAAAGCCACAAAGAACCCATTTCAGTTTCCCCAGTATTCCTGTTTTTTTATTTTTTTCTGTCAAAAAATCACTCATGTCTGTTTCCTCTTTCTTCTATTATTCAAAATTTTATGATGTATTTATGAATGCTCCGTCAGCTCACGCCAAATTTCCTCTATCTGAATATGTTTCTGCATTCTGTGGATCTTCTATTTCAGTGTGGTTACGATCAGTTTACTTTCCAGTGCAGCTGCTATCAGATCCTCTTTACAGCTGTATCCCGCCTTGGCGATCATTTCCTGAAAATTCCATCTCACTCCTGAAGCAGAGCAGTCCATTTTTCTTGCGATCTCGGAATATGACATCCCGTGAATGTACAGACGCAGCATCTCCAGCTGTCTGGGACTGATATCACCGCTTGTGATCCAGTTAAGTTCCACCCTCGGTGACACATCCGGAAATACATGCTCCCCATTTAACGTTCTGTAGATCACACTCCGTATTTCCTCTTCACCGTGATCCTTATACCAGAGACTGTCTGCGCATCCGCTCTTTGCCCTTTCCAGCACCTTGGGATCGATCAGCGAAGTAACAACCAATACCTTTGTATATGGATATTTTTCCCTGATGATCTTTCCAGCACTCAGCCCATCATGATTATGAAATGTCTGCACATCCATAAGCACAAGATCAATTGCCGAGTAAGAGCAGATCTTTACAGCTTCACAGGCATCCGAAACTGTCTGAACATGTCGGAATTCCGGTTCCCGCATAATAATACTTTCAAAATACTTCTGCATGATCCTCTGATCTTCTACTATCAGTATCCGTACCATAAACTCCCATCCTTTCTGCCAGCGGCATTTTTAACACCAGACAAAACTCCGGTGAAAAAGAAACCTGCATAATACATTTCTCTGACTCCGCTGCTTTTCTCAGTGCTGACAGACCACCACCTTCTTCTGCATTTTTTTCAGGTGCATCTCCATCATTCGTTATCCGGATGCTATATTCATTTACACCTTTGTCTATCTTCACCAGAACCGTACTGCCATGGGCATGTCTGGCACAATTTGTCACACATTCACGGATCGCTCTGTCTGTCAGCAGCCTGTAGGAGGGATGCTGAGGTAAATTTCCGCTGATCTGAACATAAATTCCAAGCTCTTCTGCATGCCTGATCGTATCCGCGTATAATTCTTCCATATTCTCAACAGAAGAATCTGTAAGAATATAGACCAGATGCTTTAATGCAGATAACTGTTTATCCATTTTATCCTGAGTTTCTTTTCTTTCCAATATCCTGCGTATTGACAGAAGGCTTCGGCCAAAATTGTCATGAACCTGCATTTTCATGGCAAGTGTCTCCTGCTCTCTTATTTTATCTCCGATTTTTTCATACATTTCCTCCAGCTTATGATTCAGGATTTCCAGCTTTTCATTATTTGCTCTGATCTTTTCACCATTGTAATAAATTTCTGATACATTAACTGCCACTGTCTGCAGATATCCTGCACAATCCGGCTCCTGCAGACGATATTCCTGAAACATCCAGACGGAAGCATCCGGAAAATAAAATACATTACTGTCGCTGCTTAATCTGCGAAGTCCCTTTGCTTCGGATCCTCCATCTATTACTTTCCGCAATACCTCATAATCCTGCAGATAGGAGCCTGTCATTATCCTGCTCAGTTCCTGCATCTTGGTATTGCACAAAACGATTCTTCCAAGAGGATCCGAAAAACACACCCCGCAGGGAACATCATCAACAGCTTCATTCACGGACCAGTAAGACAAAGAATGTTGATATCTGCGTCTCTCTCTACAGATTGCCCGGCAAAGATAAAGCAACAATACCACCATCGCTGCCATCAAAACACTGACCGGACACCCCCGGAGCATTGGCTGATATACACTTTCATCCTGGCAATATCTGTGATCATTCATCAGAAAGCCCATAAGCATAAAAGAAACTGCAAAAACAGTCACTGCCGTTATAATTTTCTTTTTCCCGTAAAAACAGGTTATCCTTATCAACAGAAGGATCAATTCCAGAATCAGGCAGATTTCAAGAAGGATCATCAGAAAATCCTGCATTGCCATACTGCATTCCGCAAAATCAGTCATCTTCCGCCTCTCTTTCTGAATACGATACATCCGATAAACCATTCGTTTTCATCTTCCTGCTGCACATTTAATTCCGGTCTTTCTGACATTAATCCCCGAAGATCTGCTTCTGCTACAATATGAACTGAGATCCGCAGAGCATCATCGATCTGCGACACACGGTAAAAAACAGACTGCATTGTATCAAACAATCGTTCCACAAGCCATTCAAAGGTATCATAGCATTTTAGTATATCATCTGCATTCAGCTGTACTTCCCCATTTTCGACATAATAAGCCGCCCGGATCTTGCATAATTTTAAGCTGTCACAGGATTCCGCAAGACTCTGTCTGAGATCCTCCATTGTAAGCAGATTTCCGTCTGATGCATATTGTGTCAATACCAGATTTTTTCTTCTTTTTAAATATGTACCAACAACCACGATCTTTCCCAGGATCCGGTCATAGTGTTCCCTTGACTCCGTTCTTTCCAGCTCATCCATCAGCTGTGACAGCAATTCCAGCTGCCCAGCTGTCTGATTCTGTATCATGTTCAGCAGCCGGTTCTGTTCTTCTGTTTTTCTCCGCTCAGCCTCTTTCTGATAGGTTTTCTGCAGCAGACGATTTCTGGCAGTCAGCTCCTCCTGCTGTTCCCTGATATCCTGATACTGATCCAAAAGTACTGAAATATCTTCTGACCAGAACAAATGTCCTCCTCTTATAGGAATATGGTTGATCCGGATTCCCTGTTCCTGTACAGCTGATCTGTTTATTACAATTTTACGCAGTTCCGGTGACAGCTCCGGAAAATCACCGGAATGATAATAACGCTGAAAAGAATCATCCGTAATCTCTGCATCCAGTCCTCCGGAGGTCTGGAATAATTCAAAATATCGATTATTTGTCTGTATCAGGCCGCATAATATACACCCCTGATAAATTGCCGCCATTAAAAGGCAGCATACTGCTGTCATATCCCCGGCAATTGTTTTGATCAGAGGCAGACGGAGTAAATTCCCGATATTCCATCCCAGAAGCAATATTCCCGGAATGACAGGCAGCCAGAATTGTTTCCTTCCCGGAATCCTGCTTTTTCTGATCAGCATAATTTCCATCCATATCAGACAAAATATGATCCATCCCTGGATCACTATAAAAAGAATACCATAGCTGTAATCTCTGTCCGAAAACGGAGGCCGCCCGGAAAACCGAAACACCAGCTGATGCAGGTCATTTGTAAAAACACAGACGATCATAATCACCGCAAAAACCAGCAAAACAATAATTTTTCTGCCCGTTTTCTCGCCGTCCTTTTCACCAAGAAACATCGCTGCTGCCAGTCCAAGGACCGGTATCAGGATCATCGGGATATAATACAGATACCAGCAGATATGTTCTCCAAGCGGATCATGAAGAATATGAAATTTTACCGTCCGCACAAAGAACCAGAATACCATCAGACAGCCAATTGCAGTCAGGCATCTGCGCGTTTTTCTATGCACTACATGCTTTTCCAGATAGATCACCCAGGCACAATACATTCCCAGATAAATACAGTTACGACACTGATCTGCCAGATTTCTCATAAAAACATTTTCCGGTCTTACCAGCCTGCAGAAATACGCCAGCAATACACTTATCAGGATTCCTCCATACGACAGTGCCCTTTTTTTATTGTATGTCATGAAAATTCCTCTCTCATTAATACACCTCTGCGATAAGTATACTATAAAACTCTATCTTATTATATAGTTTTCAGAGAAATCATCCATTCTCAACCCCTGTTATCACAAACAGAGTGAACAATTCCGTCCACTCTGTCTATCATCACTCAAAATGGTCTTGGCTGGCCACAGTATTCACAGAACCTTCCGGTATTCTCTGCACCGCACTGACATTTCCACAAACCGCCGGGCTGCTGCATTCCGGGTTGCTGTATTCCATTGTTCATCTGCATCCCAGGCTGCTGCATTCCGTTGTTCATCTGCATTCCGGGCTGCTGCATTCCATTGTTCATATTCATCCCAGACTCCTGCATTCCAGGCTGCTGCATTCCGTTGTTCATATTCATCCCGGACTGCTGCATTCCACTATTCATGTTCATTCCGGGCTGTTGCATTCCATTGTTCATGTACATCCCGGACTGCTGCATTCCGTTGTTCATCTGCATTCCAGATTGCTGCATTCCGTTGTTCATATTCATCCCAGGCTGCTGCATTCCATTGTTCATGTACATCCCGGACTGCTGCATTCCGTTATTCATCTGCATTCCAGATTGCTGCATTCCGTTGTTCATATTCATCCCAGGCTGCTGCATTCCACTGTTCATGTTCATCCCGGGCTGCTGCATTCCACTGTT
Organism: Blautia sp. MSJ-36; assembly: GCF_018917985.1. NCBI lineage: Bacteria > Bacillati > Bacillota > Clostridia > Lachnospirales > Lachnospiraceae > Blautia > Blautia sp. MSJ-36. The sequence continues at coordinate 19,715 of NZ_JAHLPQ010000029.1, read as the reverse complement.
CATGTTCATTCCGGGCTGCTGCATTCCAGCCGCATTTGGTGTCAGAGCGGCTATGATCTGATGACCTGTCTGCTCCACTTCCATCAATTCGCCTCTGTTATCGCTGCTTATGGAAAAAGTATTCAGACGAAAATCCATATCATCAAACCACGGAGTTTTTACTTTAATACGCATAGTATAATCAAATTCATACTTATATACCGGTGGCTGATAGCTTACGGTTTCTCCATCCTTTGTTGTATATGTTTCCTCGTTCTGCTGTCGCTCTACATCAACTCTGCACTGCACAACAGCGGATAAAGGAACTATGTCCGGATTTTCATTGACATCCAGCTTCCGTGCAACAGTAAAATTCCCCTTATTATCATCAATAAAAACATTATAATTTCTAGTATTGATCTGACGGGTTATACAAAAATCCATTACGGCTTTTTTGTTTTTTTCACGATATTCCAGTTGACGTTTGATATCCTCCACCGTACTGTGTCGTCGGTCTTCAAACCATGGTGACAATTTTTTTGCACAATCCTTACACAGATTTCCGTCATCCAATTTTCTGTTGCCCAATAATCCTATTTTCTCTCCGCAGATATCACAGATCTTCTTATCAAATAAACCCATACCCAATCCTCCTTTTTCTCTGAGTTCCCATGCTGTCACACTATTTCTGTACAGCAGTATCACACACTATTCTGCAGCGACTATTTTTTCAAAATATGTCTTTACAGAGAAAATATCCTCATCTGTTTCAGAATCTTCCGATTCTTCGCTGTCTTCAGATTCCGCTGCATCGTCCTCTGCCGCATCATCTTCTGCTGCAAAGCACAGTTTTCCATCATCCAGTAAATTGAACTTCATATTATCAAGACTGAAAAACATAGTTCCTGCCGCCTCTTCCTTTACAGTCTTTAATACCAGTGCGTTTCCTTCCACATCGCCCTGAAGCTCTACTTTGGTTTCTTCTCCGTTCTCTATTAAGGTAATTTCCGCCTTTCCGGCTTTGACAGACAGCATCATCTCAAAACCTGTCAGGTCAGCATTAACCGGCATCTGCATTCCAAATGCATCCATCAGAATACAGTTCCACTCTCCCTCAAAATCCTCCATCTTTGGAGCTTCTACCGGTTTACCCGGTACGTAAGGTTCATACTCTTCCTTTTCCTGACTCAGGAGCATTGTCATTCCATCTGACGTCAGGGTTATCTTACCGTCAGCATACTCACATTCTTCTGTTTTCTCATTATAAGTCATCAGAATTTTATCATTTTCGATTTTCCATTCTGATTCATCTACCTCAGGCTCTTCCCCATAAGCAGAGCTTGTTGTTTCCATCTTACCGTCTTCCTTAATATCCACGGTCACTTCCATTCCCATTGCTCCCGGATGAAATGAGACTCCTTCACCCATAGAAAGCTCATTTACATACCATGTTCCGATAACGTCCTTCTCTTCAAGTGCATAAACATTCACACTCATAAATCCTGCCATTAAGACTCCTACAGTCCCTGCCATCCACAATTTCATTTTTTTACTCATAGAAACATCTCCTTCCTTTTTATATTTGTGTTTTTGTTTATCTATATTATGCGTGAATGCTTCGCCATTTGCACTAGCATCTCTGACAGTAACTGAGCTCATCTTCATATTAATGTCAGGATCATAAGGCTCGTATCTGAAAATCCTGTCCGTTTCTATATGTTCAGGATATGCCGTATGGGATACTCTCTGCCAGACACAACCGTCCCGAGGATGTCAAGTAAAAACCACAAAGTTTTTACTATTTTTTTTGCGTTTTTTTCCCATAAAACCGTTGTTTTCATACAGAGGACGTTTCATTAAGGTTACAAAAATACAGGGGTGGACGTTATATAAATGCTATAGACTTTCATATAGTGGATGTTGTATAAAGACTACAAAATCTATTATTTCAATTCTTTCCAACACATCTCTATCCTTCCATCATCATGCATATAAATGGCTTTTACATATTTTTGAAGCACTTCCGGTGTCAACTTTTCAAATCCCATAAATTCAATCATCTGATCAACCGGTATGTTTTTCTTCAACAATATTTCTTTCTCATCACCGATTAGATTTTCAACTTCTTGAATACGTTTCTGTAAATTTAGTTTCTCTTTTTCCAGTTGAGTTTTGGTTGAAGCGAACTGATCTCGAGTAATTTCCCCATTTCGATATTCTTCATACCACTGAAGGTTCTGAGTTTTTATTTGCTCCAATCGCTTTTCACATTCCGCTTTTTCTTTACTATATAAAGAAATGGATTTGTGTTATACTTTATTCAAGAATGCTGATAAGCTATGGGAGGGAAGCGACTATGCAAAATCCAGTTCCTGACGAAAGATATTCTGTGGCAGATGAAGCCATCCTGGGCGCTTTTTTTAAACTAATAAAGAAAAAAACTCCTGACCAGATCACTGTATCCGATATCACAAAAACAGCTGGTATCGCGAGAAGCACTTTTTATAATCATTATCAGGACATCCCCTCTCTTGTATCTGCTGTTGAAGAAAAGACGATCCATGATGTTTTCTCCATAATGGAAAAATTTCATCCTGAAAATGACCGCGATATCTGTCAGTCCTATTTTTTGACGATCTGCCGCTATACAATGGAAAATCCTTTTCTTTCCAGTCTTCTGAGTACACCTCACGGGAATGATCTATTCGAAAAAATGCTGACTATGCTTCATCACTATGTCACCGCTACTACCTCCAGTGCCAGACCCGGCAGACATACAAAAGAGGAAATATCTTACGTGATCACCTGTGCGATCGGCAGTACGATCGGTGTCCTTCACAAATGGACAAGGGATAATTTTGATCTTGCACCAGAAGTAATTGCAGGAATTCTGACTCAGATTTTCCTGTCTGGCATGCTGCCTCTTTTATCCTGAGTGTCCTGCATATAAACAGCATAACAAAACCCGTCTGAGCAATTCACTCAAACGGGTTTTTATTATGCCTGTGGCTCATCGATCAGGACATCCTGTCTCCTGATTTTCTTTATCGTGCTGCGTATAAACGGATTTTTCCGGATCACCAGACCTGTAATACGACGGTAGGTCGGCTGATTTTTATTGTATTCATCCAGAAATTCCTGAAGCTGTGAACGAATCATCTCCGTATCCAGTGCCTTTGCCTCCACAACTGCCTGTTCCGGATAAATTCGGGCTGTAAGACCATTGTCCTCACCTGTTACAATAACTTCACCCACAAGCGGATTCAGTGCAAGCTTGTTCTCGATTTCTTCCGGAGATACATTTTCTCCATTGGATAGAATGATCAGATTTTTCACCCGGCCATTAATAAAGAGATATCCATCTTCATCCATATAACCCTTGTCGCCAGTATGCAGCCAGCCATCTTTCAGTGTTTCAGCTGTCTCGTCCGGCATCTGATAATACCCTTTCATAACACTTGTGCCTTTTACCAGAATCTCACCATTTTCAAATCTTATCTCCACATTCTCAAGTGGTCTTCCAATAGAACCCGGCTTATGATTTTCCGGCGTATTATTACTGATAACAGGAGAACATTCCGACATGCCATATCCTTCCAGAATCTGAACACCATACTCTGCAAAACGATCAATATAGTACGGATCCAGATGTGCGCCACCGGTAAAAATCGTCTGCAGTTTTCCACCGAAAACTTTTTCTGCAAGAACTGCCTTCGGGATTTGTGGATCAGCTGCTGCCAGTCTCTTATAAATTGTTTCAATCATCATCGGAACCATGAGCATGATATCGGGTTTAAAAATGCTCATATTTCTGACCATATGAAGCAGAGAGTCATTAATACAGATAGTTGCTCCCTGAGAAAAACCTTTCAGCCAGTCCATGACAAGACAGAATGCATGATGGATTGGAAGTACACTGAGCATGGCAGTTCCGGGTTCTGCTGAAATCTTAACTGCCTCAACATTAGATGCCAGATTATTCTGTGTCAGCATAACCCCTTTGCTCTTTCCTGTCGTTCCGGACGTAAAGATAATCGTCGCAATATCTTCTGCTGACGGGCAGGAAGCATCTGCTGATGCGTTAATTCCTGTGTTTCTCAGCTCATTGATACTGTACACGCCTGAAGGTACATCCTCCACCTCTTCCTGAAGCATCCATACTTTCTGGAGTTTCGGACAGTTTGCAAGGAACGCTTCCAGATAAGGTCTGTGTTTCGGACTTAAGAAGAGTGCTTCAGAATCGGATCGGTTTATCAGATCGATCAGTTCTTCACATGGGAGTGCTGCGTCCAGCGGCACCGCTGTAATACATCCTGTAATAATTCCCAGATAACTTTCGATCCATTCTACAGAACTGGTTCCGATCAATGCAATATGCTTTCCTGCAAAGTCTTCTGCAAGAAGTCCTTTTCTGGTGGAAATCACGTTTCTCAATATTTCGCTGTAACTTCTCTCCAGAACTTCTTTCCTGTTAAGCCATTTTACTGCTTTGACTTCGCCAAATTTCTGTACACTTTCTTCTAATATATCCCTGATCAGCATGTTTTTCTCCTCCTTCACTTTTCTGCGGACAACAGCTTCATTCTTACTGAAGCTCCTCCAGAAGCTTAAGCGCCTCTTCAAGAGTTGTAATTTGGGTCACTTCGGTTTCCTCAAGTTCAATGTCAAAGGTATCCTCAAGCTCTCCCAGAAAAGACATGAAATCCAGAGAAGTGAATCCCAGATCCTCACGGAATCTCATTTTCCCCGTCATCTCCTCCGGTTTCACTTTGCTGTACTGCGCTACAATATTTTTAAATTCCATTTCCTGATTCATTCCATTTCCTCCTCGTATTTTTGATTTCTATACCTGTTCCATAATCTCTCCGATGCTCATATCCGGCTCTGCGATCCCCTTAAAAAGAATACGCATCATATAATAATAAAGCAGTTCCATGTCATGCTCTTCCAGATGAGCAGTCTGATAATGATAGGAGAAGTTCATGCCGCCATCCTCAGTATGAGATACGGTCAGATACATTTTTTTGGTTGCGGCACCATTTGCAAACCATTTGGCATGCTGACGAACAGTCTCAAGCATTTCATTCTCCACCTTCACCGGCATTGGCTGATAGGTCAGATAGCAGCTTTCATAGCTGGTATGCTCCGGTGTATGGTATCTCTTTCTCATCTCATCCACGATAAGTGCCGGATCGTAATTGCTGTGCATATAAATTCGATTCTGCATATTCTGGATTTCATAAGCTGCCGAAAGAAAATCTGTCTCCGGTGAGATCACTGTTCTGCACGGAAACATAATGGTTCTGCTTCCCCCTGAAGTCCATTCGTCATGGGTAGAACGTCTGGATATAAAATTCTGGATCGTAATATCTTCCTGTCCGTTATTTACTTTTGACAGATAAGTACGAATACCAAGCAGAAGCAGATTCGTCATGGAAAGTTGATGATTCATACAGAAATCCATCAGGTTCTGTGTCGCATACGGTTCCAGATGATAATCCTTTACTGCAACAAACAGCTCGTTCATTTCAATATCAGAAGCACGAAGCTTTGGATCTCCATGACGTTTTCTTGCTCCCTCCAGTACAGACGGTCCCTGTATATCAGAATATAACGGCTCACCCAGTGCATCCAGCTGGTCATCCCAGAATTTTTTGTCTTTTGCAAAACGCTTTTCATTGCCCGCTTTTGCAAGATCTTTTTTCAGGACCGTCTCAAAATCAACCAGTTCCTGTGGGCAGGCTGTTCCATATCTGTAATGCGTATATAATTGGAACAGGTCTTCAATCATAACTACAAGCCCACAGGAATCGATCAGTCTGTGATCCATATGTAAAAAGAAACCATTGTATCCTTCCGGAAGCTTCAACATAATAAATTCACACATCGGGATATTATCTCCGTCAAATGTTTCATAAGCCCACTGCTGCATCAGCTCATCTGCCTTTGCCAGACTTTCCATTCCCGACAGATCCCTCAGCTCAATATCTCGCGAATCCTGCTTCTCTATATACTGTTTTACATTTCCATCTTTATCCGGCTTTGTAAAACGGACTCTGGTACAGCCTGAACGCTCTGTTTCCATCTGAATACATTTTTTTAATAATCCAAAATCCAGTTCTGCCTGTACAGAAGCCACAACACTTACACCGGATACCTGCTGTGTACCATAATCCATGATCCAGTTATGATGCATCTTCTGAGCTGCCGTCAAAGGATAATAATTTCTCATATAATAGATAACCTCCATTGTCCCGTTTTTCTTCTTTATCCGAGACAGAAAACATTGTATATATGCTTCAGGTGAAAAAATATCATATCTTCTCAGGAAATACCAGTACCCCCAGGACTTAATGAACACTTTACAAAAAAATGACCGGGACTTATCATACATTTAACATAACAGTTCAAAGGTGTATTTCTGCTATGTACTATGTCTGATAAATCCCGGTCAGGATTTTTTATGTCCGTTTAATCGTATTTCTCAAAGAATTCCATCATCTTGCGCTGATACAGTTCCGGATCCACATAGGCACTGCACAGATGCCGTGCTCCCGGTATGATCACCAGTTCCTTCTCTGCCCTGCAGAGCATATAATTCTGAAAAGAGTTATTCGGATACACATAGGTGTCCTTTTCTCCATGGAAAAAGAGAACCGGTCTTGTATTTTTTTTCATAGCTTCGGCAGTATCTGCATCTTTCATATGAAATCCTGCCAGAAGAGAACAGAACCAGTCCAGTTCCATCAGAAGCAGTGGAATATGATGCAAATGGAACCAGTTAGCTGCCATATCACGCATCTGTCCTTCCATAGACTGAAAACCACAGTCCGCGATCAGGCCTTTTACCTCCGCCGGGAGTGTATGTCCTGCTGCCATCAGTACAGCAGCCGCCCCCATGGACTGTCCATACAGATAAATTGGAAGCTTCTCTTTGTTTCGTTCAGATACATAGACTGCCCATTGCTGCACATCCCATTGTTCTTTTGCTCCAAAGGTAATATATTTTCCCTCGCTGTCGCCGCAGCAGCGATGTTCTATAAACAGGACATCACACTGATGTTCATGCAGATATTTTGCCATGAATGACAATGTGCCAAAACGGCTGCCACGATATCCATGGCTTAATATGACAATCCGTTTTGCATATTCTGTCGGCAGGTATAATGCATGCAGTTTTAATCCGTCAATGCTTTTGATATAACAGTTCTGCATCTTCTGTTCAAGGCACCAGGCCTTACTCTCATTATATTCTCTTGCATAACCATTCCTGGGATGATTCTCCCTGATATGAGACAGTTCAAACCATTTCTTTCTTTCCTTTTTGTGCTCTCCTCTTTTGCAGCAGACCACCATATTAAAAAAACGCCATCCCACCTCCAGTGATCCCAGAAAGACAGCCAGCAGTATTGCAAATGGCTTAATTAATTTTTTCTTCATCACGATTTCCCCGCAGTCCACATTTTAGAATAAGAATCCTGGCATTTTTCTTGTTCCCCTTTCCCATTCTGTTACAATTCTGTAGGGAATTTCAAAGTACTCACAAAATTCTTTTCTGTTCATTCCTGTGCTTTCGCGTAATTCTTTTATTTCCATATTTATTCTGCCTCTACATACACACATGGTGTATATATCATAGCATATTTTTCTATAAATACAATATTTTAATCTGGCAGACTACTTTCCAAACAGAGTCGTCCCGAGGATGTCAAGTCATTGCTACAAAAAATATGCGGCTTTTTTGCCACGAAAATGGCTTAAAACCGCATATCTCTGTATAGAGGACGTTATATAATTGTCACAAAGTTGGTGGGGAGGATGTTACGTCATTGCTAGAATTATTCCTAATTCTGAAAAGGTATTTGTACCGGTGATTTAGGCGAACAAATTACTTGCCCATTATTACTATATCTATCGGACTTTGTTACCTTAACATAATGAATAAGCTCCAGTATTTTTCTTTTATTGTCTCCACTTTGTATAAGCTGCTGCCATAATGCTCTTTCTTTTGTTTCTATACCTTTAGGTATTTTTTGTCGTCCAGGAGAAACAATAAAAGCATGCTTTTCAATATTATTCGCAACTATCACTTTTAAGTCATCATCTTTTTTCAAGAACTTAATTGTGTCAATAATTTGGTCATACGGATTATAGCCCTCTTTAACAGATATATTTGCACCTTTAAGTTCTATAAAACATGTTTGCAATACCTTTTGACAATATATTAAAAAATCACACTTTTGTTGATCTTGTATATTAGGTATCAATTTTCCATCTGGCTCTGTCAAATATACTTCTTCATCACAAACCTCTATTGGCATAATTGAATTTTTATCAGACTTTGAATCTTTTAGCGTTCTTTTTTCTCCATTTTTTAAGCACTCAAAATTATCCGTATATTTTCCTAATGCTAATTTATTTGGCTCCTTTTTCTTATTTTCCTTGTATTTATTTTTTTTCGCCATTTGCTTCTCCTTACAGCACATCATTTTCTGACATTAGCAAATAATATAATTCCATATATTTTTCATTTACGCTGTCAGAAATTTCATCAATCATTTCCGTATTTAATTCTTGAAGTTCCTCATTAATTAAGTTTAAAATACTTTTATCTTTATTGATTTTTAATGCTGTAACTTTTTGTGGATCAATCTCGCAATTACTATCAATTATGTCATATACTTTTTTTGAATACGTAGAATTCTTCTCAATCACCTTCCCAGCACAATACAACGTGTTGACCGATGTTAAAATATACGGACTGTGTGTTGTAATCAAGATTGAGCTATTGTTAATATTCGCAAAATATGAAATAAATTCCACTACCTTACTTTGTAAGCTTGGATACAAATGTGCTTCTGGTTCTTCAATAATTACAAATGCTTTTTCCTTTTTTAACATTAAAATATACAGTTGATTAAGTAACCATAAAACCTCTTGCTGACCAGATGATGCGAAATTAATTGGTATTTTTTCACTATGTTCCCCTTCATCCTCAACAACAATATATTCTTTTCCTGCATTATAAAGATAATCGCCTTTCAAATCTGAAATTAACATTTCCGCTGTTTTAGTTACATCAAATCTTCGTTCGCCGTCAGGATAGCGTTTATGAACATTTCTAATTCCATCCTCAAAAACTCTATGAATATTATCAATAACCTGCATAAATTGCCTTGTTATCAAATCCAAATTATCATTTTCTAATAACGATCTATTGTTGACTAATAAAGTCAGCATACTACGTCCAGCAGGGATATAGTAGGTTTCTTTATAATCATCAAAAATCTTATTTACACTGTTTTTAAAATTATCATAATTGCGAAGTCTTTCCTTACTTGCATATGCCAAACTAATAATTGTGGTTTCTGGCTTTTGCTCGAAAAGTTCTAATGCTTCTTTTTCTAAGTCTTTTAGCGTTTGTGTTAATTTAGGCGAATAACGAACACTTATATATTTTCGTTTTCCGTTTTTATTCAATTTTACATCAATCCATATCCCCGATGCATATTCATATTTTAAATATAATCGTTTATCTAAATCCCAACTATATCCAAATAAAGAAATGAAAATTGATTTTAACTCTTTCTTTAACACTTTATTAAACCCATCACTAACATCATTGCCATTGTATAATGCTGTATCGTACACTTGACACAAATAGTCCGTCAAAGTAGATTTTATGATTCTAAAAAAATATATAGCTTTTGCCACAGTACTTTTTCCTGTAGCTTGTTCACCTATAAGTAAATTAAAATCTTTTATATCCATTTCCAGTTCTTGTACTGGTCCCAAATATTTAATTTCTATTTTTTGCATATTCCACCTATACCTTCTACATATACTCTTTCAACAAACCTAATCATTTCCTTCATTATAATAAATACTACTACTACTTTGCAATATCTTTACTAAATTTCCACTCCACCTCCACTCTCCCGTCATCATACACATATATTCCCTGCACATATTCTTCCAGCATTTCTCGTGTCAACTTCTCATAGCCTAAATACTTCAACATCTGCTCCACCGGAACATTTTTTTTCATCAGAATTTCTTTCTCTCCGTTTATCAGTTCATCCAGTTCCTGTACACGTTTCTGCAGTCGTTCTCTTTCTTCTTCCAACTGCTTCTTTGCTTCCATGAACTGTTTCTGATTCATCTGTCCCTCATGATACTTCTCATAGTTCTGGCGGTTCTGAATCTTTATCTGCTCCTGACGTTTTTCACAGTCTGCACTTTCCGTCTTATAGGCTTCTATACTGTCCTCATGCTGTTTTCTCATAGATTGCTGCATCTGTTCCTGGCTGATATTCTGGCGTAAATATGCCTTTATTTCTGCCAGTACGATATGCTCTAGCATTTTGTTATCCGCTTTCCCGGCAAAACACCCTGTATCTTCTTTTCCTTTACTGTAAGCACAGCTATAAAGAATATGACCATGAACCGGACTGCTTGAAGTCAGACTTCTATGACAATTTCCACACTTCACATAGCCACCTAATAGTGTTATCTCCCTGTCAAATTTGCTTTTTTTAGTGTATCTGATCTGCAGGGACTGTGCTTTCTCAAAGATGTCTTTTGATACAATCGGCTCATGGTGATTTTCCATCACTTTCCACTGATTTCTTGGCACTGATACTTCTTTCCCTGTCCCTGGTTCTGGAATCTTTGTCTTTCCATAGACCATACAGCCTATATAAGTCTTATCATCCACAATCTTCCGTATCATATCACTCGTCCACTGCAATCCTCTTGATGTAGCTTTCTTGCTGTCTGATTTCTGTCGTCTGCTCATAGACTGCAAGGGAGTCAATACCCCCTCTTCATTGAATAACTTACAAATCTCCATCTTGGAATATCGCTGATTGGTCAGTTCAAATACTCTGCGAATCACTTCCGCTTCGTCCTCTACAATCACCAGTTCTTTCTTATTTTCTGGATTGATTCGATACCCATAAGGTGCAGAACCACAACAATACTCACCTTTTCCCCGTCTGGTGCTGACTGCTGCCTTTACCTTTACAGACTGATCTTTCACATAGAAGTCTGCGATCAATCCTTTAAACTGTACTTCGATGTCTGAACTCTTTCCTTTATAATCTTTAGAATCATATCGGTCTGAAATAGAAATGAATCGTACTCCCAGAAATGGAAAAATCTGCTCCAGATAAGTTCCCATCTCAATATAGTTTCTGGCAAAACGTGAAAAATCTTTTACCACAATGCACTGCACTTTGTTCTCTCTGGCAAGCTCCAAAACCTGCTTAATTGCTGGACGCTCCATACTAGAACCAGAATATCCATCGTCGTAGAACTCCTGAAATGGCATAGAATCCAGTTCCGGAATATTGGAAATATAATCTTTTACCAGTTTTCTCTGATTAATAATGCTGTTACTTTCTCCCTCTGAGTCATCTTCCATGGAAAGACGGTAATATCCAATAATCAGTTTCTGATCACTCATGTTCTACCGCCCCCTTAAACCCGAAATTAATTTCCAGTCTGCCATCACCATACAGATACATACTTTCAACCAAGCCCTCTGCAAGTTCCGCATTGATTCTGGTTGTCCCATCCAATTCCAGCAGACTTCGTAAAAATCTGGCTTCTTCTTTCTGCTGTTTTTCCAGCTTTCGTATGGTTTGCTCTAAAAACTTCTTTCTCTCTTCGCAGAACTCTTTCCAGCTATTACGGTCATCTTTCATTTCTATATAGGCTTCTTTGGAAAGTTCCCCCTCTTTATATTGCATAAATGCCTGTGCCAGTTTTTCTGAACGTTTTTCCATATCTACATCCAATTTTCTGATTTCTGTTTGAACTTCTTTGATTTTGGAAAGAAATACCGCACTGCTTATAGCAGACATATCCTTTTTCCGTAAGCCAGATAACTGAAACTGTCTGGTCAGCTCCGAGCGGACAATTTTCTGCAATTTTTCTTCAGAGATAGATTTATGACTACATTTCCTTTCATCCCGATACTGAGCAGCGTTGCAAAAATAATACACATTGCCTCTGTATCTGCGTGTACACATTTTCCGCTTGCAGTCTCCACAATAGAATACATTATAAAATGCTCTTTCATCCTCTTCCCATCCTGCCGTAGTTTTTGTTGTTTTCTGTTGTGCTGCTTTTAACCTGACTTGTGCTTTGTCAAACAGTTCTCGGCTGATAATCGGCTCATGGGCATTTGGCGTAATAATCCACTGGCTTTCATCCAGTATATCACACCATTTTTCACCTCTTTGAAATCTGGATTCATATTTTCTCTGAACCAGATCTCCATAATAATTATTCCGGTTCAGCACTGCACGTATCGAAGAATTTCCCCACTGATGAAGGTTCTCTCCGTCCTGACAGTACACATGATGATATTGGTTATAATCTGAAATCCGATGTACCCTATCCTCAAACAGCCTGTCAATAATGCTCTGTATACCATCTCCCGAAGCATATTCTTCAAAAATCCTGCGGACAATCTTTGCAGCTTCCGCTTCCACCATCAACTTATAAATTCCATTTATCTTTTCCACACAATATCCATATGGAGCTGTAGATCCCACATACTCACCATTTTTCTGTGCAATACGTTTCGCTGCCCGTTCTTTTGCAGAAATGTCTTTCGCATAAGCATCATTCACCAGATTCTTGATATTCATGGATAATTCCTGATTCTTGGCATCAGGTGCATAGGAGTCATAGTTGTCACATACAGAAACAAACCGCACTTTCATAAAAGGGAGGATCTTTTCCAAATAATTTCCGGTTTCGATATAATTTCTTCCAAATCGTGAGAAATCCTTTACCAGAATACCATTTATTTTACCTGCCCTGACATCATTCATCATCCGTTCAAATCCCGGTCTGTCAAAATTTGTTCCGGTTTTTCCCAAATCAGAATAAATATCATATACAGCAATCTCATACTCTCTGTCTGGATTTTCATTGTGCTTCTGAATGAATTCTTTTATCAGCGTAACCTGTGTTTCAATAGATTCTGACTTTTTTTCATCACTATCTACGGATAATCTGGCATAAACTGCAGCCATACATACCGGAATACCAGAAACTTTCTTCTCTGTGTTTTTCTTATATCTTTTTGCTGTCCTTGCCATTTATCTCGCCTCTTTCCTGCACTCTGTCCGGTGTTCCGCATAAAACCGTCTTATGACTTTCATTTTCTCAATCATATCCTGATAACGGATGTGAATTTTAATTTGCTTATTTTCATAAATATAAATTTTATCTACGGTCAGTGCCAGCAATGTGCGATCCAGTTCTTTGATTTCCAGTGATTTCTTCCAGTCCTCCAATTGAACAATTGCAGACACTCCATCCTCAAACATTTGCTTTACCAGTTTTTTCTGGTTTTCAATCATCTGCTCCAGTTCTTCACATTTTCTTCCGTAACTTTCCCGAAAATCATCGAACTCCTCTTTGCTGATCAATCCCTCTTTCAAGTCATCACCCAAAGATACTTTCAGGCTGTAATAGCGGTTATATTCTTCCTTCAATTTGCTAATCTGTGTATCATAACCAATTACCTGATCGTAACTGACTTGCATCTCACAAAGTTCTTCCATAATCATCTGATAGTCTATAAAAAGTGCCGTATATGCCTGAATCTCTTTCAATACAATTCTTTTCAGCACCTCTTCCGGAATACTATGTCTAGTGCAATCTCCACCTTTATTTTTTGTCTGGCAAATATAAAAGGCTTTTTTCTTCCCCTTATATTGATTTACCCTGCGTATCATCGGTGTATGGCAATCTCCACAAAATACAAAACCCGAAAAAAGGTTTGCACTGTCCGATGTTTTCGATGCTCTGCCATCATACTGAAGTAACTTTTGCACCACATCAAAATCATTCTGCCGGATAATCGCCGAATGCGTATTTTCTACTTTCACCCACTCTGATTCTGGCCTATCCAGACGTTGCTTTACCTTATAGCTGATTCGTTCCTGCTTACCCTGTACCATGTTTCCAATGTAGACCTCGTTGGTCAGAATCCTTTTTATCTGCACTGCTGACCATTTCGGTGTGTCTGAACTATGGAATCCGGAATTGTAATTTTCACCATTGGCCTTTTTATATTCTTTTGGTGACTGCACATGACGTACATTCAATTTTTCTGCGATTGCTCCAAGACTGAACCCATCAATTTTCCATGAAAATATTTTTCTTACAATATCCGCTGCATAAGAATCAATCACCAGACAGTTCTTATTCTCCGGAGCTTTGCAGTAACCATACGGGGCAAACGCTCCAATGAATTCACCTTTTTCACGTTTGATTTTCTGATGGCTCCGTACTTTACCAGAAATGTCCCGGCAATAACTTTCATTTACAAAATTTTTAATTGGAACTACAAATGACTTCTCTGAAAAATCTGCTGTTTTACTGTCGAACTGGTCTGTAACTGAAATAAAACGCACATTTAAAGCCGGGTAGGTCTTTTCGATCCATCGCCCGGCTTCTATATACTCTCTTCCGAATCTGGATAAGTCTTTTACAATCACACAGTTTACTTTTCCAGCTTCTATATCAGTTGTCATTCGTTTAAACTCAGGTCGGTCAAAATTTCCTCCTGAGTATCCGTCATCCACATATATATCAAAGATCTGAATATCCGGCTGGCTTTTTACAAAGCTCCGAAGTAACTCTCTCTGATTTGCAATGCTGTTGCTCTCTGACTTCGCACCGCCCTCTTCCATATCATCTTTCGATAACCGAAGATACAATGCAGCATCGTACATATCTGTCATATTCATTTGCATCTGTTCCATTTTACATCGCTCCCAACTTACTTATTCCATTGAATTTGAAGTCAGAAACCATGTATCACGTTCATTTTCCCTGACTTCACATTAACATAACATCTGTAGCTTCGCAAGATATTTTTTCAAGACTTGCATCTAATACATCAACTCCGTTCTTTTTCTTAGATAATCACTGATCGCATCTGTAGCATCCATTTCTCCTGTCATTTCCACGACTACCACATACCCTTCATTCATGTGAGCATACGGCTGATCGCCAGATTTATCCAGAAAAGTTTCCACTTTTTCAAAAATAGCTTTATCCATATCAGGAATTAAATCTTCAATGTCCTTTAACTGCTCCAGATTAACACTGGAATCTATTACTGACTGATTCACCATGATGCTCACCTCTTTTCCAACATATTCTTTGTATAAGTCGTCCTATACCTACAATTTTCTCAATCACATCACCTTACCTTTCGCATTTTGTTCTCAAATTTTATCTATTACTATGGCATTGCATATTCTGT
This sequence comes from Blautia sp. MSJ-36, assembly GCF_018917985.1. Classification (NCBI taxonomy): domain Bacteria; kingdom Bacillati; phylum Bacillota; class Clostridia; order Lachnospirales; family Lachnospiraceae; genus Blautia; species Blautia sp. MSJ-36. Next base: position 4,441 of record NZ_JAHLPQ010000029.1, on the reverse strand, counting down.
TCGGCGTGTTGGCTTCCATTCGTATAATCTGTTGTCAGCGTTACGTCCAACCTCTATCAGAATATTTCTGAATGCTGGCAGCTTCTTCGCAAACTTACCAGCCGTTTCCGGAGTATCTTCGACGCTCGCCAGTAAAATCATTTACAGGGTTATGGCATCTGTGGAATCAGATTATACAGCTCATGCAGTTTTCAAGGTACAAAAGAGAGTTTTTTGAATATCCTTTCACTTATTACATCCTAGAAACACAAAAATGTTGTTCTCTTCAAAAAAATCCTCTCACTAATAAAGCCTGACAGAATGATTTTACCAACCTAATTTTGCAATAATTTGCAAAATGTATTTATCCTCATCCGTACATTCGCTTTCATGCGAACCTTTATTGTACCGCTATTTTAATTCGCTTTCATGCGAATGTCAAGCGTTTTGTTCGCTTCAATGCGAATCTTTCTGTTTACATTCCTTGTTTTTGGTAGTAAAATGGATTTATCAAAAAGAAAGTTGGAAATTTGGTATGACAATCGGTGATAAAATAAAAAAAATCCGGACATTCCGGAATATGACACAGGCAGAACTTGGAGCTGCCCTCGGCTGGGGCGATAAAGGTGCAAACCGCCTTGCCCAATACGAAACGAATTACAGGGTTCCCCGTAAAGATCTGGTAACTGAAATGGCTAAGATTCTGGACGTAAATCCACTGGCACTGCATGAACCTACTACTATGGATGCTTCTGAACTTATGGAAATCCTGTTCTGGATTGATGAATTTAATCCGGCAGCTATCAATCTCTTTCAGTTAGAAACTTATCCCGGAGAGAAATGCAATTCCAGCGAAGATACCGCAGTCCGTTACCATAACTCTGACAACTGGCCTGCTCATCCACCTGTTGGTATGTGGTTCAATTATGGAGTTCTCAATGATTTTATGAAAGAATGGGTTCTCAGAAAAGAAGAACTGAAATCCGGTGAGATTACCAGAGATGAGTATTTTGAGTGGAAAATCAACTGGCCGCAGACCTGTGATGGGTGTGGAAAATTTGAGCCGAAAAGGCAGTGGCGATCTGTTAATGCTGAACTTAGTGAAACTTAGCAAAACTTAAATTTATTATGTTTTTTCTCGTTAGTCAAAGAGAAGGCACTGTAAAACCAATAATTCAGGGGTTTTCAGTGCCTTTTTCATGTTTTTTCTATTAAATTTTCCTCAGACACCTATATAAGTGAAACTTAGCGAAACTTAAATTATGCCCAATATGGAATATACTTTTTATACCTTGGTGCAGTATCCGGATCCATTACTTTAATATAGCCTCCGTCAACAGCACTGGTAAGAAGTCGAGATGCTTTCGCTTTCTCTTTTTCTCCTAATCCAAATATTTTTCGAATATCTGAGTTAGAAATCCCCTCAAAATTGACATATGCCAGACATGCCTGCATATAACAAGTACGCATCCGATCTTCTTTCGTGGTTAATTCAAACGGTACTTTCGCAAACAATATTGCTTTTGTAAATTGATTGTTTTGATTTTCAATCCTCGGTGCAAGTAATTCATTTTTGCCGGTTGCTTCAACAATCTTATCATATCCACTGCCACGTTCCTCACAGATACCACATTTATGCATAAATCCGGCAATATTTTCATTTCTGGACACCGGCACCGAATCTACAATTCTTTCAATTGCTACCAGGGGTGCACCAGCATTTGAAAATTCAATTCGATTTTTAAACACTTCTACCATCGGATTTGTACCTCTTTGCTGCAGATCCTGATGTATCATAGCATTTGCCAACAACTCACGGATAGCAATTTCCGGGAAACTGACAACAGATTTCCTTGTTGCTTCTACAATAACCTCTTCCTGCGGAATAATTGTCATAATATACTGCACGATTTCTTCATGCGAAAATGCATAGCCCGCACAGAACTCTTTTTCTCTGATAGCATCCAGTCTGGAATTCTCCTTATACCATATCACCCTCACAGTTCTTCTATGCAAAGATTCAAATTTCTTCAAATCCTTTGCGATCATCAATGCTCCCATATTTGTGATATCCCATGTACCAGCATCATTTCTCTTTATGAACTTTTCATGCTGTAAATCTTCCAATACTTTATCCCGATTTCTCGGAATTGGCATTTCCAGTTTATCATAATACTTTGAGTAATCCAATAATAACACCATTTCATCTTCATCTAAATTTCCCATCGCAATTCGAAGTTCATATGGTGTAGAATCGAATGTTCTCCATAATTCTCTTTCTTTGTCAGGATACTCTTTTAAATTCTTTTTGTTCGTTCCAATTCTTATAAATTCCCCACCAGCGAACTGTACCGGCTGTTTTTCTGCACAAGGAATCTCCATCAGCACAACCATTCCTTCATCCATCGGGACCTCAAAAAATCGGAAATTAATTCTTGGTGAAAGCATTCTGGAAAGCCATGCTTCCAATTCCTCATTTCCCTTTTTCATTTTACGATACTGAAATTCAGTTCCAACAATTTTATGTGTTGTGTCATCCACGCCCCAAACTAAATATGCTTTCGGTCGTTCGCACAACGCAGCTGAATTACTGAGAGCAGAAATATATTCGCCAATCATCTGCGGTTGCTTGTTATTACATTTAAATTCTACCCACTCCGTCTCGTCCGGAAGCTTTGCAAGCTCTCGCACAAGACTTTGCAGATATTCTACTGATCGTATTGCCATAAAATCACCCTCTAACTTTGCAATTAAACATCATTTTGAAAGAACATCTCGAAAATTATCATGAACAATCTTAATAATGTCTGGTTCATTATAATACCGTGCAACTAACTCATATATTTTTATCAAATTATTAAATGTGTACTTTTTCCCATCAATCTTTGTGAACGGTCCATCACTTTCAATCAGTATTCTTGTTTTTGGTATCAAATACAATTTTTCTTTGCTTTTTTCATTTGTTACCATATTAGAATTGAGCGAAAAATAGCAGCCTATATCCAGTAATTGTTGCAATTGCTCTCTGCTCCCATTAAACCAATGAATAATACACCTACGAGGACGATACTCTTTTAAAATAGATATTGCTTCTTTTTCCGCTCTTCTAAGATGCACAGACATCAATTTATTCTTTTCTGCACACACTTTTGCAATTTTCTCAAAATATATACATTGTTTATTACACGAAATATAACTTTTTTTTGAGAAATCAAGTCCAACTTCTCCTACATAATTGGTTTCATTGATTAATTGTATAAAACTATAAAAATCTGTATCATTTAATGATGTCTCCTGTGGATGGAAACCAAGTGCAAATTTCAAGTATTTTGTTTCTGGATACATGCGTTTGCAAGACATATAGACTCCAGGTGAGTTCGTCATACACAATGTATATTGTTTTTTTTCATTAATTCCAGCATATATTTCCTGATGATCCTTGTAATGATCCAAATGGAAGTGTGTATCAATAAGATGTTGAATCATACCCCAAGATACTCCTTCATCCTCTGATCTCCAGAAAATAATTGTACCAAATCATCTATACTTTTCTTATATAAAACTAAAAATTTTCCAACTTCCTCTTCTGTTAATTCTCCGACACACCTAATATCTCTTTTTAATTCTTTATCTGAAGAATGTTTGCAACGATAAATACTTCCAAGTACTGCTCTTAAATCAGCACTTTTTTCACTTTCTTCATATGCCATAAGGAACTCATAAGCTTCTCCCTTATAGGAATATTTTTTTATCTCGTCTATATCCAAAAGTGAACTCTTACGAATCAAACAGGGATAACAATATCCACAATTTATAGGATATTCTTTTGAACCATTTTTATTGTACCGTGCTAAACAAGGATGTGAACATGAAATCGTATCTGCATAACAACTTTTAAATGCATTGGTATCTTTAACCTGCTGTACAATCTCTCTTTTAGTATTATAAGCAAAAAAATTTATAATAGTATTTTGTATTCCTACTTGCTTTAAGACGTCGTTAAATTGTCGCAAAAAGTACGGATGAGTGGTACGTGTACTACATGTTCCTTTTCTTCCTCCCGTCAACGGAATATTAAGTCCTATAAATCCATTTTCAGGAATATATACCGGAACATTTCTTCCTAAAATACCAGCTATACTAAGTGCTGCACATAAAAATAATAGTGATCTTCCTCGAGAGGTATTTTCGCTTCCCTTTAAACCGCCTTCTTTTTCGCTAATAGGAGCCCTAGAATTCGCCGTAAAACTAATAAATTTAACAGATTGTTCTGGATAAAAGTTCTGAAAAGTACTTGTAAATAACCTCTGTCTTTTGGCAAGTTTAGGATATTCATTAGTAAGCGCTTAATTTTCAGGTATTACCAGAAAAATATCCGACTACTTTTCAGCAGTCGGAGTACCTTGACAATTCACATATAATTGATTATTCGTTGGAGTTTTCTACCAGTCGTTTGAGTTCT
>NZ_JAHLPQ010000028.1:0-39829 GCF_018917985.1 Blautia sp. MSJ-36 | reverse complement strand
AACGAATCAATATCTTTCAAAAGAACGATATTTTCACCAAGGGGGACGTCTACCCTTTTTTAGCCAGAAAATAAGAGCAATTTTTTTCATTTAACTATTGACATTTATTAGCTGGACTTCATTCATTGTCAATTACTAATAATATTTTAATGGTTTCTTCTCGTTAAAAAAATAATTTTTATATTTATTTTTACTCCATATTATATTATAATAAATTTACATTTTGGAATGTAAATTTAAAGTATTAATAGCCAAATTATTTTAATAGCCCCATTTTGGATCAAAGAAAAAACCAGCCAACCCGAAACAAAACTTTCAGGCCAGCTGGTTTTTTCTCATTTCTATATCAAATTCAACACCTTCATTGCATTACTCTCCGTCACAGCCACAACCTCCTCGCAGCTGATACCCTTAATCTCTGCAATCGTCTTCACAACCTCCGGCAGATACAGCGAACTGTTACGTTTCCCACGGTTTGGCACAGGTGCCATATACGGACAGTCGGTTTCCAGAAGAATCTGGTTTAAGGGTGCGTATTCCACTACTTCTTTCAGCTTCCTGGAATTCTTAAATGTAACCACACCACCGATTCCCAGGCAAAGCCCCATATTCAGATACTCCCTTGCAATCTCCTTACTATAGGAAAAGCAATGGATAACTCCGCCATACATTCCATCCTTCATATACTCTCTCACAATATTCAGCGTATCCTCCGCTGCATCCCGACTATGGATCATAAATGGGAGCTTCTTTTCACGGGCGATGTCCATCTGCTGGCGGAATACTTTCTGCTGAAGAAGGTGCTCTTCCCTCTCCTTATGCCAGTAATAATCCAGGCCGATCTCGCCTACGGCTACTGTCTTTTCCATGTCGCAATATTTTCGGATCTCATCCAGAACAGCTGCATCTACCTTATCCGCATCATCCGGATGAACCCCCACTGCACCATAAACAAACGGATACTTTTCCACCAAATCATAAACCCGGTCAAAATGTCCCACGGAAGCACACACATCCACAATATGCCCGATCCCGTTCTCCTGCATACTCTCAAGCATCTCAAACCGATCCTCGTCAAAAGCCTCATCATCATAATGGGCATGGGTATCAAAAATCATAGCTTTATCCACAGTCATCTCGTCACCGACAGAAACTTTTCCACCTTTCAGCACTCTTGTAAACACACCTTCCCGTGGCATGATGCACTCACCCATCTTCTGGAAAATGGCACAGCCATTGTGGCACTCCTTCCCAATCTGAGTCAGCTCCAGCACAACCTCGCCACAGCGAAATCTGGTACCAACCGGAAGTTTCGCAAAATCAATCCCCTCCACAACCAGATTCTCACCAAAAGCACCATCCTCAACCTCTGCGCCCTTTGCACGGAACGCATCGATCTTTTCACTGGAAAGAAGACTCACCTGCCGGTGCCACTTCCCAGCATGAGCATCCCCCTCAAGCCCCCAGTCCTCCACAAAAACCGCAGACCCCACATTCCTCTTCTGAGTCCCCTTCATCTCACTGATACAAACCGCAAGTACTTTTCCCATAACAAACTCCTATTAATTACACATCGTTACCAAATTTGTTCCTATATATCACACCAGTAATATTAATTTCCACCAATCAGCACATCCGGCAAAACCTACAACACATGCGACAAACCGTACCACATTCAACAACCAGCCCAACGGAGGCAGGGCCAGTACGGTGACGTTAGCGGAGCGGCCGTCGAGAGGCGAGTATAGCTGCTGCCACCGAGCGCCTGTTTGAATACAAGCAGCATAAGCTGCTTGTATTCATGAGGAAGTAGCAAAGCGGATTCCGAATGTCCTCTGTCTCCAGCGAGTTGGCGCGAATGGCAGCAAACCAGCGACGCAGCCGAACAGGCCGCACAGCGTGTCACCGTACTGGCCCTGCCTCCGTTGGGCGTCCGTTCATTAAACTAACAATATATCCAATAAAGCGTACCACTCTCAACCACCAGGCCCACGAAGTCATGGCCGTTCCGCTGACGTTAGCGGAGTGCCCGTCGAGAGGCGAGTATAGCTGCTGCCACGTGCGCTCTGTCTGAGCCGCAGGCGAGTTTGCGCTCGTGGTAGCAAACCAGCGACGCAGCCGAACAGGGCACGCAGCGTGTCAGTGGAACGGCCATGACTTCGTGGGCCGTCCGCTTGTTAACACCTTATCGACACTACCGTCCACACTCACCAGCCTCACCGGTCAAAATCTCAATCCCATGCCCCAACGTCTCAATAATAACCTCAAGACACTCCTTAACAGCCTTAGGACTCCCCGGCAAATTAACGATCAACGTCCCCTTCCGAATCCCAGCCGTCCCCCGACTCAACATCGCCCTCTTAGTAATCGTCAAACTAAACGCCCGCATCGCCTCCGGAATCCCCGGCACACGCCGCTCGATCACGTCCTCCGTAGCCTCCGGCGTCACATCCCTTTTGGAAAACCCGGTACCACCCGTAGTCAAAATCAGCTCCGCCAGACCCTGATCCGCAATCTCAGCCATCCGGGCACCAAGCATCCCACGGTCATCTGGCAAAACATCCATAGAAACAACCACGTACCCGGCTGCCTCCACAATCTCCTTCACAGCCGGCCCACTAAGATCTTCACGCTCCCCTTTATAACCCTTATCACTAGAAGTAATCACCGCAACTCTCTTCATCACTTACCCTCCGATCTGAGCCATACAAAGCTTCTCCGTCTTATCATCCTTCTGTTTCTCCAGGCCTCCGCCAAAAGCATGCCCGTCCGGTTTCTCCGCCAGAGCCTCCAGGATCACAGCCTTCAGCTCCTCATCCGAGCCACCACCACGGATCACAGCCCGAAGATCCCGCCCCGCCGCATACTGCAGACACGTCTTCAAAAACCCCTGGGAAGTCAGCCGGATACGGTTACACTCCCCGCAGAACTTATGGCTCACCGCACTGATAAACCCGATCTTCCCGGAAAAACCATCCACATCATAATAATGGCACGGGCCATTTCCAAGGGGCTCCCCCACATACGGCGAAAACCGCGGAAGTTTTTCCCCGAGGATCCCAAGCAGTTCCTCCTCCGACACCCCATGAAATTCTTTTCCCATTCCAATAGGCATCATCTCAATAAACCGCACATGCACCTTATGGTCCCTGGCCAGAAACGCCACCTTACAAAGATCCTGATCCGGAATCCCAAGAGGCACACAGTTAATCTTCAGTGAAATCTCCGGATACTTCAGCGCTTCTGAAATCCCCTCAAGGGTCCGTCCCAGTTCATCCCGCCTGGTGATCTGCCTGCTGCAGGCCTCATCCAGCGTATCCAGACTGATATTCAATCCATTCAGCCCTGCCCGGGCAAAATCTTTCATCTGATCTTTCAGAAGCACACCATTTGTAGTCAGAGTCACCTTCTCGATCCCCGGCATACTTTTCAGTTTTTCCACAAGCTTGGGCATCCGCGGCCTCACCAGCGGTTCCCCGCCAGTCAGCTTGATCTTTCGGATCCCCAACTCTGCCATCACCCGGCAGATCCTCAAAATTTCCTCTTCCTGCAAAACGAGGGAGCGCTCCACATGCTGCACTCCCTCCTCCGGCATACAATAAATACACCGCAAATTACATCTGTCAGTTACGGAAATCCTGAGATAATCAATATTTCTTCCGCACCTGTCTATCATTTTTCCTCAAAACGGAAATCTCCGCTTTTTCCTCCTGTTTTCTCTTCCAGATGGATATCAGACATGACCATGCGTTTGTCGATTGCCTTACACATATCATAAATGGTCAAAAGCGCCACCTGAACACCTGTCAGCGCCTCCATCTCCACGCCTGTTTTCCCCTCTGTTTTTACCGTACAGAACACACGGATCACTCCCGCATCCTCGTCCGTCTCAAAATCCACAGAACACTTCTGGATGGGAAGTGGATGGCACATGGGGATCAGGTCAGAAGTACGCTTCACACCCATGATACCCGCCACACGAGCCACACCAAGCACATCGCCCTTTTTCACATTTCCGCTTTTTACCGCAGCCATGATCTCCGGGCTTACCTGAATGGAACCGGTAGCTGTCGCTGTACGGTGAGTGTCCGGTTTATTGGACACATCCACCATAACAGCATTGCCATTTTCATCAAAATGATTCAGTTTCATATTTAGCAGATCTCAGCGCCTGCCGGCATCTCTTTCTCCGGTACCATCAGGGAAAGATTTCCATCTGCATCCTCTGCACAAAGGATCATACCTTCGCTGAGGATTCCTGCAAGTTTGGCAGGTTTCAGGTTTGTAACGACCATAACTTTTTTGCCAACCATTTCCTCTGCGGAATAGTGAGCCTTGATTCCGGATACGATCTGGCGAACCTGACTTCCGATCTTAACCTGGGAGCAGAGAAGTTTTCTGGATTTCTTAACTTCCTCGCAGGCAATGATCTCACCAACCTGGAACTGAAGTTTCTCAAAATCATCAAAAGTGATCTCCGGTTTTGCCTCGATGTCGATCACATCTTTAGTTTCCTCTTTCTCTTCTTTTACCTCTTCCTTCGGCTCTTCTTTCTTCGGATGAAGCTTCTCAACTTTTTCAAGAACCTCTTTCAGGTCAAGTCTTGCAAAAAGGATCTCCGGTTTGTCAGTTACACGGTTTCCTGACGGATAAAGGCCAAACTGCTCCATATCCTCAAGAGTTCTCTCGTTTGCGTTGAGCTGTACAAGAATACGCTCTGTTGTACGCGGCATAAAAGATTTCAGAAGAGATGCGCCGATGCAGATTCCCTCAACCAGGTTGTAGAGAACTGTTGCAAGACGATCCTGTTTTGTCTCATCCTTTGCAAGTGCCCATGGCATTGTCTCATCGATATATTTGTTGCAGCGTTTGAACAGGGAGAATACCTCTGTGATAGCATCTGCAACACGAAGTTTGTCCATTTTTGCGGAAACGTTCTTCGGAACCTGAAGGATAAAGTTCTTAAGATCCTCATCAACCGGCTCAGTAACATTCTTGTTCTCAACGATTCCGTTGAAATATTTATTGGACATGGAGATCGTACGGTTTACAAGATTTCCAAGTGTGTTTGCAAGGTCGGAATTCAGTCTCTCAACCATCAGCTCCCATGTGATGACACCGTCATTCTCAAACGGCATCTCGTGAAGTACGAAATAACGGACAGCATCTACACCAAAGAACTCAACAAGTTCATCTGCGTAAATTACATTTCCTTTGGATTTACTCATTTTTCCATCGCCCTGAAGAAGCCACGGATGTCCGAATACCTGTTTCGGAAGCGGAAGATCCAGAGACATCAGGAAGATCGGCCAGTAAATGGTATGGAAACGGATGATATCTTTTCCGATAAGGTGAAGGTCTGCCGGCCAGTATTTGTTGAATTTATCGCTGCTGTTTCCGTCGCAGTCATAGCCGATACCTGTGATATAGTTTGTCAGGGCATCCAGCCATACATATACAACATGCTTCGGATCAAAATCTACCGGGATTCCCCATTTAAAGGATGTTCTGGATACACAGAGATCCTGAAGACCCGGAAGAAGGAAGTTGTTCATCATCTCGTTTTTACGGGACTCCGGCTGAATGAAATCCGGATGTGTGTTAATGTAGTCGATCAGTTTGTCTGCATACTTGCTCATTTTGAAGAAATATGCCTCTTCTTTAGCCGGTACACATGGACGTCCGCAGTCCGGACATTTGCCATCTACAAGCTGGGACTCTGTGAAGAAAGACTCACATGGTGTACAGTACATTCCTTCGTAATGACCCTTGTAGATATCTCCCTTTGCATACATTTTTTTGAAGATTTTTTTGACCTGCTCTTCATGGTCTTTATCTGTTGTACGGATAAATTTGTCATAGGATGTGTTCATCAGATCCCAGATACGTTTGATCTCACCGGAAACGTTATCTACGAATTCCTTCGGTGTAACACCAGCTTCCTCGGCCTTCAGCTCGATCTTCTGGCCATGCTCATCCGTACCTGTCTGGAAATATACGTCATAACCCTGCTGTCTCTTAAAACGTGCGATGGCATCTGCAAGAACAACCTCATAAGTATTTCCGATATGCGGTTTACCGGATGTGTACGCAATGGCAGTGCTGATATAATATCTCTGCTTTTCCATTTTTCTTTCCTCCATAATATAAAAAATAATTGCATGCTTACTCATAACTGACCGGAAACATATCCAGTCAAATAAAAAACGTCTTCTCATACCATAACGATATGAGAAGACGAGTTATTACCCGTGTTACCACTTCTGTTCGCTCCTGCCTCGCGGCAAAAACCTCATCAGGTACAGCAAGATCTATACCCTTCCGCTATAACAGGCGGTCCTGTCACTGCCTGCCGGTGTCCATTAAACGGGACATTCGCATTTCGTCTATCACGTTCAAACCGGGTCAGCAATGCCTCTCCGAAGCCATCTTCCATCTGCGCCTGCACATCCCTCTCAGTCTCGGAACTCCTTCTGCCAAAAAGTCCTCCGGGGATTTCCCTGTAGTGTGGTGTACACATGTACTCTCTTCTTCCACGAGTTTTCTATATGGGAAAATCGTAACACATTTCCGGTGGTTTGTAAACGGGGAATTTATTTCTTATAAGGTACTGCTCCCTCATACTGATTGGACTGCCAGATGATGTCTACCGTTCTGCTGATGCAGGCTTTCAGGTCATCCAGGGAAAGTGTTCCCTCGTCCAGTTCTTTTTTGATATTTTCACGGTCACTTGCTGCTCCCGGCATTACCAGGTCATTTCCAGCGCGCATACATCCGGATGCAGTACAGTCCGAGCCATGCTCTGTTGTTGTCCAGTCTGTCATAATCATGCCCTTAAATCCCCACTCACAACGTGCAGCCTTTGTGCAGGTGTCATTGCAGTTTGCGGCATGAACTCCATTGATCAGGTTATAGCTGGTCATAATGAACATTGGCTGAGATTCTTTAATCGCAATTTCAAACCCTTTCAGGTAAATCTCACGAAGAGTACGCTCACTTAAAATACTGTTGGAGCCCATACGGTTATCTTCCTGGTTATTGCATGCATAATGTTTGATGGTTGTTCCACATCCAGGCACTTTCTGTACACCTTTTGTCATAGCCGCAGCCATTTTTCCGGAAAGAAACGGATCCTTAGAATAATACTCAAAATTACGTCCACAAAGAGGATTTCTGTGAATGTTCATACCAGGCGCCAGCCATAAGGTTACATGAAATTCTTCCATCTCTCCGCCGATCATCTCGCCCAGCTCCTCAATAAGCTTTTCATTCCAGCTCTGTGCAAGAAGAGTTCCTACCGGGATTGCAGTACAGTACTGATTGTAAACATCTCCCGGCTTTTTCGGAGCATTTTCGCAGAAGAAGCCACCCTCTACACTGTTTTTGAAATCTGTAGGAAGGATTTTTCCATCCTGTACAATGTAATGTTTCAGCAGTCGGAGTCCTGCAGGGCCATCTGCCAGAACAATGCCTGGAAGATTTTTTTCTTCTGCATCTGCATAGAGCTTTTTATATTTCTCCTGCATTTTTTCCGGAACCTGTTTCAGCTCATCCAGGTCCTCTTTCAGCGGGCAGATGTTGTCGGTTTTTGTAAGAATAACCTCTTCATCCAGCTTCAGGACTCCACATGGGACGCTATCTGCCAGGCTGTTTCCTGCCCAGAATACATAATCTCCTGCTTCCAGCACCCAGCCGGCTTTTTCTTCACTGTAGGAAGTCAGTCTGTCCAGAGCGATCTCAAATTTCTGAGATTCTTTTTCTCCCGGAGCCAAGATTTCAGTCTTTCCAAACGCAACAAGACGACGGTATTCTTTTTCCAGTTTTCCTGCCGGGCAGGTCACATAGATCTGAATAACTTCTTTTCCACTGTATGTATTTCCCACATTGGCTGTTTCTGTCTCGATCACAACCTTTTCGTCTGCACAGGAAACACCAGTTACTTTTGTCTCAAAATCCGTATAGGAAAGTCCATATCCGAATCCGTAACGTACCGGAACATCAAAACTGTCAAAATAACGGTAACCTACATAAAGACCTTCTTTATAATATTCCGTATCCACATTTCCATTATTATGGAAAAAACTTTCACTGTTTGGATAATCCTCATATTTATAAGCCCAGGAATCAGTCAGTTTACCGGAAGGTGTTGCTGCACCACTTACGATATCCGCAAAAGCATTTCCGCTTTCCATTCCAGGCTGCACGATCTGAAGAAGGGCCTCAATGTTGGAAAATTCATCCATAAAGGAAAGATCCGCTAAACCACCTGTATTCACTGCAACTACTACATGCTTATATAAAGAACAGATATCACTGAGCTGTTTTTTCTCAGTCTCCGTAAGATAATAATCTCCCTCTTTATCGTAACGGTCAGCGCCTTCTCCTGCCACACGGCTCAGAATATAAAATGCCACATCTGCATCCGTTTTCTCAATAGGGCCACCTGCCGGCATTACAAAAGGAGTGGTGGAATAATATTCAAAGAATCCGAGAAATGCATCTTCATTCCCTGGAAAATGCTTACCTTATCACGCTCATTTACATCTCCAGAACCCGTACCGCCTTTTATAGTTTTGGAAGCGCCGATTCCGTAAAGAGCAGCCTTGCTGCCCTTCTCCAGTGGAAGCAGGTTTCATTCATTTTTCAGAAGTACCATTCCCTCAACTGCTGCTTTTCTTGACAGCTGACGGTTGGTGATTTCTCTTTCCTGTCAGTTATATAAAGAAGATATATTATTATTTTACAGTCACTTTGCACTTCACCATTTTCTTCCCGGGATTCCGGAAATTTTTGTTGTTTTTACCGTTGTCGGCCGAACCGTAACTTTTACTGTTTTCTTATAACCACTCTTTAATGTTATGATAATCGTTGCATTTCCTTTTCATGTACCGGCTGTTACTATGCTGGTGCCATTCTTTTTTCCAGATACTGTGACAAACCTTACGGAATAATTTTCTGTGACAAAAAAAAGCATACAGCAATCTTCATTTCTGCCGTATGCTCTCTTATAAACCAACCAGCAAAGCGAACATTCACATCCGCCTCTGTCTGTACATCCACCGCCACGCCATTCGAAAAGCAATGGTCGTCAACGTCATTCCCGCAGCCATGCTCGCTGCAAAAAGAATCGTATAAATTCCATCCTTCTGAAAATTCGCCCAGTCCCTCATCATCATCCAGTTCATGGTACGATACAATGCCGCTCCCGGAATCAGTGGAATCGTAGCAGAAACCAGAAAAACCGTAACCGGCGTCTTGTGAACCCTCGCCATACACTCCGCATACAAAGTAATTGCCACTGTTGACCAGAACCCACAGATATAAGGACTCGGCGTCACAAACTCCACCGCCAGATAAACCGCCCAGGACAAACAACCACCCAGAGCCGCGAACCAGAGTTTTTTTCCATGTATATTAAATAAAGCTGCAAAACCGAGGGATCCTGTAAAGGATACAATCAGCTGTATGATCTCTCTCATATTTTTTCCTCCATATTCATGGACACACCGTTGTCTCTGTTACAGTACTGCGCCTGAATCCCATCAGAACAACAGATTCGCCGCTGTAAAACCAAGGCCCACAACCAACGCCAGCAAAATCGACTCCATACACCGGATCAACCCCGTAATCGTATCCCCGGAAAACATATCTCGCAGCGAATTGGTAAACGCAATACCCGGAATCAGCAGCATAATATTACCAATACTGATCAGATCCGCATGATGCCCCAGTCCCATCAGAACCGTAAGATTGGAAAGAACACCACCCGCTCCACAACACAAAAGCACCGTAAGCAGCGAATTCAGCGCCCCCCGCTTCACAAAAGCCTCAAACAACTTCAACGCAATACCAATCAGCGCCGAAGCAATCATATCATTAAGATCCCCGCCAAAAAACACAGAAAACGAACCGGAAATCACCGCATAGATCAAAATCTGCGTCCTGAAAGAATACCCCTGCTTATTCCGTATCACATCCAAACGCCTCTGAATCTCCTCCGGCTTCGGTCGAAATTCACAGATAAATCTGGAAAGCTGATTCAGATCATCCAACCGTCCCAGATCATTCGCCATCCCCGGCACACGCCGCGTCTGCGTACAAATCCCGAAATCTTCACCATAAATCGTCGTCACAATACTCGACGTAATCGAAAAAACATCCGCCCGGGAAGCACCATAAGCCAGACAAATACGACGGATCGTATCCTCAACACGCCCAACCTCTGCACCACAGCAAAGAAGCTGCTCCCCAATTGTCATCGCATAATACAAATACTGCTCCGCCTCATCCCTCGTCATCCGGCACACCTCCCTGTACAACTATTTTATCCCCATCTATTTTAGGACAGCTAAATATCAAAAGCAACCAAGTTCCCCACGTTTAAATATTCATTTCTTCTATATTTCCTCAAAACAACACCCACACAGCAAAACTCCCCATCCTGAATCGCTCTATCCCTACCGCCCTGAAAAGCCAGCCCGTGAGGCGTGTGCTGCCTGTCGCCGGACTCTGCAGGAGGGGTGCTGATTCTTGGTTGGCGGAAATCTGCGTTGTTTTTCAAAAGTTCGCTGTTTGAGCGAAGCGAGTTCGGACTTTTGGAAAACGCTTTTAGCAGATTCCCGGCTGCCTAGAAGCCAGCCCCCGACGAAGCCCCGGCGACAGGCAGCACACGCCTCACGGGCGTCCCTCATACAAAAAAGCCGCCCAGACAAACAATCCAGGCGACTCCCAAAATCCAATGCTCAACTCTGTATTTAACTAATTATATCAGGAATCCAACATCCTTACGCCAGCTTACCACCAAGCTCACGGCAAGCAGCCAGTCCCTCATCATCAGGAGTATTATTGCAGATAAGTCCCTCATCATCAACAAGCTCAGCACCAGCATCCTTAGCTCTGCCGCACCAGGTTCTCATCCACTCTCCGTCGCCCCAGTCATAGGAACCGAAAAGTGCAACTTTTTTACCAGACAGTTTCCCTTCAAGATCAGAGAAAAACGGCTCAAACTCACCATCCTCAAGCTCCTCATCACCCATAGCCGGACAACCAAGAGCCAGAACATCAAAAGAAAGCGCTTTATCCACATCCGCATCAGCCACTTCCATAATCTCAACATCTGCACCAGCAGCCTTAACACCTTCCTCAACAGCCTGCGCCATAGCCTCTGTGTTACCTGTAGAAGACCAGTAAATAATTCCTACCTTGCTCATCTCAAAAACCTCCTGTTTTTAAACTTTATATTATACGCACATCTGAGATGTACAGAGATGCTTCATACCAACAACCTGCAAAATCGAATACCCCGCACGGATCTGTGCCGCCGTAAACTCCCGGCACTTATCATAGCTGTCAAAAATCCTGCGAGCCTGCTCCACGTTATCATAAACCTTCCAGTAACCACACATCTTGCAGCCACTGCCCCCGAACTTCCGGAATCCCTTCACATCCTCAATCGGATAGCCCAGGAAAAGACCGATCTCATGAGGAAACTCCGTCTTATGGAAAAACCGTTCCTTCAGACGGGCAATCATCTCATCCAGAGAACCATCTATATTATAGCCATCCTGAAGCAAAAGATTCCTGGCCTCATCCTGCGCCAGATATTCCTGCAGCATATCCGGCCGATACACCAGAAGAAGATAATGCTTCCTGCATCCACAGATGATCTCCATACGGATACCTTCCCGTTCAAGACCCTCCTTATAATCCGAAATAATCTCCGGCAGATCCGGCATCTTCTCTTTGGAAAAAGAAACAAGATTCGCCGGCTTCATTCCCATTAATACAGGGGAACAATGATAACCTATGACAGATTCAAATTTTTCACAAGTCATTTGCATTCTCCTTTACGCTTTAGTTAGATTTCTCTAACTGCTGTAAATATACTACTAAAGTTAGTCTCTGTCAACTTATTTTTAAAAATTTTCAATAAGAATTTTTACTGATAAAATCCTATCATTAAGGGCAAAATATTCTTCCGTAAATATACAAAAAACTATTGACAAAAACATGTCTGTCGGTTATTATGATATCAGTAATAATTACTATTACTGATAGGGAGGAAACATTATGGCAGCACTTAAATACAGCCGTCAGCGAGAATCGATCAAAGAATTCCTGAGATCCAGAACAGATCATCCAACGGCAGATACAGTATATGAGAATCTTCGACAGATCTATCCAAACATCAGTCTCGGAACTGTCTACCGTAATCTTTCTCTTCTCAGTGACATCGGTGAGATCCGCAAGCTGACCAATTTCGGAAGCGCAGACCGCTACGATGGAAGGGTCGCACCACACTCACACTTCATGTGTACGAAGTGCAACTGTGTCATTGACATGCAGTCAGACAACCTCAACGATATCCTGGAACAGGCAGCCGCAGAATTCGTCCACGGCAAGGTCTTCAACGTAGACGCCAGCTTCTATGGAATCTGTAAGGAATGCCTCAAAAAAGAAGAAAAACAGTCTTGACAAAAAAGCATCTACATGATACTATAAAACAGTAATAATTACTATTATCAATTAAGAGAAACAACAAAATTAAAATAAATTTTTATAAGAAAAGGAGAATAAAACTATGGCAAAATGGGTATGTAATGTATGTGGATATGTTTACGAAGGCGAGCAGGCTCCAGAGGCCTGTCCAGTATGTAAGGCACCAGCTTCCAAGTTTTCCAAACAGGAAGGCGAGCTCACATGGGCAGCTGAGCATGTTGTAGGAGTTGCTAAGGGTGTTAGCAAGGACATCCTTGCAGACCTGAGAGCTAACTTCGAGGGCGAGTGCTCTGAGGTTGGTATGTATCTTGCAATGGCAAGAGTTGCTCACAGAGAAGGATATCCGGAAGTAGGTCTCTACTATGAGAAAGCAGCTTACGAGGAAGCAGAGCATGCAGCTAAATTCGCAGAGCTCCTTGGCGAAGTTGTAACAGACAGCACAGAGAAGAACCTTCAGATGCGTGTAGAAGCTGAGAACGGTGCTACAGCAGGTAAATTCGACCTTGCTAAACGTGCGAAAGCAGCTGACCTTGACGCAATCCACGACACAGTACATGAGATGGCTAAAGACGAAGCAAGACACGGCAAAGCATTCGCTGGACTGCTTAAGAGATACTTTGGTAAATAAGAAATCCGCATAAAATCGGAATTTTTACAAGAGGGAATAGAGAAATCTGTTCTCTCTTTTTTTGCTGCTTTTCTATATAGTGTGCAAATTCATGTGCAAACTCTTCTCTCTTCTACACCACCAAATAGCTTAAATGTGCAAATTCAAAAAAGTGCAAACTGATCTATTCTTTTTTTATTTAAATACTTCCATCAACTTTTGACAACTTTCAAGTAAGAATCCTCATCTTTTCATTAAGTTCTTTCATCTTGAAATTTCCTTGCGCTGCTGCTCTTCTCACTTTCAAAAATCAGTTTTAATTCCCACTGAAAATCTATCCAAAAGTATCGTGAACTATTCTGTGTATATTATAACACTTCATCTATTTATAGTACAAGTATTATTTTGCTGCATGATATACTAAGTACATAAAGAACAAGAGAAACAAAGAAAAAACAAAACACAAAGGAGATTAAGACAATGGCAAAAATGGTAATTAAAATGATTAGTGAAACAGAAGCACAGGTAACAAAGGCATTTGCAAAGAACGCAGTAATTTTCGGAACAGAAGAATATAAACTTTGGAGAGAATACCGCAAAGATTTTCCAGATGCAAAAATGGTAACAAAGACTATTAAAAAGAATCCAGAGAAAAAAACTTACAGAAATCTTACTTACAAAAATATGGAACTTTTTATCAGCGTTCAGCCAAAAAAAGAAGATGAAAATGGAAACGTGATTGATTACAAAAAAGAGTTTGAACGTCAGAAACTCATGGCAAAAGTTCAGTCAAATCCTTATAAAGCTGTTCTTGCTTGGTTTCTTGCAACATTTGAAAATTATAGCACTTATAAAACATTCTTCAAGGAACTGGAAGAGAAAGAAAAAGCAGCAAAAGAAGAATTTGCAGCATAAATCAATAATTCCAAAAGAAAACAGAAAGAAGAGGTAAATATCATGGCAAACGAAAAAAATACAGCAGTTAAAGGATACAAAATCAATTTCGCAAATAACACAATTACAGTAAACTACACATTCAAAAAAGCATCAGAAGAATATGGAACTGCTGAATATGAACTTCTTAAAAATATTCTTGCGGACTTCCCTACAATGACTATTATTGTTAAGTCTGGCAGAGAAAAAAAGACTGCATCTAAATTCAAAAATCTCACATATGAAAAAATGCGTACCTACATTAGTGTTTTAGATAATGCAGATGAAATGAATGCAGTAATGGATACTATTGAAGCACAGTCAAAATCCCAGAAAAGCCCTTATAACTTTGTATACAACTGGTTTATTGCACAGTTTCCTAATTACAACAAAATTCCGACATTAAAAAACGGAAAATTGATCTACGAAGATAAAAGAGCCAAAAAGCCAGAAGCCAAAATTATTCTACTTTCAACAGATGTAGCATAAGACAAGAATGATAAAAAGGAGAGTTAAAAATGAACAGAGATTTACGTTTTGAGGAGTTAGAAGAATACGCAAACGAATATGATTGCAGCATTGCAGAAGCTGCTAGAGATATAGTCTTTGATTTTTTTGTGGCAGCAGGATTTTGGGAAGATGTTCTTGAAAAAGAACTTTCGTCTAAATCAGATGAGGAAATAATTAATATTTTTTTAGATTTATAAATAAAGGAGAGTTGAACATGAACAACACAAAAAGAAATGAGAAAATCAATGAATTGGAATCTATTGAAACTGTTTTAGGAATTACAAAAGCAGAATATGCTGCGGAAAAGTTACTTGAACAGTACGAAAAAACAGGTTTGCAGACAGAAGCTCTTTTCGATAGATTATCTTCCATGAGTGATGAAGAAATCATTAAAATGTACTTAGATTTCTGAAGTATTACAACTAGCAAAAGAAAAGTCAGTATAAAATTGATAAAGGAGAATCTTGATTATGCCAGATACAGTACCACATCAGAAAATAATTCATATACATAAAGAATCTGTAGATATAAATTTTCTCACTATTAGTAAAGAGAACTGGTACAATGCGAACAAAGACCTTGGACCTTATGGTCTGGCTTTATACCTCTATCTTGCAGGAAATAAAGATGGTTATAACTTAGCTTTATCGCAGGAAGCTGCAAAAGAAGCAGGGATAAAGAAAACATCTTTCCACAAATATGTAAATGTCCTCATTGAAAAAGGATATTTAGTCCAGAAGTCAGGAAATATATATGATTTCTATGAAAAGCCACATAAAGAGATAAATAAAGAAAACGCGGTTCCGCCTAGCGAACAGTATAGTTCACAAGGCGAACAAGACAGTTTGGCGCACGAATTTGAGGATTGGCTAAACGAACAAAATAGTTCGCAGAGTAACAAAGAAATAAATAATATATACCCTCAAAAAAATAATAAAAAATATAATAAAGAGTTTCACTTTTGAGGGTCTTTGGACAAATCTCATTAATCGTATAGTTAGATTTTTGAATAATAGTAGAAAGATAGGGACGGGGAGCCTTAGCGGTCTTTTTTATCGTATCGCTGCGCTCACGATAAAAAATCCCTTAATATAAAACGAAAGGAAGATTTTTAATTATGACAAATGTTGAAAGAGTAGAACGTGACATTGCAAGAGAAAAAATGTTCAGAGAAGCGTTTATGAATGGCAAAGAGCCAACAGACGAAGATAGAGCTGCGTGGGCGCTTGCGGATGCGCATAATCAAGTAAAGCTGAGATATGCAAAACAACTTGACGCAAAAGAAGCAGTTTCTAATATCAAAATTTCAAGCGAGGTAAAAATTAAAAAATGAGTGAGGAAAGAAAGAGGAAGAAGAAAAAGGGGAAAGATGATGAATCTATTCTTGAAAATGAGATTTTTCACATAATGGAAGTCAGTCTGAAAGAGGCTTTAGACATGGCTCTTGATGACATACTAAAAGAATGGAAGTAATAAAGGCAAGCTATGAAAGGACGGTTGTCCTTTTAGCTTGCCTTTTTTTGCGTTTCTCTGCCGATATTTTCGACAGAGTTTTTTTGCGTTCAGAGCCAAGAGCCTCGTGATCGAGAATGAAAATCGCTCTTGCTAGGACAGTTAGCCACTACATATTGCAAAAATTGCTGCAAAAATTGCAATTCCCGAAAAGGGCGCCCCCCACTAATAGCTGCCTGCTGCCATTCTGTCCCCTTTAAACGACTGCTGCCGCAATCTCCTTTCATTTCCTCTTGGAACGTGCTAAAAAGCTATTCTGAGGCTTTTGGCGTGTCCTCTGCCACGTATTCGACTAAATCCCCCACTTGACAATTTAAGAGCCTGCAAAGGGTGTCTATAGTTTTCCAAGACACAAGGTCACCTCTTCTTAATTGTGTCATATAAGATTCTCCTAAAAGTTTTTCATCTCTTAATCTTTTGGAATTGTAGCCAATCTCTTTTAATTTTTCCATTACATTAAATTTGTATCGTATCATTAGAATCCACCTCCTCCATTTTAACAATATTCTATCATATTTATCCACTAATTACTAGTGGTAATTCTGCACTAAATTCAAGTGGAATAGTACACTGAAATTTAGTGGTTTTGTCAATAGATTCCACTAGATATTAGTGGTACAATAAATACAAGTTAAGAGAGAGGAACAAGTCAAGGATAGACGAAAGTAAGCGAAAGCCGAAACCAAGAATACAAGGTCAGAGTGGAAAGGGATAAGGGAGACTGGGACGCACTAAGAAGAACGCTAGATACTTAAATAGCCCACCACCACTTGAACCTCTCACACATATCAAAAGAAAAGGGGATAACGAATTATGACAAACGAAAAAATCAACGCAACAGTAGAAGAAATCATGGAATATGAGGCACTTTTGGATGAAGTGAAAGGAATCGTAGATGGACTGAAAGATAACCTTAAAAATGAGATGGCAGAGAGAAAAGTGGAAAGCCTTTCCACAGACCGCTACACAGTCAGATGGACAGAGGTTCTTACCTCCAAGTTTAATTCTAAGGAATTTAAAAAAGTTTACGAGAATCTATACACCGCTTTTCTTCGTCAGACTCGTTCAAGACGTTTTTCAATCAGTGCGTAACGGAATCTGCTTCTCTCTTGGTTCTGAAAATGAGCCAAGAGAGGAAAAGTTCCTAAAATAGGAATTATAAGAACAGTAAAATCTATTGTTTCTGCGGCTTGTCAGAAATTTGTAGAAAATATGGAACTATTCACTCACAAAATAAGAACTTTTAAGGGGGAACCGCAAAATGAAATTCTGTAAAATCCAAGACACATTAAACAGATGCAGCAGCTTTCTTGATGTTGCTTGTATCGCACTTGATAATGAACACTTCTTTCCAGAGGGAAATACAGTCAGTTTACTCTTGGAAGATGTAAACAATCGTATCAATAGTTGTGTTGAAGAATTGGAAAAGATGAAAGGAAATAATAAAAAATGAATAAGAGGACAATCGCTCTTACCACAGAACAATACAAGGAAATCATTCAGACCATGAGAGAAGGGTTCTGCGGCTGCCGTCCTAATGAGAGAATCGCAACTGCTCTTGTCTTAGAGGGAAATCTGGGGCTTAGAATATCTGATATTCTGAGCTTGCGGCTCTCAGATATTGTGAGGGATGGCGACAGATACAGATTAGAGATAACAGAACAGAAAACAAAAAAGAAACGAGTTTTTACAGTTCCCCTTGTTATTCAGCAGTATATTGAAAATTATTGTTTGAGAAATGGAATTGAAAAAACTGAAAGGATTTTTGCTCTGACTGAACGTGCAATCAGTAAGCAGCTTGCTCTTGTCTGTGATTACCTTGGATTTGAGGGAATCGGCACACACTCTTTCAGAAAGTGGTATGCAACAGAAATTTACAAAAATAATGGCTATGATATTACTTTAGTCCAACGGCTGCTGCAACATAGTTCTGCTGCCATCACACAGCGTTATATTGGAATAGAGCCACAGCGGATAGAAGAAGCCATTGAGGGACACGCACAGCTATTATAAAAGGGAGCCGAAAAGCTCCCTCCATAGTTTGCAATCTTGAATTTTTTTACTAATTTACCATCCTTTTGGAAACTCCGTAAAAAGAATCTTTCTGATTGGCTTCTAACTTGATATATCCTCTCTGTCCATTGTATTTGAAAATCATATAGTTATTATTGTCTTTTGAACAAAATCCCTCTAAAGTAGCAACAGCATCTTTTTTTAGAGTAAAGTTATTTTTCCCACTTGGAGAACTATAAAAAACAAGATTTTTCATTGCTACAAATTTGTTATCATAAAAATAACTTTGGTAACCATCCTGATAATACTCTGAGGTTAATTTACTCTTGTCTTTGTAATATAAAGAAGTTGCAGCGGCTGTATCAGACGCTCTTTTAAATACACCATTTGAATATACATAAGTATATTCCACATTAACTGCGCCTGTAAGATATGGTTGAGTTAAGTATTTTATTTTGATCGTATTATTTCCATTAAATGCTATATCATCAAGTGTGGTGTAAGCATGTGAAAAACCGCCCAATTTTTCATTTAATACTGTTTTAAATTTATTAGTTGCCTTATTATATTGAATAAAGAAATCGTCTTCGGAATATGAATAACCACTTTGAACTCGTATTATCTGAATATTATTTTTTAATGCTATATAGGATATACAAACATTATCACTCGATAATGCAAACTTCTGTGCATTTTTCCCATTTACAGATATTGATAACGTGCCATTAAATTTATTATCAGACCATCCAGTTCCTGTGGCTTGGATATCAAGTTGATCTGCATTTCCGTCTCCTGTCAGATCAATTTTGGTATGTAATTCATGATTTCCATAGACAACATTTATCATACCTAAATTCAGCTTTACTCCACTAATAGCTGTATGAATTGGAGTGTTATTAGATGGTGTATTCGTTGTTCCTACCGTAATTTTGCAAGTTGCCTTTTTTCCGCTTCCGTCTTTTGCTTTTACAGTAATTGTAGCAGTTCCGTTTCCGACAGCTTTCACAACACCTTTTGAAGATACTGTTGCTACTTTTTTATTGCTTGAACTCCAAGTTACCGCTTTATTGTTAGCACTGCTTGGAGAAATTGTTGCTTTTAAAGTAAGAGATTTCCCCTTTTTAAGTGTAGCTGATGTTTTATTCAGCTTTATGCTTTTTACTGGCTGCTTAACTGTCACTTTGCAAGTAAGTTTTTTCTTTCCATATTTTGCAGTAATTACCGCAGTTCCTTTCTTTTGGGCTTTTACAACCCCTTTTGAAGAAACTGTTGCTACACTCTTATTACTACTTGTCCAAGCGATTTTTCCCTTTGTTCCTGTTGCTTTCAGTGTGTAAGTTTTGCCGACATTGAGTGAAATACTTGTTTTGTTCAGCTTTGCCGCACTTGCTGAAACTGGCATTGCAATCACACTTAGCAACATGAACATCAATAATATTATTGATGTTTTTTTGAATCTCTTCATACTCATTTTCCTCCTAAATTTTTTCTTTAATAGTAACATATCACCTGCTATTTTACAATCCATTGTATTACAAATAGATATTAATTCGTAATATATAAAACAATTATTTCACACTCTATAATCAATTACAGATTGAGGAGTGATATAACATGAAAAATGAACCTTTAATAATAAAAAAACGTGGCGAAGATGGCAGCAGAGTTATCACAGTCAGAATAAAAGAGGATATTTTAGCATCTTTAGACCAACTTGCAGCAGAGAGCAATTATTCACGAAATGAATTGATAAATATTATTTTACGACATGGGATTGAGAATATAAAGATTGAATGAGAGTGGAAATCCACTCTTTTTTCTTTGCTATCGGAATGATATAATAGTTTCCAAAAGTGAGGTACAGTTATGCCAAAATCAGAAAAACAAAAGCTGAAAACGCTCTATGTAGCGGAATACTTTTTAAAAAACACAGATGAAAACCATCCAACAACAATCAAAGATATTATTGACTATTTGGAAACTGAGCATGATATTCTTGCGGAACGTCGTTCTGTCCTTAGAGATATTCTTATTTTACGTGATGAATTTGGTATGGATATCGAATGCCCCACACAAGGTGGCTCTTATTATCGACTTCTTTCAAGGGATTTTGAACTTGACGATTTAAAATTGCTTGCGGAATGTGTTCACGCCACAAAGTTTATTTCCAAAAGCAAAGCAAAAGAACTTGTGGAAAAAATCGGTTCGTTAGGAAGTAATTTTGCAGCAGAACAGCTTCAAGAGGAAGTATTTCTCTGCGATCGCGTAAAGACTAACAGAAAGGGGATTTTAAGCAATATTGCTAATATCAATTATGCTATGTCACGCCGTTGGGATGCGCAGCCACGAACACCGTCAAAAATAAGTTTTCAATATATGAAATATCAAATCAGTGACATACATTCACAGGTTGAACGCCGCAAAGGAGCCGCTTATATTGTAAGCCCCTTTAAGCTGCTTATTAATGACGGAAACTATTATCTTTTGGCATATAGTGATTATGCAAAAGCTATGAGAACTTTTCGTGTAGACCGAATGAAAAATATTAAGGTTCTGGAAAATCAGCCAAGAGAGGGTGAAGAAGAATACTTGTCAATAGATATGGACAGTTACACACAACGAGTTTTTTCTATGTTCGGTGGCAAAAAACGTCGTGTCCGCATACGTTTTATTAATCCTCTTTTGGATACTGCGATTGAACGCTTTGGAACAAAAGACGCTATTTACTCAGCAGATGGAAACTCTCATTTTATAGTAGCTGCCACAGTAGAAATCAGCGATCAGTTTCTTGCATGGGTCTGCGGTTTCCGCAAAAAAGCAACAATCATTGCACCCTCTGATGTGGTAGAAGATATGAAAAATTTTCTCTCTGATATTTCAGACCGCTATAAAAATGAATAAAAGAGATAGAAAACCGTCAAAAAGTTAATGATTCTGACGGTTTTCTTCTTAAAAGTTGTCTAAAGTTCTTAAAAGTTGATACTTAAAGCTGATTTAAATTATTTTGTAAAATCTCAATTCCTCTTTTAGATACTGCTATATAGTATTGTTGCGTTACGTGAATATTTCCATGCCCCATAATAGAACAAAGTAAATGCTGCGGAGTATTCATTTCAGCCATCCTTGTTCCAAAAGTATGCCTCAGATAATGATATTTGAACTGAATGCCAAACTTACTTTTAATCTCTCTTGATGGATATTTAAAAGAGTTTACAGTCTGAATTGTTCCATTAGGCAAGCAATTCACAAGTTTTGTGGAAGAAATTCTGCTGCTGTCAAGATCATCTATAAATCGTTGTTTTTGTTCTCTTACAGCGGCAAAAGTAACGGCATCCTCTTTTGACTGCTGCCACTGTTTTTGCAAATGTTCTTTTAACACTTTATTCATATATACTGTTCTTTTGGCATTTCTTGTTTTTAGTGGCACTAGCTTGATTAGTCCATTTTGATACTGCATCTGTCTATCAATACTGATAGAATTACTCTCAAAATTCACATGATCCCACTTCAAGCCATAACATTCACTAATACGAAGTCCACAATATTTTCCAAGTAGATATGCTGTTTCTGCATTTGTTCCCTTAAAGTATTCATCTAAAAGAGAAATTTCTTCCTCGCTAAATGTCACAATTTCAGTATCTTCATCTGTTTTCAATTTTGGCATTTTGATTTTCGTATCTTTGTTCATACACAGTTTACTGTATATATCAACGCTCAAATAATTACGAGAATATGCTTGTCCAAAAATCAGATAGAATATCTTTAAAAAACTTTCTGTATATTTATATGCGTAATCATCCGCATAATATAATTCAGTCAAATAATCATTGACTTCTGCAACAGTAATATCATCAACATATCTGCTGCCAAACTTATCTCTGATATGATTTTCCCAAAGAGAATCTTGTTTTCTGATTGTCTGATACGCCTTACCTGAACAACCTTTCTCTCTGTATTCCTTAAATACTTCTGCAACTGTTTTTCGTTCTACTGGCTTTAGTGGTTGATTCAATGCTTCTGCATCAACAGCAATCTGTCTTGCCTTAATTGCTGCCCTTTTTGTATTTAATGAATTACCAAATTCATCTTTGCAACTTCTCTTAGAACTGCGTTTTCCATTTTTTGTGAACGTATAACGAAACGCCCACTTACCATTTTCAAGCTGAAATACACCTACATCATTCTGTTTTCCCACTTTTCTGACCTCCAATAGTGTAGATCAGAGTGCAAATTTTTGAAAAAATACTGCTAAAAAGTTGCACAGTGTGCTAATACAAAGCAAATAAAAACATTCCAAAAAGCCTTGAAATATCAGCACTCAGAGGTTTTTTGAAGTCACGAGCGAAGCGAAGTGACTTATGAGATGGCTAAAGACGAAGCAAGACACGGCAAAGCATTCGCTGGACTGCTTAAGAGATACTTTGGTAAATAAGAAATCCGCATAAAATCGGAATTTTTACAAGAGGGAACCACGTAAAATGGTTCCCTCTTTTTTAATGTTTCTGATGGAGATGTGCAAATTAGTGTACAGATTTTTCAATCTTCCGCACACTATCTGCTCTTACCTGCTCCCGAAGCTCCGTCAGATAATCTGAGAATTTCACCTGTTCATTTCCGTAGGTCATCTGCAGGTTATATTCCAGTGGAATCCAGGTTTTGATGTCGGATTCATTATGCTGGATCAGCGCTTCCAGTTTGTCCAGAGCTTTGTAGATTCTGGATTCCAGAGTCTGCTGTGCTTCCATTTCCTGATACAGTTCTGCCATCTCTTTATCAAATGGTTCCGGCAGAGTTTTCACCCATTCACCCAGCACATCGGCTTCTTTTTCTGAATCTTTTACTGTTTTTTCAAAAGCTGGGATATCCCCGGTAAAAGCTTCTCCCATATCATGGATCAGGCACATTTTCATGATCTTCAGAAGATCTGCCTCCGGAAACTCGTCGCTGACAAAATATGCCATCAGAGAAATTCTCCAGGAATGCTCCGCAACACTCTCCCGCCTGCCTCCGGATGTATAGCAATGACGCACTGCATCTTTTAATCGTTCTGCAACAGAAAGTACTTCAATCAGTTTTTCTGGTTTCATATTCGTTCTCTCTCCTCCGTCTTTTCATAATATTTTCACTGACACCAATTCTGTTCATTACTATACCATATCTCCGGTCATGGAAAACAGATGAAAAACAGAAGATTCCATTCTGAAAAAATTTGTCTCAACTAATTTATAAAAAAAATATAAACTTTATTGCATTTTTCGCCATAAGCGTCATAATGAAATTATAAACAAAAGAAAGAAGGTGATTGCCGATGGATATCACAGTGTCGGACGAGGTCTCACAGGAATATCATGAGCTTGTGAAAAACATCCTCTGCAACAGAGAATTCCTGAAGCTGAGCCTGTACACCCACCACCAGTGGACCACTCGGCTCATGCACAGTATCAATGTTTCCTACCTCTCCTGGTTCATTGCCAGGAAGCTGGGATGTGACGAGAAAGCCGCCGCAAGGGCAGGGCTTCTCCACGATTTCTGTCCCTATGACTTCAGGGCGGAGACACCGACCGGTGAGCATCAGGCGTTTTATCACCCGAAGGCTGCCGCAGACAACAGTGCCGCGCACTTTGATGTCACAGACAGAGAGCTGGATGCGATACTCTCACATATGTTCCCTCTGGGACCTCTTCCACGCAACAAAGAAGCCTGGATCATCAGCTTTGCCGATAAAGCCTGCGCCATTGCGGAAGGCTGTCATATCGCCATTGCTCTGGCCAGACGGAACCGGATCGTCATCAATCCGGCATAATTTCCACACAAAAAACAGGGCCGTCGCCACTTCTGACGCGCCCTGTTTTTGTGTGGAAATTTATTTTATGGTAATACTTTGCAGATTACTTTCTATATCTTAGTTCTCTTTCACAATAACCTTATCCAGATGCCAGATATCATCTACATACTCCTGGATAGTTCTGTCGGATGTGAACTTACCGCTGCATGCTGTATTGAGAAGTGCCATCTTAGCCCAGCGTTTCTCATCCTTATATGCTTCCTCAACACGCTTCTGTGCCTCTGCATAGGAACGGAAGTCGCCAAGGATGAAGTACTGGTCAGGTCTCGGCATGTTGCGTTTGTCGAGAAGTGAATTGTAGATGTCACGGAACATCTCTGTATCGCTGGAGAAGGTTCCGTTGATCAGCTGCATCAGTACCTGACGGATCTCCGGATCTGTGTTGTAGATGAAGTCCGGATCGTAACCGCCGTTGTTCTCATAGTTGATGATCTGGTCGGAGCTCATACCGAAGATAAATGCATTCTCCTCGCCAACCTCCTGTACGATCTCAACGTTAGCACCATCCATGGTTCCAAGTGTCGGAGCACCGTTCAGCATGAATTTCATGTTACCTGTACCGGAAGCCTCTTTACTTGCTGTGGAGATCTGCTCGGAAACATCTGCTGCCGCAAAAATGATCTCAGCGTTGGATACACGGTAGTTCTCGATGAATACAACCTTCAGCTTACCGTTGATGGAAGCATCATTGTTTACAACATCTGCCACACAGTTGATCAGCTTGATGATCTTCTTTGCACGTGCGTAAGCTGCGGAAGCTTTTGCACCAAAGATAAATGTTCTTGGATAGAAATCCATCTCCGGATGTGCCTTGATCTGGTTGTACAGATAGATCACATGCAGGATGTTAAGAAGCTGACGTTTGTACTCATGAAGTCTCTTAACCTGGATATCGAAGATAGAGTGCGGGTCAACCTCAACACCATTGTGCTCCAGGATATATTTTGCAAGACGCTCTTTGTTCTTGAACTTGATGGTCATGAACTCCTGAAGAGCCTTCTCATCGTCTGCGTAAACTTTAAGCTTGGAAAGCTGGGAAAGATCTGTGATCCAGTCCGGTCCGATCTTGTCTGTTACCCAGTCAGCCAGAAGCGGGTTTCCATGAGCAAGGAAACGTCTCTGTGTGATACCGTTTGTTTTGTTGTTGAACTTCTCAGGCATCATCTCATAGAAATCCTTCAGCTCCTGATTCTTGAGGATCTCGGTATGAAGGCGTGCAACACCGTTTACAGAGTAGCCTGCAACGATCGCAAGGTGAGCCATCTTAACCTGTCCGTCATAGATGATCGCCATTTTCTTAACCTTCTCGAAGTTTCCAGGATATTTCTGCTGGATCTCAAGAATGAAACGACGGTTGATCTCCTCGATGATCTGGTATACACGCGGAAGCAGTCTGGAGAACAGCTCGATCGGCCATTTCTCAAGTGCCTCGGACATGATGGTGTGGTTGGTGTAAGCACAGCATTTTGTTGTGATATCCCATGCCTGATCCCAGCCAAGACCTTCCTGATCCATAAGAAGACGCATCAGCTCTGCAACTGCTACAGTCGGATGAGTATCGTTCATCTGGAATACAACCTTCTCATGAAGCTTTGTGATGTCATCGTGTGTTTTCTTATATTTGGCAATGGCTGCCTGAAGGCTGGCAGATACGAAGAAGTACTGCTGTTTCAGACGAAGCTCTTTACCTGCCATATGGTTATCATTCGGATAAAGCACCTCAACGATAGTACGTGCAAGGTTCTCCTGCTCTACTGCGTTGTGATAATCACCCTTGTCGAAAGAGTCAAGGTTGAAGTCTACGATCGGCTCTGCATCCCAGATACGAAGTGTGTTTACAACATCGTTGTTATAACCTGTGATCGGCATATCATAAGGAACAGCCTTAACTGCCTGATATCCCTCGTGGATAAATTTGTTCTGGTTGTTCACCGGATCCCACTCAACGCGTACATATCCGCCGAAATGAACCTCTTTTGCATACTCCGGACGACGGAGCTCGAAAGGATAGCCGTTCTTCAGCCAGTTATCCGGTGCCTCTACCTGATAACCGTCACGGATCTCCTGCTTGAACATACCATAACGGTAACGGATTCCGCATCCGTATGCACAGTAGTTCAGAGTTGCAAGAGAATCCAGGAAGCATGCTGCCAGTCTTCCAAGTCCACCGTTTCCAAGAGCCGGATCCGGCTCCTGGTCTTCGATGCAGTTAATGTCAAGTCCAAGCTCCTCAAGAGCCTCCTTAACCTCGCCGTATGCACCAAGGTTGATCAGGTTGTTTCCAAGGGCACGGCCCATAAGGAACTCCATGGACATATAATATACGATCTTCGGGTCCTGTTTTTCATACGCCTTCTGGCTCTTGAGCCAGTTGTCAATGATTACGTCTTTTACTGTGTAACTTACAGCCTGGAAAATCTGCTCCTGTGTAGCTTCCTCCAGTGTTTTTCGATAAAGGAATTTCACGTTTTCTTTTACGCTTTTCTTGAATTCCTCTTTCTCAAACTGCTTGTCGATCATTAATTCTCCTCCTGTACTTTGGATACTCCCAGGGTTACAGCCTCTTTGTTGATGTTCCACTCCTTGATGTAACCCTCTGCTTCTCCCAGAATAATGTTTTCTGCCAGTACTTCACGTTTGATCTCATCCTGGTTTGCTTTCATGATATCCATGATCTTATCGTTATCTTTTGCATAGACAATGATCTTGTCCATGACTTCGAAACCAGCCTCTTTACGCATGGTCTGAACCTTGCTGATGATCTCGCGGACAAAGCCCTCCTGGATCAGTTCAGGTGTAAGGTTTGTATCAAGGACAACGGATGTCTCTCCGTCTGTCTCTGTAACATAGCCCTCGCTCTGGGCTGTTTCGATCAATAAGTCTTCCTCTGCAAGCTCGACCTTATTTCCGTCAATGTCAAGAACGAGAACACCATTGTCTCTCAGCTCTTTCATTGCTGCGGTTCCGTCGATCTCAGAGAGTGCGGTACGGATGCCGTTCAGAAGCTTACCGTATTTCGGTCCTACTGTACGGAGCTGCGGCTTGAAGCTATAGGAAATGAAGGACTCTACATCATCTGCAAATTTCACTTCTTTTACATTAAGCTCATCTGCGATGATATCTGTGTAGAATTTATCCATAGCTTTCTCAGCCTTTACATACATGGTTCCGATCGGCTGACGGTTCTTGATGTTTGCGGTATTTCTGCATGCACGGCCAAGAACAACGATCTCAAGAAGCTCTTCCATGTTTGCCTCAAGATCTTTGTCGATCCATGCCTCATTTACCTCCGGATAATCGCAGAGATGGATACTCTCCGGAGCGTTTGCATCAATGCTTCTTACAAGGTTCTGGTAGATATCCTCAGTCATGAACGGGATCATCGGAGCTGCAGCCTTGGCAACAGTTACCAGTGCTGTGTAAAGTGTCATGTAAGCATTGATCTTATCCTGCTCCATGCCCTTTGCCCAGAAACGCTCACGGCTTCTTCTTACATACCAGTTACTCATATCGTCAACAAATTCCTGAAGTGCTCTTGCAGCCTCCGGAATCTTGTAGGAATCAAGATCCGCATCGACAGTCTTCACCATGGTATTCAGCTTGCTGAGCAGCCATTTATCCATAACCGGAAGCTTATCGTAATCTAAAGTATATTTAGTTGCGTCAAAATTGTCAATGTTCGCATACAGTACAAAGAATGCGTAGGTGTTCCACAGAGTGCTCATGAACTTTCTCTGTCCCTCTACAACTGCCTTGCCATGGAAACGGTTCGGAAGCCACGGAGCACTGTTGATGTAGAAATACCAGCGGATCGCATCTGCACCGTATTTGTTCAGTGCGTCAAACGGATCTACGGCATTTCCTTTGGACTTACTCATCTTCTGTCCGTTCTCATCCTGTACATGTCCCAGAACGATTACGTTCTTATATGGAGCCTTGTTGAAAAGCAGTGTGGACTCAGCAAGAAGGGAGTAGAACCATCCTCTTGTCTGGTCAACAGCCTCGGAAATGAAGTCTGCCGGGAACTGCTGCTCAAACAGGTCTTTATTCTCAAATGGATAATGATGCTGTGCAAAAGGCATTGCTCCGGAATCAAACCAGCAGTCAATTACCTCCGGTACACGGTGCATGGTCTTGCCGCAGTCCGGGCACTTCATGGTAATGTCATCAATGTATGGGCGATGAAGCTCGATGGTCTTCGCACGCTCGTCACCACTCTTCTCGTAGAGATCCTGACGGCTTCCTACGGATTCCATATGGCCGCACTCGCACTGCCAGATATTCAGTGGTGTTCCCCAGTAACGGTTTCTGGAAATACCCCAGTCCTGAACGTTCTCAAGCCAGTCACCGAAACGTCCTTTACCGATGCTCTCCGGAATCCAGTTAATTGTATTGTTGTTGCGGATCAGATCATCTTTTACTGCTGTCATCTTGATGAACCAGGACTCACGTGCATAGTAGATAAGCGGTGTGTCACATCTCCAGCAGTGTGGATAATCATGCTCGAATTTTGGTGCGTCAAAAAGCTTGCCCTCTTTGTCGAGGTCGGTAAGAACCATCGGGTCCGCTTTCTTAACGAATACACCGGCATATGGTGTCTCTTTGGTCATGTTACCCTGTCCGTCTACGAACTGTACGAACGGAAGGTCATACTCACGTCCGACACGGCTGTCATCCTCACCAAATGCAGGTGCGATATGAACGATACCGGTACCATCACTCATGGTAACGTAGTTGTCACAGGTTACGAAATGAGCTTTTTTGCGCTGTTTTGCTGCTGCCTCTCCCGTACATGCAAAAAGCGGCTCATATTCTCTGCGCTCAAGGTCTGTTCCTTTATATTTCTCAAGGATCTCATATGCAGGCTCATCATCCTTTGCAAGCTTGCCGAGAACCTTGTCCAGAAGTGCCTCTGCCATGTAATAGGTGTAGCCGTCTGCTGCTTTTACCTTGCAGTAGATCTCATCCGGGTTTACACAAAGTGCAACGTTGGACGGAAGTGTCCACGGTGTTGTTGTCCATGCCAGGAAGTATGCGTCCTCACCTACAACCTTGAAACGTACGATCGCAGAACGCTCTTTTACTGTCTTATAGCCCTGGGAAACCTCCTGTGCGGAAAGCGGAGTTCCACAGCGCGGGCAGTAAGGCACGATCTTGAAGCCCTTGTAAAGAAGACCTTTTTCCCAGATCTCTTTCAGCGCCCACCACTCGGACTCGATGAAATTGTTGTCGTATGTTACATACGGATGCTCCATGTCAGCCCAGAAACCAACGGTAGATGAGAAATCCTCCCACATTCCCTTGTATTTCCATACGCTCTCCTTACACTGCTGGATGAACGGCTCCATTCCGTACTCCTCGATCTGCTCCTTGCCGTCAAGGCCAAGCTTCTTCTCAACCTCAAGCTCAACCGGAAGTCCGTGAGTATCCCATCCTGCTTTTCTCGGAACCATGTACCCCTTCATTGTACGGTATCTCGGGATCATATCCTTGATAACTCGTGTCAGAACATGTCCGATATGTGGCTTACCATTTGCGGTAGGCGGTCCGTCATAGAATGTGTATGTCTCGCCCTCTTTACGGCTGTCCATACTCTTTTCGAAAATCTTATTGTCTTTCCAGAATTTCTCGACTTCTTTTTCACGGTCAACAAAATTCAGATTCGTGTCAACTTTACGATACACAATATTTACCTCCTGTGTCTGATTACTGGCTGCTGCCTCATCTGTAAGGCCACAGCGGATTGTTTCTTCACAGATACCTGTTCGTGCCAATGCTTCGGGCACTTATAAAAAAAGACCCCATCCTGTAAAAGGACGAAGTCTGATTCGCTGTACCACCTGTTACATTATACGGGCCTGTGTCCGGATCCCTGCGTCTTCTGCTGTGTTCTTATGCTCTGTGTTATGGCGTGGGCTGTTGTTCCATGTCTGTTCATGGCGGACAATTCTTTGTATCTGCCGATATATGTTCCCTGTAACGGAGGAAATCCGTCAGTTCTTACTTAATGATCATCTGTATAGCAGATATTCTTCCGGCTGCTGCCGGACAACTTCGGAACTGAAGCTCAGGAGTGATATTCCGCCATATTTACTCGTCCCGGGCTCCCACCATCCCCGGTTCGCTGCAAGCTTTCCATATGGCCTACTGTCTCCATCACAGCTTTTTTCTATATACGCTGTCTATTATAGGTTGGGGAAAATCCATATGTCAAGTGTTTTTAAGGGATTTTCTCTTATTATATGTATGTTCATTTCATCTTAATGGAATTTTCACAGACTGCAAGTGGTTTTTCCAGGAGGAAAGTGGTATACTACTACAGAATCTTCAGGGCAAAAATACAGCTTTTCATTAATACAATGCTATAATCAATGAAATACTGAAACCCATCACAAAACGGGCAGGAATTTTTTCGGTTACTGATTCTCAAATGAACAATAACCTTCTCGCCCGGATTTATCACTGAAAGGTATCTTATTATGAAAAATATGAAAAAACGATCCCTGCGTCGGATCTTTGCAGGCATTCTCGGCATAGGGATCCTGCTCACAGGCGCTGCTCCCTGTGCTGCGGCTGCCTATGGATACGATGAATATGGTGATCCTATCGTCACTGCCACACCGGTTCCTGATGGTCAGGACGCAGCAGTCACGCCTGCTCACTCCAGCTATTATTCACAGGCTGCCGACACCGATTCCATTGACGGGTGGCCCAAAGGTCCCGGCATCGAAGCACAGGCTGCAGTCCTTATGGACGTAAATACAGAAGCCGTTCTTTATTCCAAAAACGGGGATACACAGCTTTATCCTGCCAGTATTACAAAAATCATGACAACGCTTCTGGCCTGCGAAAATCTGAACGTCAAGACAAAAATTACTGTTTCCGAGAATGCATCCACCAGTGTATCTGCCGGTGACTCCAGCATTTACGCTGCTCCAGGTGAGGTATTTACCAGAGATCAGGCGCTGATGGCAGTTATGCTCCAGTCCGCAAATGAGATGTCTGTGGCTGTTGCAGAAGAAGTTTCCGGCTCTGTAAAAAAATTCACCGAACTTATGAACTGGCGTGCCAAACTGTTTGGCTGCAAGAATACGCACTTTAACAATCCAAACGGTCTTCCGGATGAAACCCATTACACCACAGCTTCCGATATGGCCAAAATTGCAAAATCCGCCTGGCTGAATCCGCTTTTCCGCCGATACTGCACCAGAAGGTATTATGAAATCCCGGCCACCAATAAATTTGCGGAAGCAAGGCAGCTTCTCAATCACCATAAGATGATGAAAAACGGTGAATATTATTATGAGGGAGTCCTCGGTGGAAAAACTGGCTACACCGATGCATCCGGAAATACTCTGGTCACCTACTGCAAACGTGGAAACATGACACTGGTAGCCGTAATTCTGAATTCTACTTCCGCAGCAAATGCATACAGTGATACCGCTTCACTTTTTAATTATGGTTTTGAAAATTTTGAAAAAATGAATATGAAAGTTTCCATGGAACCAGTCCCGTTTAAGGTACTCCCATGTGATAAATATATTCTTAAGAATAACGGAAACACCTATCCGTTTTATTACCAGACAAATGTTTATGTGACTGTACCAAAAGGTACAAAAAGATCACAGCTTACCAAACGCCAGGCCGTTCTCCAGAATGCTGCCGGCCCGCTGCGTCTGAAAAGCAAATATTATTACCAGAAACAGATGGTTGGATGGGGAATGCAATACGAACGAAATGTCGTATCAGACCTTCTCCTCCAGACCTCTTCTTAAAAGTTTCTTACGGCGGAGAGATTCGTGCCTTTCACGGATTTCATCCGCCGCTTCTGTATCTTCTGCTCTCAGGGTTTTTACCCCGAAATATTTTCCCTCATCGGTTTTTCGAATTCTGATCTT
The DNA here is from genome assembly GCF_018917985.1 of Blautia sp. MSJ-36. Classification (NCBI taxonomy): domain Bacteria; kingdom Bacillati; phylum Bacillota; class Clostridia; order Lachnospirales; family Lachnospiraceae; genus Blautia; species Blautia sp. MSJ-36. Next base: position 8,013 of record NZ_JAHLPQ010000028.1, on the reverse strand, counting down.
CCCTGCAACGGGTCCATGCTCGTGACAGAGGGCAAGGCTGTAATATACCTTGGAATTGTTGGTGCTGAACCAGCGGATTTTCCGCTTGGCGGGGCATCTGCAGATGGGACACACCGTGCTTACCATGGTACGGTCCTTCATCAGGCGCTCCTTTGATACAAATTCCCTGGATACAAACTTGTCATGATCTGTGTAGGAAATATAAATTTCTTTCTCTTTTGACTTTGGGTTCTGATATACATCCAGGGATGGATGGCGGATCATGCAGGCCTCGTCAATTTCCAGAAGGATTCTTGCCGTATAGCTGGCATCTGCCAGAGCCCGGTGAAAATCCCGGTTCTTCGGAAGTTTCAGATAATCAATGGCATATTCCAGAGAACGTCTGGCAATCCCGTCTTCGAATTTTATGCTGAAAAGCTTCTGCACATCGTAATAGTGTACCGGCCCCGGGATCAGCTTCAGAAGATTATAATATTTCATATTCCGCTGAAGCTCCATCACATCCTGATTTCCCCAGGTAAAAAAGCGATACTCTTCCCCACACCATTCCAGAAATCTGCGGATCGCCCTTGGAAAAGGGATGCCTTTTTCCAGTTCATGATAATCCACGTGGATCACTTCGTGGATACTGTCGTGGATCCAGTGGTACACTTTGGGCTTGATCAGGCACTGAAAAGTATCAACGATCTCTCTTTTTTCGTTTAATTTTACTGCCCCGATCTCTATGATCTCAAACGGGAGCCTGCTGTCCGGATGTTTTCTCCCGTCCGGATTCTGGTTCCATTCCAGGTCAAATACAATATAGTTCATGGGTTTTCTGTCCTCTTATCTGACTGCTCAGCTGCTTCATAAATGCAGCTGTTTCCGGATCGTTGTCCGGCTATTTCATATTTTTGCATTCGGACACAGAATAAATCGCTTCAAACAGCTCCTGCTGGAAGCTTTCTGTATCTGCATCTGTCAGAATCATATCTTTCATTTCGTCTTCTTCGTGTAGCCACCAGCGGAAATCGCATAATGTGGCACCCCGTCCGGCACCGTCTGAACAATCCACATCCAGGAATACTTTTTCTGTTTTAAAGAACTCCGGATGGATGAGATATATAAACGGTACAGCAGCATGGATACTTGCCACGCAGCGATATTTGGAAAAATTTTCAAGTACGTAGCCAGCCATATCTCCACAGGCTCTGGCTGCCGGATCACCGGACTGGCACAGCTTCATGATCTGGTTTCTGGTGAGATTACATTTCAGGGTAGCATCCAGTCCACACATGATCAGTGGGATTCCGGAATCGAATACGATCTTTGCCGCCTCCGGATCTGCGTAGATGTTGAATTCCGCTGCCGGTGTGATGTTTCCGCCTTTTGCTGCGCCGCCTGTAAATACAATTTTTCTGATCTTATTCTTTATTTCAGGAAAAACCTTCAACAGAAGTGCAAGATTAGTCATTGGTGCAGTTTCGATCATTACTACCTGCTCGCCCTCCGGAATGGCATTCAGAATGTCACGTATAAAAAGCACTGCATTATCAGAAGCAGCCTCTGATTTTGCTTCCGGCAGTACGCAATGGCCAAGCCCTGTCTCTCCGTGGAATTCTTCCGCATAAATTGCCGCTTTCACAAGAGGACGGTCCTGGCCTCCTGCCACCGGAACCTTCAGTCCGTAAAAATCCACCAGCTCCAATGCATTTTGGGTCACTCTTTCTATCCTGGTACTTCCTGCAGATGTCGTCACTGCAAGCAGCTCCAGTTCATCCTGATGTGCTGCCGCATATGCCAGTGCGATCCCGTCATCGATTCCAGGATCACAGTCCATGATAACCTTGATCTTATCTCCCATATATTCACCTCTGTAAAAACTCTTTCCCCAATTTTATAGTATTGCCGAATTTCCGCTGTTTACCTGTTCCAAGTATAACAGAGTGAGGAAAGAGTGTAAAGTTAATCAGAATTCGTTACTGTTCACTCCGTTCTCAGCAACACGCTTCGCGATGCACAGAATTTATGCTGATCGCATAAATTCGCGCGGTATGTCTCGGATTTTCTGTGACCTTCGCTCACACAAAACACCTCGCGGAATATTACCAGTAAACAATAATCAGAATTCACCTCTGTACTTCAGGCCGAAACGTAAAGAACCCCTCTGCCGGGCATTGGCAGAGGGGTGGAAAAAAGGGGGTTATATTCATTTATATAAACAAATGCAATGTGCAATTTGGAGCTTTAATATTTGCAATATCCGTTTGGGTTGTTCCGGATATTGGCTTCAAAATAAATGCTGATCAATCAATAGAAACAAATTTCTTCTCTTCTGCTTCTTTCTTGGTCTCTTCCTTCGGGAAGGTTACATGAAGGATTCCGTTCTCATATTTCGCATGGATATCTTCATGCTTAATGCTCGAGCCTACATAAAAGCTTCTGTTGCAGGTTCCTGTATAACGTTCTCTGCGAACATATTTACCTTTATCATCCTTCTCGTCCTTCTTCTCTTCTCTGGTTGCCTGAATGTTCAGATAACCATTCTTCAGCTGGATCTTCACATCCTCTTTCTTAAATCCCGGAAGATCGATCTCCAGTTCATAATTGCCATCTACATCACGGATATCTGTCTTCATCATATCCTTCACCTGAGGATAAGCATTGGCAGCTGCCTGACGGCCTGTCGGATATCCCATAAAATCATCAAATAAATCTTCTCCGAAAATACTTGGCATTAACATAACTCATTCCTCCTGATCTATATTCGCTGCGTGCTGCGCAGGCGTTTTTAATTTACTGTTTCTGAAAACATCTGCTAATTCTGTAAGAACTTTCTCCGGAAGATTTCTTTTTTCTCTCTTCCTTTGTTCTGTATGTACTATAACACGCATTATTAGCACTGTCAAGAGTTGAGTGCTAATTTCACACTTTCTTCACATTTAACCTTCTATTTTATGGCTGTCAAAAATCTTTTTGGTAAGACTCTTTTTACCCTGCTGACGATTTCCAACCTTGCAAATCTAACCGTTGTTTCCGCTAAATGTCTGGAAGGATTTTTCTTTCCAGTCCTGGCAACGCAGGATTACCGTTGGTCATCCTCTCTGATGTTCTTTGCTGTGGAAATATGTCTTTCTGTTCCTGTTCTTTTATATATGAAAATGGTCATCGTACCGGCTGTAAAAAGCGAATCGTCCGGTTTGGAATGGCGGTATTTATGGCTAATCCCTGCAACCTTCTATTTGATATGGTGCTATCTGCTCTATGGGAATTCTTCCCATTCCAGCTTGGAAATTGCACTTCAACCGAAAAACACTCTCTTTCTTTTTGCCATCAACATAGGAGCATTTTTGATTTACTATGTGGTCGCACGATTGATTCTGGAGCAAAACAAATCTCTGGAATTACGTGATAAGAACCATCAGCTTATAATGCAGGCAATGCAATATAAGAATCTGCAGGAAAAAATCACTGACGCCCGCCGTGCAAAGCATGATGTGCGTCATCATATCGCTCTCATACAAGAATACCTGACGGAAGGAAAACTTGATGCGCTGCATGATTACCTTAATGAGTACAGCAAAAGCCTTCCGGATAACTCTCTTGTCCGTTTTTGTGAAAATACTGCCGCAAACGCTGTATTGCTCTACTTTGCTCAGCAGGCTAAGGATAACTGTATTAATTATTTTGTTAAAGTTAAGATTCCGAATGATATCTTCGTTTCAGATACCGATATTTCTGTTATATTCGGCAATCTGATTGAAAACGCACTGGAATCCTGCAAAAATGAGTCTGGCAATGACCGGAAAATCTTGATTCGTGCCAACCTGACCGGCAGTTCGCTTTGTATTACGGTGGACAATACCTTCTCAGGAACACTCAAATGTACAAATGATGACAAGCTTGTTTCAACGAAGCATAAGGGACTCGGGCTCGGCACACAATCGGTCAAAAACATTGCCGCGCATTACAATGGTGTCTGCCACTTTAAAACAGAGGATGGAATGTTCTATGCATCTGTGATGTGTTGTAATAAAACAGATAACTAACATTCGGTGAATGTGTGTTCTATTCATAATCCATAACAGCAAAGCCTGGAGTTGTTTTACTGGCTCCTTTTACATGTTGTCCATACATTTACTCCTTCAAACTTATAACTTCCTTTCTGGCAAAAAAAAAGACGCAAGCCATATTTTATGACTCACGCCTTACTTCGCTCACAATATTTAATTAGCACTCTCCATTTCTCATCATTTTTTGACCACAAATTTACGACATTTACGACAAATCTGACACTGCTTTACGCTTCATGGAATCTGTCAGGACTGTGAAGAAAAAGAAAATTCTTCTTCACAGATCTGACTGTTTTTCTTCTGGACCAGTACGGTGAATCTGCCGGATGATGCATCTGATCGACACCGGGACGGTAATAAGACATGCCACCGCACCAAATAACATAACCGCAACATCCTGAAAAAGGAACTGGGAATTAAGAATAATTTCCAGGGTATATTGCTGTGTCTGAATGTATGAAAATAACAGAATAGTTCCCCCAAGATAAGCAAACAGCAGTGTATTTACTGTTGTACCTATGATTTCTTTTCCGACCTGATAGCCGGAAGCTGTAAGCTCCTTCGCTATCAGACTGTTTTTATGGGTCCAGACTTCATATACAGAGGAGGTTACGGATAATGCCGTATCGATAACAGCTCCAAGAGTACTGAAAACCGTTACAAATATTCCTACATGAAGCATGTTGATATGAAGATCCGTACTGTAATAATACATAAAATCGTCTTCCGAAATCTGCAGCTCATTTAACCCGTAACTTCCTGATCTCCATGTGATAATATAAATCGGAACAAACAAAAGTAACATTACCAGCAGTGTAGCCAGAAAAGCCGCCCGCGTCTTTGGATTATTTCCGTTCTGATAAAACAGGGAAATATAGCAGACACCTGCTCCTGCCGCCAGTATCAGGAGCAACACAGGAAATCCGGCAGACATCAGCATAATTGAAAAAAACAAAATTACAATATTCCCTGCCAGTGTCATAATTGACATGGCTCCACGTTCACCACCGATCAGGACCATCAACATAATCAAGACCAATGTAAGAAAAATGATCATTTTCTGCCACTCCTTTTCCATGATGGTATTTTCATAATCGCTGAAGCAATAAAAACGGATACCGGTATTGCCAGTACAATTCCAATACTTTCTATCAGAAAACGACAGATATCATATGGAATGTGATATCTCACGATCGTTATAAAGCTTATATCATTATTCATCTTAAGTATGAACATGGGAATCATACCGCTTGCCAGAACAAACAGCAGTACATTTATCATGGTTCCCATAATATCATATCCGATTTCACGACCGGAATGTATCAGTCTTCTCAGAGAAACCGATGGATTTTTCCGCACGATTTCTCCTATTGCTGCGCTGATCGTCACCGTCACATCCATAATTGCACCAAGTCCTGTCAGCATAATATCTGCCCAGAATATATCTGCTGAATTGCCTGTACTTCCAAGGTATTCCAGATTGGAATAATCCAGATCTCCGTACATATAAATAGAAAATTCAAACAATGCCATGATCAGAAACAGAACACACAGTGTTGAAAGGACTGAGGAAAATGTTTTTCTGTGAATTCCATTTAAGCAGATCAATGTAGTCAGTGAAAAAAGAACTGCGATGACATTACAGATATTTAAAATATTTTTCCCCACTGTAAAAGCCTGAAATCCATACGCAAATATGACTGTATTCAGTATCAGTGATATGATCGTGTAAAATCCCTGCTTTCCTGTAATGCAGATCAGAAGAAAAAATAATCCTCCTGCCAGTAAAGCCAGATACCCATCCCTTTTTACAGAACGTATCGTTTTTCCGGGGCTTTCCTTTGAACCGCTTAAAAGAACAGTGTCTCCTTTATGATATTTCTTAGTCTGAACCTGAGAAGATGTATATTCATTAGAGACCGTTATTTTTTCCCCTTTATGCGAACCGTTTAATATCCGTGCTGTAATATTCTGAGTATAGTAATATTCTTTTGAGCCTCTGGTTCCTTCTCTGCTCAGAGTCTGTTTTTCTGTTACGGAACATATTTTTGCCAGCGGTGTATGATAAAATCGGGAATTACAGCAGGTAAACAGAACAAAAATAATATATATGCCGGCTAAAAGATATTTTTTGTGAAATACGCAGGATTTCATTAATTTCATTAACTTCATTCCCCCTGTAGAAATATTGCAATCGTAAACGCACTGACCGGTTGCTTTTTATCGAAGTAATATTGTACGCTTTTTGAAAGTATCGGTCAATATAAGGTATACAAAAAACAGCAGCAGAACCGTTTTCACCGTTCTGCTGCTGCCCCATAATTATTTTAACAAATACCTGACTCCAAAAAAGTCATTATTTACAAAGCTCAGAAAATGCATCCGCAACAAACTGAACCTTGGTTCCGATGATAACCTGTACAGAAGTTTTTCCAGGTTTGATCACGCCTGCAACACCTGCAGATTTGATCACTTTATCATTTACAGCTGTAATATCCTTAACCTCAAGTCTCAGTCTTGTGATGCAGTTATCGATGCTTGTGATGTTCTCTTTTCCGCCACAGCCTTCGAGGATCTTCGCAGCAATAGCAGTATAATCATCATTTGCAAGCTCGATATTCTTCTCTGCCTCAAGATCGTCATCGTCTTCTCTTCCCGGAGTCTTCAGATCAAATTTCTTGATGGCAAAAAGGAATACAACATAGAATACGATGAATGCTGCAATTCCAAGAGGAAGGATGAGCCATGTCTTCTGTGCTGCCGGAAGTGAGGATGAGAAAAGTAAATCCATCGCACCAGCAGAGAAGCTGAAGCCTGCACGGAATCCAAGAGCAACTGTGATCATGGTAAAGATACCGTAAAGTAATGCATAGATTACATAGAGGCCAGGAGCAAGGAACATAAATCCAAACTCGAACGGCTCAGTTACACCACAGATAAATGCACAGATCGCTGCGGAAGCAACAAGACCGATGGCAACTTTTTTCTTTGCAGGTTTCGCACATTTAACCATTGCAAGTGCTGCACCAGGAATACCAAACATCATACATGGGAAGAATCCGGACATGTACATTCCAAGGCTCCAGGATACATCTGCAGAAGTTTCACCTGCCCAGAAGTGCTGAAGATCACCAAGTCCGATGGTGTCAAACCAGAATACATTGTTCAGTGCGTGATGTAATCCGGTAGGGATCAGCAGACGGTTCAGGAATGCATAGATACCTGCACCAACAATATCCATACCTGCAACTGCTTTTCCTAATGCTACAAGTGCACCGAAAAGTAATGGCCATACAAACAGTAATACAGCAGATACGATAATGGAAACTACTCCTGCAATGATCGCTACGCAGCGCTTGCCGCTGAAGAATGACAGCCAGTCAGGAAGCTTGGTGCTCTTGAATTTGTTATAGCATGTAGATCCGATGATACCGGCAAGGATTCCGATAAAAGGATTCGCAATTTTGTCAAATGCAAGAGTTTTTGTTGCATTGTCAGCGATTGATGGCATGATGGTTGTAACAAATCCTGTAGAAAGAAGTGTTGTGAGCATCAGCCAGGATGCAAGTGCAGCGATTCCGCCGGTTCCGTCATTCTTTTCTGACATACCGACACCAACACCGATAGCAAAAAGGATTGCCATGTTGTCGATCAGAGCTCCGCCTGCCTTAACCAGAAACAGACCGATCAGATTGGCTGCGCCGTGAATGTCTCCACCCTGCATAGTTGCCGGACATAACCAGTATCCGATACCCATGAGGATACCACAGATTGGCAGTACTGCCACCGGAAGCATTAATGCTTTTCCCAGTTTTTGAAGAAATTTCATATATTTCCCCTCCCTAGTATAATAATGATGTAGTCAATCAAGACTACTTGGTTAATAAGTTTCTATAAATCAGATAACAGAAGAAGGGGTTCTTCCTTCATCAGATGTTATCCGTAATAATGATCATGTCTG
>NZ_JAHLPQ010000027.1:0-42297 GCF_018917985.1 Blautia sp. MSJ-36 | reverse complement strand
GACCGCTGGTGGACCGGTTGGCTTGCCAAAGCCATGGCCGGGTAGCCAAGTCCGGAAGGGATAAACGCTGAAGGCATCTAAGCGTGAAGCCCCCCTCAAGATGAGATATCCCATTCTTATGAAGTAAACCCCCTTGAAGACGACGAGGTAGATAGGGCAGAGGTGGAAGTGTGGTAACACATGGAGTTGACTGTTACTAATCGGGTGAGGGCTTGACCAACCAGCCGAGGAAGCGGGCAGGATGTAGCAGAAATGGGGCGGAGCAAGCTTGCTTGTGGAGAACCATTTATGATACAGACTGAACATTTGCGAAGCAAATGACATCGAACGACGGAGTCGTGAGATGACCCCCGCTGGAGTAGCCTACTAAACAGGCGATGCAGCTTTAGCTGCGAGCCCGTGAAAAAAGCTACAAATCGGCACGCAGGTAAAACTTGATTCAAAAACGATTAACAATCATCAACAACCACATGTATGTAGTTTTCAAGCTACAAGGGAAAGAGTAAAACAGGAGAGAAATCCACATACAGATTTCTTTCCTGTTTTTTCGTATACACAATTCCCCCCCATTTACATCCCCCTCCCCATATGCTACAATAGGTAAGACCAAGGGAGCCTGACCAGGCTGAGAGGAGGCGCAAGCTTCGACCTTTGAACTTGATTTGGGTAATCCCAACGTAAGGAGGAGAGAAAGAGTATGTTTAATTTTCTTGTAACTGCCGAAGGCGGTCTCACAACGGCAGGATATGTCGTATCTGTGATTGCAGTTCTGATTCTGGTAATCCTGGTAGCAGCATTACTTCAGAAAAACACATCCGCATTGAAACTCACCACACAGCAGCTGGTTACCTGTGCAGTAGCACTGGCGCTTGCATATGTAACTTCTTACATTAAATTATTTAAACTGCCATTTGGTGGATCTGTAACCTTATTCAGTATGTTGTTTATCGTTCTGATCGGTTACTGGTACGGTGTTAAAGTAGGAATTCTCACAGGTCTTGTATATGGAATTTTCCAGTTCCTTCAGGAGCCATATGTCCTTTCCTTTTTCCAGGTATGCTGTGATTATATCCTGGCATTTGGAGCAATGGGACTTTCCGGATTATTTACAAAATCCAAGAAATATGGCCTTCTGAAAGCCTACATTGTAGCAATTCTGGCAAGAGGTGCATTCCACGCACTTGGTGGATACCTCTACTGGATGGATTATATGCCGGATAATTTTCCGAAGTCTTTGACAGCTTTGTATCCGATCATTTACAATTACAGTTATATTCTTCTGGAAGGAGTACTTACTATTGTTGTGATTTCCATACCAGCAGTGTCCAGTGCACTTGGAAGAATGCGGGTGATGGCAACCGGTGGAAACCGACAGGCTGCAGCCGCTGAAAAATAAAAAATGCATAAATAAAAAGGGATCGTTCAAAATATTGCGATTCCTTTTTTAATGGAAAATTATAAAAAGTTAAATAAAACAAACCAAAAACACAAAGAATACTTTTCACTTAAACAAAGTTGTGCTATGATAATCAGGCGGAGTAATTCTCCATAAAAAATATCACAGACAGATACCACATATCTGAACATATAAAATACAAAAGAAAAAGCAGTCATACAGCTGCGAAAAGGAGAAGGAAAAGATGTCTAAAAAAATCGAACGAAATGATCCCTGCTGGTGCGGAAGCGGAAAAAAATATAAAAAATGCCATGAAGCATTTGATGAAAAAATGGAACTCATGAAAAAGAAAGGATATGCAGTTCTTGACCATGATCTAATCAAGACACCTGCACAGATCGAGAAGATCAAAGAGAGCTGCAAGATCAATATCGCAGTTCTTGACTATGTTGCAGAGCACATTGGACCAGGCGTGACCACACAGCAGATCGATGACTGGGTACATGAGGAAACCGTACGCCATGGGGGAATTCCGGCACCACTTAATTATGAAGGTTTTCCAAAAAGCGTATGCACATCAATCAATGAGGTAGTGTGTCACGGAATCCCGGATGAAGAGACTGTCTTAAAAGAGGGAGATATCGTCAATGTAGATGTATCTACCATCTACCAGGGATATTTTTCCGATTCCTCCCGTATGTTCTGTATCGGAAAGGTAAGTCCGGAGAAGGAGAAACTCGTCCGTGTGACAAAGGAATGCGTAGAGCTTGGCCTCGAGCAGGTAAAACCATGGACACCGATCGGAAATATGGGAAGTGCCGTGCATAAACATGCAGTAGAAAACGGTTATACCGTTGTCAGAGAAATTGGCGGACATGGTGTAGGCCTTGAGTTTCACGAAGATCCGTGGGTAAGTTACACTTCCAAAGAAGATACAGGAGTACTCATGGTTCCGGGAATGATCTTTACCATTGAGCCAATGGTTAATATGGGATCTGACGAAATTTATACAGATGAGATTGATGACTGGACAGTGCGGACAGAAGATGGCCTGCCGTCTGCACAGTGGGAGATCATGGTACTTGTCACAGAGACGGGACATGAAGTACTTTGCTGGTAAAAACACTCGAAAATCCAGGAAAAAAGTTCTTGCAATAGGAAGTTATCTAGTGTATAATCACTTATGTTGTGAAAAAAGATGGTCCTCTGTTACCACATGTGTATTAAGAACATCCAGTATAATTAAGGAGAGAAAGACATGAACGAAATTATTAAGAACATTGAGTCCGCTCAGCTGAAAGCTGAAGTACCGCAGTTCCGCGTAGGAGACACAGTAAGAGTACACGCACTGATCAAAGAGGGAACACGTGAGCGTGTTCAGATCTTCGAGGGTACAGTACTTAAGAGACAGGGCGGAAGCACAAGAGAGACTTTCACAGTAAGAAAGAGCTCCAACGGTGTTGGCGTTGAGAAAACATGGCCACTTCATTCCCCACACGTAGTTAAAGTTGAGGTTATCCGTCATGGTAAAGTACGTCGTGCGAAACTGAACTACCTGAGAGAGCGCGTAGGTAAAGCAGCTAAGGTTAAAGAGCTTGTAAAATAATTTCATAAGTAAAGAGGCAGGGACAATAACATTTGCTATTGTCCCTCTTTTTACATCAGTGCGTATGCGTGTAAAAACACATACAGGGGATAGAATATGGGATTAAATAAGAAAATAAAGATTGAGGATCTGAAGGATAACAGAGCTGTTTCCGAAGCCAGGGAGAAGCTTCGGGATGACAGGACAAGAGGAATCGTGAAGTGGGTATTTGAGATTATTGTAACTCTGGTTTTTGCTGTGCTGGTTGCGATTTCCGCATTTCAGACCGTGACACTGCAGGAAAGCGCCATGGAACCCACATATTCTGTAGGTGAAAAATTTTTTGTAAACAGGGCTTTATACAAGTTCAGTTCGCCAAAACGTGGAGATGTGATCGTTTTTAAGACAAGTGCCAGTGACTCGGCAGCTTTGCATATTCGACGTGTAATCGGCCTTCCGGGAGAGACTGTTCAGGTTAAAGACGGACAGGTTTATATCAATGGTAAAGTTTATGAAGAAAACGGAGCTTATCAGGATATGACAGATGGAGGACTTGCAGACAGTGCCGTAACACTGGAAAGTGGAGAATATTTTGTCCTGGGTGATAACCGTAACAACAGTGAGGACAGCCGCTTCAGCGATATCGGAAATATTAACAAGAAGTATATTGTTGGAAAAATATGGTTTACAGTTTCTCCAAAAAATAAAATAGGATTTATAAAATAGATCAAAGTACAGATAAATGAGGTGAATTATGAACGTACAGTGGTATCCAGGCCATATGACGAAGGCGAAACGCCAGATGCAGGAAGATATCAAGCTGATCGATCTGATCATTGAACTTGTAGATGCAAGAGTTCCGCTTTCCAGCCGTAATCCGGATATTGATGAACTTGGAAAAAACAAGGCACGTATGATCCTTCTCAATAAGGCAGACCTTGCCGATGAGAGACAGAACCGTGCCTGGATGGAATATTTTAAAGAAAAAGGAATCTATGCAGTAAGTATTGATTCCCGCAATAAGGGCTCCATGAAGGCTGTTTCTGCGGCAATCACGGAAGCCTGTAAGGAAAAGACAGAGAGAGACCGGAGACGAGGAATCAAAAACCGTCCGGTACGCGCCATGGTAGCAGGAATCCCGAATGTTGGAAAATCAACATTTATCAATACCTTTGCAGGAAAAGCCTGCGCCAAGACCGGCAATAAACCGGGAGTTACAAAAGGTAAACAGTGGATCCGCCTGAATAAAAGCGTAGAGCTTCTGGATACACCAGGAATTCTCTGGCCAAAGTTTGAAGATCAGGAGGTGGGAATGCGTCTTGCCTATATCGGCTCTATCAAAGATGACATTCTGAATATCGAAGAACTTGCTCTTGGGCTCATTGGATATCTGCAGGAGTTTTACCCGGCAGCACTGAGAGAGAGATACAATGTGGAAGAAGGACAGAAGCCGCTGGATATCCTCACTGCAGTTGCAAAGGCAAGAGGCTGCCTGAAAAAGGGCGAAGAGCTTGATTATGAGAAGGCATCCCGTCTTTTACTGGAAGAATTCCGTTCCGGAAAACTTGGAAAGGTGACATTGGAATTCCCGAAAGAAACAGAGGAAGCATAATGGAAACAATGAAAGATATCAAGGCGCAGTTTGCGTCAGCGAAGGAGGGCGAATACAACGCCCTTTTTCAGCATTATGAAAACGATGAGAGAAGCGGTGTACAGAAATTGATCCAGCAGTACCGCAAAAAACTTCAGGCGCTGGAAAATGAGCGTGCGCGCACAGAGATCATGAAGGAATATGAACATAAGTATGAACACCTGGGATATCTCTGTGGGATCGATGAAGTGGGAAGAGGCCCCCTTGCCGGCCCGGTAGTAGCCTGTGCGGTGATCCTTCCGAAAGACTGCGATATTTTATGGCTCAATGATTCCAAGAAACTTACAGCCAAAAAGAGAGAAGAGCTCTATGATGTGATCATGGAAGGGGCAGTTTCCGTTGGGATCGGAATGGCAAGTCCGGAGAGAATTGATGAGATCAATATCCTGCAGGCAACTTATGAGGCAATGCGCCAGGCGGTAAGTAAACTTTCTGTGCAGCCGCAGCTGCTTTTAAATGATGCGGTTACCATACCGGGGATCCAGATCCCGCAGGTACCCATTATCAAAGGTGACGCAAAAAGTGTATCCATTGCAGCGGCAAGCATTGTGGCGAAGGTGACCAGAGACCGGATGATGGAAGAATATGACAAGGTTCTTCCGGAGTATGGATTTGCCTCCAACAAAGGCTATGGGTCTGCAGCACATATTGAAGCATTGAAGAAATACGGGCCAAGTCCGATACACAGAAAAACGTTTATCACACATTTTGTATAAAAAATAAGATACGAAAGATACCGACATCAAAAACAGAAAGGTTTTGTTTTTCTGAAAGAAAATAGAAGACAGAAGGGCAGCTATTATGAGGGAATTGCTGCATCATTCCTGGAAGAAAAAGGACTGAAGATCAGGGAAAGAAATTTTCGCTGCCGAAGTGGTGAGATCGATCTCATTGGACGGGATGGAAGATATCTGGTATTTATTGAAGTGAAATACAGAAAGAACGGAAAAAGTGGAAGTTCTTTTTCAGCGGTAGGGAGAGAAAAACAGCGGATCATCAGCAGAGTGGCAATGTTTTACTTGATTGCACATGGATACCGGGAGTTGCCTCCCTGCCGTTTTGACGTAGTGGGTATTGATGGAAAAGAGATTCACTGGATAAAAAATGCTTTTGATTTTTGCAGATGAAAGGACTGGTTACATAAGATGAAAATAAAATGGTACAAAGATAAGCAGTTAATGAATGTAAATCAGAAAAGCGGAGTTACGTGGCTGACGTATCCTGCTTTTGAAAAAATTCCCGGGATCGTACATGGCTTCAGCACCCGTCTGGGCGGAATGAGTCAGGGAATTTATGAATCCATGAACTTAAGCTTTACAAGAGGAGATAACGAGGATGCAGTGCGGGAAAATTACCGCAGACTTTCGGATGCCATGGGATTTTCCATGGAAGATATCGTAACTTCAGATCAGACACATACCACCAATGTACGTGTGGTTACGGAAGAAGACCGGGGAAATGGAATCACGAAACCGAGGCCTTATACAGATATGGATGGAATGATTACCAATGTACCTGGACTGGTTTTGACGACCTTTTATGCGGACTGTGTACCACTTTTCTTTGTAGATCCGGTACATAAAGCGATAGGACTCTCCCATTCCGGGTGGAGAGGTACGGTAGGAAAGATCGGTAAAGTGACGGTGGAAAAAATGGCTGAGGAATTTCAGACAGACCCTTCAGAACTTTACGCAGCCATCGGTCCGTCTATCTGTCAGGACTGTTATGAAGTCAGTGAAGATGTGATCGATCAGTTTAAAGAAGCATTTGAAGAAAAATACTGGGATGTACTTTTTTATGAGAAACCAGATGGAAAATATCAGCTGAATCTCTGGGAGGCAAACCGAAGAATCTTTCTGGATGCAGGCATAAAAGAAGAGCGGATTTCCATGCCGGGCATCTGCACCTGCTGTAATCCGCTCTTTCTTTATTCACACAGGGCTTCTCACGGAAAACGTGGAAACCTGGGAGCATTTCTTACTGTTCGTTGACTTTTTTCATGAGATCCATGATCTTTTCGTTACTGGAACGAACTTTCTCGACAGATACATCATGGTTGATGATATCGATGATACTTGCAAGATATTTGCTCATATTTGCCTCGATATAGTATGGACGGTCAAGAAGTTCCGGAATACGGTAGTTAAGGTTGGTTGTGATGACTCTGTCCAGCCAGCCTTTTTCGTAATATTCGTCAAATTTGGCCACACCATCTGTAAACAGACCGTAGGTTGTGCAGACGAATACACGTCCGGCTTTACGCTCTTTCAGCTGACGGGCAACATCCAGCATACTCTCTCCAGAAGAGATCATATCGTCGATGATGACAACATCTTTACCCTCTACGGAATCTCCAAGGAACTCATGGGCAACGATCGGGTTCTTGCCATTGACAACGGTGGAGTAATCACGGCGTTTGTAGAACATACCCATATCAACTCCAAGGATATTGGAGAAATATACAGCACGTGACATAGCGCCTTCATCCGGGCTGATGATCATGAGGTGATCATTATCGAGTTTGAAATCCGGGACATTTTTGACCAGTGCTTTCAGGAACTGGTATGTCGGGAAAAAGTTATCAAAACCTTTCAGTGGAATAGAGTTCTGCACACGTGGATCATGAGCATCAAAAGTAATGATGTTGGAAACGCCCATTGCGCTTAACTCGCGAAGTGCAAGTGCACAGTCGAGAGATTCTCTCTTGGTACGTCTGTGCTGACGTCCCTCGTAAAGGAATGGCATGATAACGTTGATACGGTGTGCTTTACCGGTGGCTGCGGAGATAATTCTCTTCAGATCCTGGTAATGATCGTCCGGAGACATGTGGTTCTCGTGGCCGCATACGCTGTAAGTAAGGCTGTAATTGGTCACATCTACCATAATGTAAAGGTCTGTACCACGAACGGATTCTTTGATGTAACCTTTACCTTCACCGGTTCCGAAACGTGGGCATTCGCAGTCTACAAGGAAAGATTTCTCTGCATAGCCCTGTGGAATAATGGTGGATTTCTTGGCTGCTACAAGTTCTTTACGGAATTTAACCAGCTTTTTGTCAACCTCCTCGGCCAGTTCGCGGCATCCGGCAAGTGCAGCGATTCGGATCGGGGCAACAGGCATAGACTTCTCCAGCAATTCTATGTTTGGCATAATATTCCTCCTAAGTGTATGTCATAAAAAAATTCTCAGTCTATTTATAACATCAGACGCACGTGTCAGTCAAGGTGTTTTCTCAAAGTGTTGATTTTTGGAACCAAAGTTGTTATTATATACGGGATAGAAAAGGGAGATAATGATGAAATTAAGAAAGCATATGATTTCCAGGGTGCTGCCCGACAGTATTGCCGAGGAGCTGGGGCTGGAACCAGGGGACAGACTTGTGTCTGTAAACGGTCAGCCTGTGGAGGATGTCTTCGATTACCGGTATCTCATGAATGAAGAGCTTGTGGTGCTTCTGGTAGAGAAGCCCGATGGCGAAGAGTGGGAGCTGGAGGTAGAGAAGGAATATGAGGAAGACCTTGGAATAGAATTTGAGAACGGGGGACTGATGGATGACTATCGTTCCTGTTCAAATAAGTGCATGTTCTGTTTTATTGACCAGATGCCGCCGGATATGCGTGAGACGCTGTATTTTAAGGATGACGATTCCAGGCTTTCCTTTCTTCAGGGAAATTATGTGACGCTTACCAATATGAGCGAGAAGGATATTGAGCGAGTGATCCGCTATCATCTGGAACCGATCAATATTTCATTCCAGGCAATGAATCCGGAACTCCGGTGCAAAATGCTGCATAACCGCTTTGCAGGAAAGGCCCTGGAGAAGGTGGATATGCTGTATAACGCAGGGATCACCATGAACGGACAGATCGTACTGTGTAAAGGTGTTAATGACGGGGATGAGCTGGAATACAGCCTTGAGAAGCTTTCCGCCTATGCTCCGGTTCTTCAGAGTGTTTCTGTTGTGCCGGTGGGACTTACCAAATACAGAAAAGGTCTCTATCCTCTGGAACCTTTTAATAAAGAAGATGCAGAAAAAGTTCTGAGTCAGATCGAACGCTGGCAGAAGATCATGGTGGAGAAGTACGGGATTCATTTTATCCATGCTTCGGATGAGTGGTATATTTTGGCAGGAAGGGAGCTTCCCTGTGAGGAGGAATACGACGGATATCTGCAGCTTGAAAATGGCGTGGGAATGTTAAGACTTCTGGAAACCGAAGTAAAGGAAACACTTAAGGAACTTACCGGTGACGACCGTAAAGTGACAGGAAGGATCGCCACAGGAAAACTGGCGGCGCCTTTTATTGCCCGCTATATAGAAGAAATCAAGAAAAAATTTCCCAATGTGCAGATTCCGGTGACAACCATCGAGAATCGCTTTTTCGGCGAAAAGATTACGGTGTCCGGTCTGATCACAGGGCAGGATCTGAAAGAACAGCTTTCCGGCCTTGACCTGGGAGAAAAACTTCTGATCCCATGCAGCATGCTGAAAGGTGATGAAGAGATTTTTCTGGATGATATGACACTTAAAGAACTTTCTGAGGCACTGAAAACAGAAATTGTAATTGTAGACACAGGAGGACGTGATCTGGTAGAGGCTGTGATCAATCCTCCGAAACATAAACCAACAAGAAGGAGACAAATTTATGAGCAAACCAGTAGTAGCGATAGTGGGAAGGCCTAATGTAGGCAAATCCACTCTGTTTAACGCTCTGGCAGGTGATAATATTTCCATAGTAAAGGATACACCAGGAGTAACCCGTGACAGAATTTATGCAGATGTCACATGGCTTGACCGGACATTTACCCTGATCGATACAGGCGGAATTGAGCCGGACAGTAGCGACATCATTCTTTCCAGAATGAGAGAGCAGGCGCAGATTGCCATTGACACGGCAGATGTGATTATTTTTATCACAGATGTCCGCCAGGGGCTTGTGGATTCTGACGCCAAGGTGGCAGATATGCTTCGCCGCAGCGGCAAGCCGGTACGCCTTGTAGTCAACAAAGTGGATAGCCATCAGAAGTACATGATGGATGTATATGAATTCTATAATCTTGGAATCGGAGAACCGATCCCAATTTCCGCAGCCAACAGACAGGGTCTTGGAGATATGCTGGATGAGGTAATCAAAGAGTTCCCAGATAAGAGCGAGGAGGAAGATCAGGACGATATCCCGAAGATCGCCATTGTAGGAAAGCCGAACGTTGGAAAATCTTCTCTGATCAACAAACTTCTTGGTGAGGAGCGTGTGATCGTATCCAACATTGCGGGAACTACACGTGATGCCATTGATACCAAGGTTACCTGGAACAATAAGGACTATGTATTTATTGATACTGCAGGACTTCGCCGTAAAGGAAAAGTAAAAGAAGAGATCGAGCGCTACAGCGTTATCCGTACAGTAACAGCTGTAGAGCGTGCAGATGTGGTCGTAGTTGTGATTGATGCTTCCGAGGGAGTTACCGAGCAGGATGCCAAGATCGCGGGAATCGCCCATGACAGAGGAAAAGGTATCATTGTAGCTGTAAACAAATGGGATGCCATTGAGAAAAATGACAAGACCATCTACAAGCATACTGAGAAGATCCGTCAGATCCTTTCCTTTATGCCGTATGCACAGATTATTTTTATTTCTGCAAAAACAGGCCAGAGACTTCCGAAGCTCTTTGAGAATATCGATACAGTTATCGAGAATCAGACACTCCGTATCCAGACCGGTGTTCTCAATGAGATCCTTTCTGAGGCAGTTGCTCTCCAGCAGCCGCCGTCCGACCGTGGTAGAAGGCTGAAGATCTTCTACATGACACAGGTTGCGGTAAAACCGCCGACATTTGTAATTTTTGTCAACGATAAAGAACTGATGCATTTCTCCTATGTAAGATATCTGGAGAACAAGATCAGGGATGCCTTTGGATTCTCCGGAACTTCCCTGAAATTCATCATCCGCGAGCGCGGGGAAAAGGAATAAAAATATGGAACGTATTATTTGCCTTGTTATTGGTTATGTATGCGGACTTTTCCAGACAGGTTATATTATAGGAAAGCTTCACAAGACAGATATCAGAGAGCATGGAAGCGGAAATGCGGGAACGACTAACGCATTCCGCACTTTCGGAAAAAAGGCGGGAGCGCTTACACTTCTGGGAGACTGCCTGAAGTGTGTGCTTGCCATTGTGATCGTGAGAATGATTTATGGGAACTCCATGAGCGGTATTCTCCCGCTTCTGACGCTTTATGCTGCGCTGGGCTGTATTCTGGGACATAATTTCCCGATTTCCATGGAATTTCGTGGTGGAAAAGGAATTGCAGCCTCTGTGGGCATGATCATTGCTTTTGACTGGCGGATTTTTATTGTATGTGCAGTTGCCTTTTTTGCACTGTTTTTTACAACACATTACGTATCTCTCTGTTCCCTCAGTGCCTATGCGGCAGCGTTTATCCTGGTCCTTGTTTTTGGACATATGGGAAAATACGGGATGGATCAGCCACATACTGTGGAACTCTATATTGTGATGGCGGTTCTTACAGCTATGGCTTTTTACAGGCACAGAGCCAATATTGGAAGGCTTCTTCATGGAACTGAGAATAAAGTATTCCTAAGCAGCAAGAATAAAAAATAAGAGGTAAAATTTATGGCGAAAATCAGCGTACTGGGTTCGGGGAGCTGGGGCATGGCCTTGGCACTCCTGTTGCATAATAACGGCCATGAAGTCCTTCTCTGGTCAGCAAGACCGGAGGATGCCCGGAAACTCCGGGAAAAAAGAGAAAATCCTGACCGGCTTCCAGGTGTACAGATTCCGGAAGACATTGAAATTCTGACAGATCTGGAACGGGCGATTAAAAGTGCTGATGTAACAGTGCTGGCAGTGGCTTCTCCGTACATTCGAAGTACGGCTCATAAAATGGCACCATTTATCAGGAAGGGTCAGAAGATTGTCAATGTTGCAAAAGGTATCGAAGAAAAAACACTGAAAACACTCAGTGACGTAATTGAGGAAGAAATTCCTGAGGGAGATGTGGCAGTTCTTTCAGGTCCAAGTCATGCGGAAGAAGTTGGAAAAGGAATTCCTACGACCTGCGTGGTCAGCGCACGTACAAGGGTGACTGCAGAATATCTTCAGAGTATTTTTATGAGTCCTGTATTCCGCGTGTATACAACGCCGGATATTCTGGGAGTAGAACTTGGGGGAGCACTTAAGAATGTGATTGCACTGGCAGCAGGTACCGCTGACGGATTGGGATATGGAGACAATACAAAAGCAGCTCTGATCACCAGGGGAATCACGGAGATTGCAAGGCTTGGAAAGAAAATGGGAGCACAGATGGAAACGTTTTACGGACTTTCCGGAATTGGTGATCTGATCGTAACCTGTGCGAGCGTACACAGCCGTAATCGAAAAGCCGGATATCTGATCGGTCAGGGATGTACAATGGAACAGGCTATGGATAAGGTACAGATGGTTGTGGAAGGTGTTTATTCCGCAAGAGCCGCAAGAGAACTTGCGGAGAAATATGAAGTGGAGATGCCTATCATAACGGAAGTGAACCGTGTACTTTTTGAGGGAAAATCTGCAGCAGAAGCGGTAATGGATCTGATGTTGCGTGACAAAAAAGTGGAAACACCGATGCTCCCCTGGGAAAATGTATGAGCCAGAAACATTCGCCCGCTTCAAACATATGAAATTCAGTTAAAAAAATAAAAAAGATATCTGCCAGAAGATTTTTTTAGGATCAGGCAGATATCTTTTTTATGTTATTATGAAAAAACTAAAACTGAATGTCACGGAGATCTTCCGGAACATGAGAAGTATGAAGATCTTCATTAAGCGTATCAATGATCGCCATGTCTTCATCTTCGATATTGAAATCAAAAATATTTCCATTGCTTCGGATACGTTCCGGATTGCTGGATTTTGGAATAACGGAAATTCCTTTCTGGATGGCCCAGCGAAGACCTATCTGTGCAGGAGTCCTTGCGTATTTGGTTCCCAGAACACACATGACATCATTGTCAAAATAGGCACCTCTTGCCAGAGGGGCATAAGCCTGTACCTGAATGCCAAAAGCCTTACAGTATTCGATCAGCTCGGATGGATAACACAGGGGATGACATTCAATCTGATTTACAGCCGGAATAATTCCGGAAATTTTACGGAGCTCTTCCAGATGCCGGATGTCAAAATTGCTGACACCAATACTTAAAGCACGTCCGGATTCCAGGATTTTTTCCAGTTCTTTCCAGGTGCTGAGGTAGCAGCCGGGAACCGGCCAGTGGATCAGGCAGAGATCAACATAACTGAGTTTCAGGCGGTCAAGACTGCGGGAAAAAGCACCCTGAACATCACCCAGACGTTGAGCGGTGTTCCAGATCTTGCTGGTGATAAAAAGATCTTTACGGGGAACCCCACATCTGGCAACGGCACGTCCCACACTTTCTTCGTTTTTGTAAACGGATGCAGTATCAATCATGCGATAACCTGCAGAGATTGCAGAAATGACAGCAGCCTCAGCCTGTACGTCGTCGGGCAACTTATATACACCAAGCCCCAGGAGGGGCATTTCTCTGTCGTTATTCAGAAAAACAGTCTCTCTCAAAATAATTCCTCCTTGTTTGTTCTGTTTCCCATGTTTTTGCTATTATAGCACAAAAATATGAAAGAATCACATCAAATATATTACAAAAGTGATAAAGCTTGATCCGGATTTCAAAGCTGCTATGAGCAATATTAGATGGTTTGGAGAAACTAACTTCGTTAAAATCGAAACAATCGGGTTAATTAACTGTCAAAGTTTTTGAAAAATCAAGAAAAATGGCGCATAATTTTGGATATTTTTTATAATAATTTTCTTGATAATAAAGGCAAAAAGATGTATAATGAATTTAATTGATAAATTCTTGTCATGAGCGTGTCCGCCCTGCGGATACAGGAAAGGGGTATTTATGCATTTAATCAAAGATGAGAATGGCAACCTTGTTCAGCATGGACATGCGGACAGCCACGAACATACACATGAGCACACTCACGAGGATGGAGTGACTCACAGCCATACACACAGTCATGCAGAAGGAGACAGCCACTGCCATACACACGGCGATGGCCACTGCGGTTCCTGCGAGTCCGGTGACTGCAAGAATGAGACTGTAGCACTTCTTACCTATATGCTGCAGCATAATGAGCATCATGCGGCAGAACTTGACCAGATGGCTGACAACCTTAAGAAACTTAACATGGATGCAGCTGCCAAGACAATCAAGGAAGCAGTATCCGATTTCCAGAAGGGTAATATGAGACTAGGACTTGCCCTTACCCTTGTTAAGGAAGAACTGAAATAAACTGACAGAATGATTTTGACAGCAGAGCGGAAGAACAGAAAACCGCTTATTTGGAGGAATTGATTATGTGTCTTGCAACTGTATATAAAGAAGAAGATAATTCAGTAATTTTTAAAAATGTAAGCCGCATTGATGTGGACGGAAATAAATTGATCCTTCGTGATATCATGGGAGATGAGCGCGTGGTAGAGGGCAGTATTCTCATGGTAGATCTGGCGAACAGTATCGTGAAACTGCAGTGTGACTGATATTACAGCAGTTTTATGGAAATGTGAGCTGAGGGAATGACAGAGATCATTCCTATAAAAATATAATAACACTAAGACGTGGAGGGACGATCAATGAAATTATCTGAAGCAATGAGAGAAAAAATGTTGCTTTCCTTTGAACTTTTTCCACCGAAGACAGAAAAAGGCATGGCAAATCTGCCGGGAACCATTGAACATCTCATGAAGTATAAACCGGAGTATATTTCCTGTACATACGGTGCCGGCGGCGGAAATGTCGGCGCAAACAGAGAAGTATGCCAGATGATCAAGAATGCAGGAACCACTCCTGTAACACACTTCACAGTAATCAAGAATACAAAAGAAGGCATCAAAGAGCAGCTGGAACAGTATCTGGCTGAAGGCGTAGACCATATGCTTGCGCTTCGTGGAGATATTCCGCTTGGTGAGACAACAACATGTGGAGACTTCAATTATGCAACCGATCTTGTTAAATTTGTCCGCGATGAATTTGGCGATAAATTTGAGATCGCAGTAGCCGGCTCACCGGAAGGCCATATCGCATGCAGAAGCCTGGATGCGGATATCGCTGTTTTAAGACAGAAACAGGACAATGGCGCTGACTACATTATGACTCAGCTTTGCTGGGATATGGAACAGTTCAAATACTGGCTGGACGCTATCCGTGAGGCTGGTGTGACAATGCCTGTAGATGTTGGAGTAATGCCGATCCTGGATCAGGCAGCTACCATTAACATGGCTCTTTCACGTAATGGCTGTGTGATGGACAGCGAGCTTTGTAGACTGATCTCCAGAAACTGGCTGTTCCCGAATCCGTTCAATGCAAAAGACGCTGACGGTAAACCGTTTGACATGTTCTATGAGGACAAGGTTAAACGTTTCAAAGAAGAGGGAATCGAATACACTATCAGACAGATCGATGAGTATCGCGCCCTTGGTGTTGACGGTATCCATCTTTATGCATTGAACAAATGGAAAGATGTATCCGAGATCATTGACAGATCCGGACTTCGTACACTTATCTAAAGTTAAATACAATTTCCGGCACGATGCGGAGGTGCCAGAACAGTATCAGGCACCTCCCTTATGCGCCGGCATAACAGATATAAAATCAGGAGGTGCCCGTTTTATGGCACATGTTATTGCAGTCGCCGGAAAAGGCGGCGTTGGAAAAACTACATTATGCGGAATGCTGATCCAGTATCTCTGCGAAAAGAAAAAAGGACCTGTACTGGCTGTAGATGCAGATGCCAATTCAAACCTGAATGAGGTTCTTGGCGTAGAAGTAGATACCACACTGGGAGATGTCCGTGAGGAGATTGCCCATGCGGAGATGGCAGAGAAAAGCCCGATCCCGACAGGAATGTCCAAAGCTGATTATGCTGAGGTACGTTTCGAAGATGCACTTGCAGAGGAAGACGATTACGACCTTCTTGTAATGGGAAGAACCCAGGGAAAAGGATGCTATTGCTTTGTGAATGGTCTGCTTCAGGCCCAGCTTGCCAAATACCAGAAGAATTATCCATATATTGTTGTGGACAATGAAGCAGGAATGGAACATATCAGCAGAGGAATCCTTCCGAGTATGGAAACAGCGATCCTTGTAAGCGACTGTTCCAGAAGAGGCGTACAGGCAGTTGGCAGAATCGCAGAACTTATTAAGGAATGCGATATGAAGCCTTCCAGAGTAGGTCTTATTATCAATCGCGCGCCAAAAGCAGAACTGAATCCAGGAATCCTTGAGGAGATCCGGAATCAGGGACTCGATCTGATCGGTGTGGTACCACAGGATGAGGCAGTTTATGAATATGACTGCGATGGTAAACCAACCGTTACTCTTCCTGAGGATAATCCGATGAGAAAAGCAGCTTTTGAAATTTTTGATAAATTAGGTTTATAACGAAATATAAACCTTTTTTTAAAAAAGAAAATAACCCATGGGTGGGGATGGGTTCCTGCCCTGGGCTTATTATAAAAAGAAAAATAAAAATAGATGTGCTATTAAAGGAGGTCTATAATGAGTGAATTCAAATTAACTACAGTGGAGGAATTTGAAGCCGCTACAGCCCGTCTTCTCGAGACAGGTGCAAAGGTAGGAGCAGATGCATGGCAGATCCGTGCAAAAAACCAGACTCCGCACTGTAAATTCGGTGAGCAGGGTATCTGCTGCCGTATCTGTGCAATGGGACCGTGTCGTATTACACCGAAGGCTCCAAGAGGAATCTGCGGATGTGATGCTCATGGTATCGTAGGAAGAAACTTCCTTAAATTTACAGCCGGTGGTGCAGCTACTCACTCCGATCATGGTCGTGAGATCTGCCATACACTGTACTGTGCAAAAGAGGGCGGAAATTATCAGGTAAAAGATCCTGAGAAACTGCTTCGCATCGCTAAAGAGTGGGGTGTGGAAACAGAAGGCAAGGATATCTATGATCTGGCTCATGAGATGGCTGAGATCGGTCTTATGGAATATGGTAAACCGTTCGGATATCAGAGATTCCTTGACAGAATGCCTGCAGGACAGAAAGAAAAACTGATCGAGAATGAAATCGCACCACGTGCTATCGACCGTGAGGTTGCAAGCTCCTTGCATATGTCTCATATGGGATGTTCATCTCTTCCGGAGGCACTTGTAAAACAGTCTCTTCGCTGCGGTATGGCTGATGGATGGGGCGGTTCCATGATGGGAACAGAGTTCTCTGATGTATTATTCGGAACTCCGAAGCCACTTGATACAGAGGCTAACCTTGGAGTAATGGTTGAAGAGAACGTAAACATTGTTGTACACGGACATGATCCGAGTCTTTCTGAGATGATCTGTGAGTATGCAGACAGCAAAGAAATGATCGATTATGCAAAATCTGTAGGAGCAAAAGGAATCACCGTTTCCGGTGTGTGCTGTACTTCTAACGAGGTAGCTATGCGTCGTGGTGTTCCGATGGCTGGTAACTTCCTGCAGCAGGAGAACGTAGTACTGACAGGTGCCTGCGAGGCGATCGTAGTTGATGTTCAGTGTATCTTCCCTGCATTAGGACCTCTGAGCAAATGCTTCCATACTAAATTTGTTACAACTTCTCCGATCGCTCAGATGCCGGATTCTGAATTTATCAGATTCAACGCTGAGACAGCAGGAGAAAATGCAAAAGCAATCGTTAAGATGGCTATCGATAACTTCAAGAACAGAAAACCTGAGCTTGTACATATCCCACAGCTGAAACAGAAAGCTACTGTTGGTTATTCAGTAGAAGCGATCGTTAAAGTTCTTGATGGTGTTACAAACTCTCAGGTTGATGTAACAGGAACAACCAAACCATTACTTGAGTGCATCACTTCTGGTGTTATCCGTGGTGCTGTTGCTATGGTTGGATGTAACAATCCTAAGATCCGTCCTGACTATGCACATATCGAACTGATGAAGAAGTGTATCGCAAATGATATCATTATCATCGCTTCCGGATGTTCCGCACAGGCAGCTGCTAAAGCTGGTCTGATGGACAAATCCGCAAGAGATCTCTGCGGTGCAGGTCTGAAACGTGTCTGTGAGCTGGCTGATATCCCACCAGTACTTCATATGGGATCCTGCGTAGATATCTCCCGTATGATGATCCTGGCTGCTGAACTTGCAAAAGATGCAGGACTTCAGATCAATCAGCTTCCTGTAGTAGGATGTGCTCCTGAGTGGATGTCTGAAAAAGCTGTATCCATCGGTAACTACGTAGTTGGTACTGGTATTGATACATTCCTTGGCGTTGATCCATATGTTTCCGGTTCTTCAGAAATGTGCGAGCTTCTTACAGAGGGAACAAGAAAATGGACAGGTGCTGCTTACACAGTAGAGACAGACATCGAGAAATTAGTTGATCTTATGATCGAGAGAATTGAAGAGAAGAGAACAGCATTAGGAATCTAATCCGTTGCGATCTTTAAAATGTTATAAAAGGTGGAAGACGTAAAATGAAAATAGCAGTAACCGGTAAAGGCGGAGTAGGAAAAACAACTTTCGCAGCAACACTTGCAAGATTATACGCAGATGAGGGAAAAAAAGTCCTTGCGGCAGATGTGGATCCGGATGCGAACCTGGGTCTTGCCCTTGGATTTGACGAGGAAACCTTGGATTCTATTGTTCCGATCTCAAAAATGCGTAAGCTTATAGAAGAACGTACCGGAGCCAACAGTCAGAATCAGTTTTATAAGCTGAACCCAAAGGTAGACGATATTCCGGATACTTATGGAAAAACCTGTAATGGCGTAAAGCTGCTTGTCCTTGGGACTGTGGAAACAGGTGGAGGCGGATGCGTCTGTCCTGAACATGTGATGCTTAAAAGAGTGATCAATAACCTTGTGATCCACAGAGATGATGTGGTGATCATGGATATGGAAGCCGGCCTGGAACATCTGGGCCGGGGCACCACGGAGAGCATGGATGAATTTATTGTAGTGATCGAACCAGGGGCAAGAAGTGTACAGACATATAAGAATGTTAAACGTCTTGCAAAGGATCTGGGAGTTTCTCAGGTTAAGGTCGTGGCTAATAAGGTAAGAAATCCGGAGGATGAGGAATTTATCCGGAATAAGATCCCGGCGGAGGATCTGCTTGGAATGATCCACTACAATACAGAAGTTATAGATGCTGATCGTCAGGGAAAATCTCCCTACGATTTCAGTGAAACTGTAACAGCTGAAATCAGAAAAATCAAAGACAAAATTGATCAGAATTCAATTCTGTAAAAATAGGAGGTATTACAGTGACTTTATTTGATAGAGTATTCGGCGGAAACGATGCTGTATATGGTTTAACAGAGGGTGCTATTGACGGCGCGATCGCTCAGTATGGCGAAGACAAAGCTGTCAGCTTCCCGAATACCGCTTACAGCCTTCCTTGCTACTATGCTGTAACAGGAACAAAAGTTACAACATTAAAAGAATTAAAAGAAGCTCTTGGCGTTGTAAAAACACTTATGACAAGAGAGAAAAGACTGAACGATGCATTCATGTCCGGTGTTGCTACAGCACTCTGCGCAGAGTTCATCGAGGTTCTGAAATATATCGACGGAGCAACTCCTTACGAAGAGCCATGCTATGGACATCTTGGTGATGCTGTTATCCGTGAGCTCGGTGTACCGCTCGTAACAGGCGATATCCCAGGCGTTGCTGTTATCCTTGGTGCTGCTCCTACTACAGAAGAGGGTGTTGCACTTGTAAAGAGCTATCAAGCACAGGGTATCCTGGTAACACTTGTTGGCGGAATCATCGACCAGGTTGCTGAAGCCGGAATGAAGACAGGCGCTAACGTACGTGTTATTCCTCTTGGAAAAGATGTTACATCTGTTGTTCATGTAGTTTCCGTTGCGATCCGTGCAGCTCTGATCTTCGGTAACGTAACACCTGGAGATGCAGGAACACTTATGAAATACACAATGGATCGTGTACCGGCATTTGTTAACGCATTCAAACCGCTGGATGATGTGATCGTAGCATGCGGTGCAGGCGCTATCGCACTTGGATTCCCGGTTGTTACAAATGAGACAGAGAATATCTTCCGTGTACCGAAGAGCCTTATCGTTCAGGAGGACGTAAGTAAATTTAACGCTACTTCTCTTGAGGCACGTGACATTAAGATCAAGATCACAAATATCGATATCCCGGTTGCTTTCGCATCTGCATTCGAGGGTGAGATCATCCGTCGTAAAGATATGCAGGTTGAGTTCGATGGTTCCCGTGTAGACTGTGCAGAGCTTGTACATACCTGCGATGCGTCTGAGATCGAGGATCACAAGATCACAGTGATCGGACCTGAAGTAGATGAGATGGAATTCGGCAGCAAGAACAGCATTGCATATGTTGTTAAAGTTGCAGGTAAGAACATGCAGGCTGACTTTGAGCCGGTTATCGAGCGTAAATTCCACAACTACATCAACTGTATCGAGGGTGTATACCATACAGGACAGCGTGATATGCAGCGTATCCGTATCAGCATTGATGCATTTAATGCAGGATTCAGAATCAAACATATCGGTGAGGTTCTGTATGCATCTGTTAAGAATGAGTTCGATGCAGTTGTTGATAAATGTGAGGTTGTTATCTATACAGATCCTGCTGAGTGTACAAGAATCCGTCATGAGGTTGCAATCCCGATCTTTGACAAACGTGATGAGCGTCTTGATACTCTGACAGATGAGTCTGTTGACGTATATTACAGCTGTATCCTTTGCCAGGCATTCGCACCAAGCCACGTATGTGTAGTAACACCTGAGAGACTTGGTCTTTGTGGTGCGGTTTCATGGCTGGATGCAAAAGCTACACATCAGCTTGACCCGGCTGGTCCTTGCCAGATCATCACAAAAGAGCGTCCGATCGATGAGAATCTTGGTTCTTATGAGGACGTTGATGAGGCAGTTCAGAAATTCTCCCAGGGTGCTCTGGAGCACGTTACACTGTACTCCATCATGCAGGATCCGATGACTTCCTGCGGATGCTTCGAGTGTATCTGTGGTATTGAGCCATTCTCCAACGGTGTTGTTATTGCCAACCGTGAGTATGCAGGTATGACACCACTTGGAATGACATTCCCTGAGATGGCATCCATGACAGGTGGTGGAGTTCAGACACCTGGATTCATGGGACATGGTAAACATTTCATTTCCTCCAAGAAGTTCATGAAGGCTGAGGGCGGTATCGAGCGTATCGTATGGATGCCAAAAGAACTGAAAGAGTTCGTAGCTGACAGACTTAATAAGACTGCAAAAGAGCTTTACGGAATCGATAACTTTACAGACATGATCGGTGATGAGACAATCGCGGAAGATCCAGAGACACTGGTTGCATTCCTTACAGAAAAAGGACATCCGGCTCTCGGACTTGATCCGATGATGTAATTTATCAGGGAGAAAGGATGTGCGGACATCCTTTCTCCTGTAAAATGTTAAAAAGTTTGTTGATTTTTTAACAGAAATATGGGACTACATCTTGCCAATAACTGGTGTTATGTAGTATAATATAAGAAGCTCTGTAGTTTTTAATTATTATTTTTAAGGAGGCTAACGAAAAATGCCGTTTAATCAGAAACCACAAAAGTTCAATGCAAAGATTAATGCTGTCACAATCGGAAGCGGAGATAAGACTGTGACAATTGGTGGGGATTGTACATTCCCGTTTTATTCCTTTGACGCAGAGTCAGAGAACTGCCCGAAAATCGGCGTAGAGATCTCTGATATGGGTCTTGAGGGCGTATCTGAAGGTATCAAAGCTTACTATGAAGGCGCTACTACAATGGCTGACATCGCTAAGAAAGCTGCAGCTATGGAAGGTGCTGACTTTGTTGCACTTATCCTTGAGGGCGGTGACCCGAACGGTGTTAACAAATCCATCGATGAGCTGATCGCAGTTGTTAAAGAAGTTGCAGATGCAGTTGACTGTCCACTGGTTGTAGAGGGCTGCAAGAATGTTGAGAAGGATGCAGAGCTCCTTCCGAAGGTTGCAGAGGCTCTTCAGGGCAGAAACGCACTGATCCTTTCTGAGAAAGAGGAGAACTACAAAGCAATCGGTGCAGCAGCAGGTCTTGCTTACAATCAGATCGTAGGCGCTGAGTCTGCCGTTGATATCAACCTTGCTAAACAGCTTAACGTTGTTACTACACAGCTTGGTGTAGATGCTAAGAAGATCGTTATGAATATCGGTAGTGCAGCAGTTGGTTATGGATATGAGTACGTAGTATCTACTATGGACCGTATCAAAGGTGCCGCTTTAGGCCAGGATGATAACATGCTGCAGATGCCTATTATTACACCTGTATCCGCAGAGACATGGAATGTTAAAGAGGCTATGGCTTCCGAGGCTGACATGCCGGCATGGGGACCACAGGACGAGCGTGGAATCGACATGGAAGTTGAGACAGCAGCAGCTGATCTTGCAGCTGGTTCTGATGCAGTTATCTTAAGACATCCGGAATCCGTTAAGACAATTTCCAAGCTGATCAAAGCACTTGCGTAATAAATAGGAGGATAAAGAGCTATGGCACTGAATGGTATTCAGATCTTTAAATTAACACCAAAGAAAAACTGTAAGGAATGTGGATGCCCTACATGTATGGCTTTCTCTATGAAAGTTGCACAGGGCGCTATGAAAATTGAGCAGTGTCCTCATATGTCCGAGGATGCATTAGCATCTCTTTCTGAGGCAACTGCACCGCCAATGAAAACTATCAAGATCGGAACAGGCGACGGAGAGTTTACACTTGGTGGAGAGACTGTTCTTTTCAGACATGAGAAGACATTCGTAAGCAAAACAAGATATGCCGTATCACTTTGCACATGCATGAGTGATGAAGAAGTAGAAGCTAAACTTGCAGAGATCCCACAGGTTGATTACGACCGTATCGGTGAGAGAATGCATGTAGAGCTTGTATATGTAAACTGCGATGAGAATGCAGATGCTGCAAAATTCACAGCACTTGTAGAGAAGGCGAAAGGCCTTGGAAGAACACTGATCCTTGGCTGTACAGATCCTGAAATCGCAAAAGCTGCCCTTGAAGTATGTAAGGACGGCAAACCGGTTCTTAACGGAGCAAACGCTTCCAACTATGAGGCAATGAGCAAAGTTGCTACAGATGCAGGCGTAGTTCTTGGTGTATCCGGTAAGGACATCAACGAGTTATATGATACTACAGCAGCTATCGAGAAACTTGGAAACAAGAATCTCGTACTTGACACAACAGGAGCTGACATCAAAGAGACTTTTGCAAACACTGTACAGGTTCGTCGTGCAGCTCTTAAGAATCAGGACAGAACATTTGGTTATCCTTCCATCGTTAACCTTGTTAAACTTGCGAAGGGTGACAAACATTTACAGGCAGCACTTGCTTCTATGTTTACTATGAAATATGGTTCCATCATCGTTATGGAGCAGATGACATATGCAGAGGCACTTCCGCTGTTCGGACTTCGTCAGAACGTATTTACAGACCCGCAGAAGCCAATGAAGGTAGAGCCGGGCATCTATCCTCTGAACGGAGCAGACGAGAATTCTCTCGTTGTAACAACAGTAGACTTTGCTCTTACATACTTCGTAGTATCTGGCGAGCTGGAGCGTTCCGGCGTTCCGCTTAACCTGGTAATCAATGATGCAGGCGGACTTTCCGTACTGACATCCTGGGCAGCCGGTAAATTCTCCGGAAACAGCATCTCCGAGTACATCAAAGAGAATGTTGAGCCGAAGGTTAAATGCAGAAGACTGGTTATTCCTGGTAAAGTAGCAGTTCTTAAGGGAGACCTTGAGGCTAAGCTTCCTGGATGGGAGATCATCGTAGGACCAAGAGAAGCAGTACAGCTTGTGAAATTCTTAAAAGACCTTGACGCATAATCTTAAGGTTTGAGAAATCAGCTGTCCGGCAATGCCGCCGACAGTTATAAGAGGCTGTGCAGGGTTGCTGCACAGCCATATCCTACTAATATGTAAAGGAGAACACGAGTATGGCAAAATTTGTAACAATTGGGGAGAGACTTTCAACAACAGCACCGGCAGTAAACAAAGCATTTACTGAGAGAGATCCTGAGCCGATCATCAAAAGAGCGAAACAGCAGCTTGATGCAGGCGCTACATATCTTGATGTAAATATCGGACCGGCTGAGAACGATGGCGAGGATCTTATGAAATGGGCAGTACAGCTCCTTCAGTCCGAGTTTGACAACGTTCCGCTTGCTCTGGATACAACAAACCAGAAAGCAATCGAGGCTGGTATTTCTGTATACAACAGAAGCAAAGGTAAACCGATCGTAAACTCTGCAGATGCTGGTGACAGAATTTCCAATATTGATCTCGCAGCAGCTAACGATGCGATCTGTATCGCACTTTGCTCTTCCGGTATGGTTGCAGCAGACAACGACGAGCGTATGATGCACTGCCAGAACATGCTTGAGAGAGGCCTTGGCCTTGGCATGGAAGCAGAGGATCTCTGGTTCGACCCGCTGTTCTTGGTTGTAAAAGGAATGCAGGACAAACAGATGGAAGTTCTTGAGGCAATCAAGATGTTCTCCGAGATGGGCCTGAACTCCACAGGTGGTCTTTCCAATAACAGCAATGGTATGCCAAAACATATCCGTCCGATCATGGACTCCGCTCTCGTAGCTATGGCTATGATGAATGGTCTTACATCTGCAATCGTTAACCCTAATGACCTTCGTCTTATGGAAACAATCAAATCCTGTGACGTATTTAAGGGTAACACACTTTACGCAGATTCTTACCTTGAGATCTAATTTGGCGTGTGAACAAAACAGGAGCGCTATTTCAGAGGCTGGGGGCTTCGGCCTTCAGCCTCTTTTTTACTAATATAGTTTAGTCTAACTCCCAGCGCCACAGGTGGAAGACAAAACATTCACGAGGCGAGAAAGGTGGTTACTGAATGTTTAAAGTAACGTTTGCTTTTGAAAATGGCAGTACGGTAGAAGCATTTGCCAATGCGGGGGATAATTTACTGGAGGTTGCTCGTAGTGCCAATGTGGCTATCGATGCACCATGTTCCGGAAACGGAGCCTGTGGAAAATGTCGGGTACAGTTAAAAAGCGGAGAACTGGACTCAAAGAAAACTCTTCATATTTCGGATGAAGAATATGGCGCAGGCTGGCGTCTGGCCTGTATGAGCAAGATCAGTGCAGATGTGGAGGTTCTTGTTCCGGATATTGCATCCGCATATAAGAGCCGAATGAAAGTGGCTGATTTGAGCTCAAAAGAAGAAATCGCTATTTTTGAAAATGCCAAGCATGAAGTTGAGATGGCTGGCATAGAACTTACAAACAGTCTTGATGTTGTGGAACTTCAGATGGATATTCCATCACTGGATGATACCATGCCGGATAATGAAAGACTGACCCGTGCACTTCAGAAGTTTATGAACCTGAAGCGTGTCAGAATTCCGTATGCGGTGCTTAAGAAGCTTCCAGATGTACTTCGTGAGAGTAAATTTTCTGTGAAGTGCGTGGTTCGTACAGCACCAAATGACATGTATGTTTATGATATTTTTGACAGTAAGAAAGATGTTGTGATCGGTGGTCTTGCTGTAGATATCGGTACCACAACCGTTTCGGCAGTCCTGATCAATATGGAAACAGGAGAGATCCTGGCCAAGAGTTCTTCCGGAAACGGACAGATCCGTTTTGGTGCGGATGTTATCAACCGTATCATCGAATCTCAGAAACCTGGCGGAAAGAAGAAACTTCAGGATGCGGTGATCAAAGAGACCATTAACCCGATGATCCATGAGATGTGCAGAAGTATTCATTTCCCGGAGAAACAGATCTACCGGATGTGTGTTGCTTCTAATACAACCATGAATCATCTGTTTGCAGGGATCAATGCGGATCCGCTTCGTATGGAACCGTATATTCCTACGTTTTTCAAAACAAATTCCTTGTTTGCATCGGATGTGGGAATTGAGATCAATCCGGATGCACATATTATCATGGCTCCGAATATCGGAAGCTATGTAGGTGGAGATATCACTGCCGGTACACTGGTAAGTATGATCTGGAACAGACCGGAATTTTCTCTGTTTATCGACCTTGGTACTAACGGAGAGCTTGTATTCGGTAATTCCGATTTTATGATGAGCTGTGCATGTTCCGCAGGTCCTGCCTTTGAGGGTGGAGATATCAGCTGCGGTATGCGTGCTACAGACGGTGCTATTGAGGCATGTACCATTGATAAAGAAACTATGGAGCCGACATATAAGGTTGTAGGTGAACCTGGAACCAAACCGGTAGGACTTTGCGGTTCCGGTATCATTGATGTGATCAGTGAACTTTTTATGACAGGAATCATCAATCCGAAGGGAAAATTTGTCCGTGAGGGCAAAAGAATCCGTCACGATCATTATGGCATGGGAAGCTATGTGATCGCGTTTGAAGAGGAAGCCGGTTCTGCCAAGGATGTTGAGATCACAGAAGTAGATATTGATAATTTTATCCGTGCCAAAGGTGCTATTTTCTCTGCAATCCGTACTATGCTGAATTCTCTTGATTTCGATGTTTCCATGATCGATGACGTATATGTTGCCGGTGGAATCGGAAGCGGGATCAATATGGCTAATGCAGTACATATCGGAATGTTCCCGGATATCCCTCTTGAGAAGTTCCATTACATTGGTAACTCTTCTCTGACGGGTGCTTATCTGATGCTTCATTCCACATCAGCAGAGAAGAAAACCTATGAACTGGCTTCAAATATGACTTACCTGGAGCTTTCTACAGTTCCTACCTATATGGATGAGTTTGTAGGTGCATGCTTTATTCCGCATACGGACACAAATCTGTTTCCGTCTGTTATGGAAGAACAGCAGAAGAGATAAAGCAGACTAAAACAGCAGAGGTAAAACATGGCTTTTAGTATAAATGACTTGAATTATGAAAAAGACAGCAAAGAAAGAATGCCCTGGGAGCATTATACAGAGGAGTTCGCTAAGGTAGACCCGGCAGAAATTGCCGGACGTCTTTCACTTCCTTATGACGAAGAGAAGAAAGAACTGACTCTGAAATTCCTGGGAAGCGTTTATTATATTTCCTGGCCGGATTTTCAGGTAACTCATGAGGAAGATGATGCGGGATTTTATCCTCTTGAGGAAATGCATTATGCAAAGATCCTTGCTATCCGTTTTCTGCTGAACGGGAATGTATCTCAGGGAAGCGGAAGGTTTAAAACATACAGGGAAATGCCCTGGGGAGAGGTTTATCTCCGTCAGTTTGATGGCAGGTGCATCAAACGCCTGGCTTTCACATACGGAAACAGACTTAAGGATTTCAAGGAAATTATGGAACACATCCATGCGGTTCCCGTGGATCATGGAGATATTGCATACCAGGTGGAGATCTTTCCAGGATATGTAGTTCAGATGATCCTCTGGGAGGGCGATGATGAGTTCCCGCCGTCCTCACAGATCTTGTTTTCTGATAATTTTCCGGTTTCCTTTGCGGCTGAGGATATGGCCGTTATGGGAGACGTTATCATTGGGTCTTTAAAGGCATTTCTGAAATGTCTTTAAAAATGAAAAATAGTTAAGAACAGGATGGGACCTGTTTTTATAGAAATGCAGTTTTAAGGGATTAAAAACTGTAAAAATACCTAAAGGGAGGTAACATTATGGGATTTAAAAGTGACATCGAAATTGCACAGGAGTGCGAAATGCTTCCAATCACACAGATTGCAGAGAAGGCAGGTATTGATGACAAATATCTGGAGCAGTACGGAAAGTACAAAGCAAAAATTGATTACAATCTGTTAAAAGAGAGTGACAAGAAAGATGGTAAGCTGATCCTCGTAACAGCTATCAACCCGACACCAGCAGGAGAGGGAAAAACAACAACAACCGTTGGTCTTGCAGATGCAATGCAGAAAATGGGCAAAAAAGTGATGGTTGCTCTTCGTGAGCCATCCCTCGGACCGGTATTCGGTGTAAAAGGTGGTGCAGCAGGCGGCGGTTATGCACAGGTAGTTCCGATGGAGGATATCAACCTTCACTTTACCGGTGACTTCCATGCGATCGGTGCGGCAAACAACCTTCTTGCAGCAATGATCGACAACCATATCTTCCAGGGTAATGACCTGAACATTGACCCGAGAAAGATCACATGGAGACGTTGCGTGGACATGAACGACCGTCAGCTTCGTAATGTAGTAGATGGTCTTGGCGGAAGAACAAACGGTATGCCACGTGAAGACGGATACGACATTACAGTTGCATCTGAGATCATGGCAGTTCTCTGTCTTGCAAGCGACATCAAAGACCTGAAAGAGAGACTTTCCAGAATTATCATCGGATATACCTATGGTAAAGTTTCCGAGCAGAAACCGGTAACAGCTGGTGATCTTCATGCAGAGGGTGCTATGACAGCACTTCTGAAAGATGCCCTGAAACCAAACCTTGTACAGACACTGGAGCATGTTCCGGCAATCGTTCACGGCGGACCATTCGCAAACATCGCTCATGGATGTAACTCCGTAACAGCTACCAAGATGGCTATGAAACTTGCAGATTATGCTATCACAGAGGCTGGATTCGGTGCAGACCTTGGTGCTGAGAAATTCCTTGACATCAAGTGCCGTATGGCAGGCCTTCATCCAAGCGCAGTTGTTATCGTAGCTACTGTTCGTGCACTGAAATACAACGGTGGTGTTCCGAAGGCAGATCTGAACAACGAGAACCTTGAGGCTCTTGAGAAAGGTCTTCCAAACCTTCTGAAACATGTAAGCAATATCAAGAATGTATACAAACTTCCATGTGTAGTTGCTATCAATGCATTCCCGACCGATACCAAGGCAGAGCTTGACCTGGTTGAGGCAAAATGTAAAGAGCTTGGCGTTAACGTTGCACTTTCCGAGGTATGGGCAAAAGGCGGCGAAGGCGGCATGAAGCTTGCTGAGGAAGTGATCCGTCTTGTTGAGGAGCCGAATGACTTCACATATGCTTATGAGCTTGAGGGATCTATCGAGGATAAACTGAACAACATCGTACAGAAAGTTTACGGTGGTAAGAAAGTTGTTCTGACAGCAAACGCTCAGAAACAGGCAAAACAGCTGGAAGCTCTTGGATTTGGCAACTGCCCGATCTGTGTAGCTAAGACACAGTACAGCCTGACTGATGATCAGACAAAACTTGGTGCACCGACAGATTTTGAGGTAACAGTACGTAACCTGAAGATTTCCGCAGGTGCAGGATTTATCGTTGCCCTGACAGGTGAGATCATGACCATGCCAGGTCTTCCAAAAGTTCCGGCAGCAACCAAGATCGATGTAGATGAGACAGGTAAGATCACAGGCCTCTTCTAATCGGAACATAAGATCAAAAACTACCGGAGGGGGCTTTTTATAAAAGCCCCCAATGGGCTCTAAAGAGTGCTAAAATAAGAATATAAGGAGGAGAGTCCTATGGGATTTTCTACCAGTACATGTACTGAATTTGTTGAGGTATTAAGCTCCAAGGCACCGGTTCCTGGCGGCGGCGGCGCTTCTGCTCTTGTAGGTGCGGTTGGTACAGCTCTTGGAAACATGGTTGGAAGCCTTACTGTTGGCAAGAAAAAATATGCAGATGTTGAGGACGAGATGTGGGAGCTGAAAAAGAAATGTGATCAGCTTCAGAAAGATTTTCTTCATCTGATCGAGAGAGACGCAGAAGTATTTGAGCCTCTTTCCAAAGCTTACGGAATGCCAAGAGAGACAGAGGAAGAAAAAGCAGAGAAAGCCCGCGTTATGGAGGCTGCTCTGAAAGAAGCCTGCTCTGTTCCGATGGAGATCATGGAGAAATGCTGTGAGGCCATTGAACTTATCGTTGAGTTCGGTGCAAAAGGTTCCAAGCTTGCAATCAGCGATGCTGGTGTAGGTGCTGCATTCTGCAAAGCTGCTCTTAAGGGAGCAAGCCTGAATGTATACATCAATACAAAGTCCATGGCAGATCGTGCGTATGCAGAGGAATTGAACAAAAAAGCAGACGCTATGCTTGAGAAATATACAAAGATCGCAGACGAGACATTTGACAGTGTTCTCGGAAGACTGAAATAGGAGGAACCAGACAAATGGCAAAGCAGTTATTAGGTAAAGAAGTAACAGCAGCTCTTAACGAGAAGATCAAAGCTAACGTTGCAGAGCTTCAGGCAAAAGGTGTAAATCCTACACTTTGCATTATCCGTGTTGGTGAGAATCCAAGCGATATTTCCTATGAGAGAGGAGCAACCAAACGTTGCGAGACTCTTGGGGTTGCATGTGAGAAGATTCTTCTTCCGGAGGATGTTTCCCAGGATGAGCTTCTTGCAACTATCGATAAAGTAAACAAAGATGACAAGATTCACGGCGTTCTTCTGTTCCGTCCGCTTCCGAAACATCTGGATCAGGCAGTGATCGAGAATGCTCTTGCAGCAGAAAAAGATGTTGACTGTATGACAGATCTTTCCATGTCCGGTGTATTCACAGGCAAAAAGATTGGATTCCCGCCATGTACACCACAGGCATGCATGGAGATCCTGGATCATTATGGAATCGACTGCACAGGTAAAAAAGCTGTTGTAATCGGAAGAAGCCTTGTAGTTGGTAAACCGGCTGCCATGATGCTTGTTAAGAAAAATGCGACAGTTACTATCTGCCACACAAGAACCGTTGATATGCCATCCGTTGCAAAAGAGGCTGATATTGTTATCGTTGCAGCTGGCCGTGCTGGTGTTGTTGGGGCTGACTATGTCAGAGAGGGACAGACAATCATCGATGTTGGTATCAATGTAAACGCTGAGGGTAAACTTTGCGGTGATGTTGATTATGCGGCAGTTGAGCCGATCGTTGATGCGATTACACCGGTTCCTGGCGGAGTTGGAAGTGTTACAACTTCTGTTCTTGTAGGTCATGTAGTTGAAGCTGCAATGAGAAAAGCGCAGTAATAGCAGTAATAAAGGATTGATTATTTATATATGTACAGATTCCGAAATTGTTTTTGTTTACGGATGATGGTGCTTGCAGGCGTTCTGGTGTTCGGAACGCCTGCAGGTGTTTTGGCAGAGGATGTGGATCATTCCATGGAAGGGCAGATTTCGAAGCCGCAGTCATCCGGAGAGAGTGATACAGATAGTTTTGTGGATGATTCCACAGATAATACTTATGGATATTATACGATCATGGGGTGTACCACAGTGGATGTGGAGGATATGGTGGCGCAGTATGAGGCGCAGAATGTGGAATATCCTTCGGATGTCCTGACAGAGGGTGGTGCACCGGATATTGATTCGTTTTGCACGATTGTGATAGAGGAAGCGGATGCGGAGGGTGTCCGTGGGGAAGTTGTTTATGAGCAGGCGATGCTTGAGACTGGATGGCTCCAGTTTGGCGGGGATGCCAGTGCGGGGCAGTTTAATTTTTCCGGGCTTGGGACTACTGGGGGTGGTGTTGCCGGGAATTCGTTTCCGGATGTGAGGACCGGGATCCGGGCGCAGGTGCAGCATCTGAAGGCTTATGCGTCTTCGGAGGAATTGGTGCAGGCTTGTGTGGATAATCGGTTTCAGTATGTTGCCCGGGAGAGTGCTCCTTATGTGGAGTGGCTTGGGATTCAGGAGAATCCTTATGGGGGCGGATGGGCTGCTGGGAGGAGTTATGGGTATAAGCTTCGGAGCCTTCTGGCGGATCTGAAAGATGAGGAGTATGTCTGGCCGGAGAGTACGGAGACGGTGGAGAGGTAGTGGCGGAGGGGACGGCCCGGAAGGGAGTGAGGTTCTGTCCGCGGCCGGGCTTCGTCGGTGGCTGGTTCTAAGGCGCCGGGATTCTGCTAAAACCATTTTCCAAAAGCCAGAACTTGCGGCTTTTGCCGCTCAGACAGCTGACTTTTGAAAAATAACGCAGAAGTCCCGCCGCCTAAGATCCAGCACACCTCCTGCAGAGTCGTCCGCAGACAGAACCTCACTCCCTTCCGGGCCTGTGTGTTGGCCGTGGTAGGCTGTCTGGCTATACGGTAGGATGTGGATGAGGGACGGAGGCGGGCTTTGCCCTGTCCTGGTTGATAAAAATGGAGATGTAACCTTGAGGTTTAATTAAGGTTTCATCTCCGTTTTTGGTTTCGTATAAAATATTTCTGGGAATTATCTGGAAAAATATTTCGATATATTAGTTCAGTTCCAGGTTCTCCAGTTCCTGTGAGGGAAGCTTGGGTTCTGAGGTGTCTACGTATTTTTTGAGGGCTTTGGAGGTTTTGGCAAAGCCGGCATTGGTTCCGGCGCCGCCGATGCAGCCTCCTGGGCAGGCCATGCCTTCGATCATGCAGTTTTTGATCTTGCCGGCTTTGGCGAGGGTGAGGACTTTTTTGCATTCGGAAAGGCTTTCTGCGTGTTCGATGTGTACGGGTACGTCGGGGTAGTATTCTTTCAGGCAGTTTTCGATGGCTCCGGCTACGCCGCCTGCGATGGCGTAGCCTCTTCCAGCTGCAGTTGCGGCCTGGGTTTCTTCCGGTAGTTCTTCGCAGGCGGATGGGGTGATGTTTTTGGCATCAAAGAGGCCCCAGAGTTCTTCGAAGGTGATTACGAAGTCTACGTCACTTCTTACGGAATGGCGCATGGCTTCCAGTTTTTTGGAGGCGCATGGTCCGATGAAGACTACTTTTGCGTTAGGGTGTTCTTTTTTTACAATGCGTGCGGTTGCTACCATCGGGGTCAGCTCCTGGGAGATGTTATCGATCATGGCCGGGAAGTATTTCTTTGCCATGACGGACCAGGACGGGCAGCAGGAGGTGAGGAGGAACGGAAGATTGCCGGTTGCTACTTCTTTGGCGTAGTGGTGTGCCTCGGAGATGCAGCCGATGTCTGCGCCCAGTGCTACCTCATAAATGTTTGAGAAGCCCAGCTGTTTAAGGGCGGAGCGGAATTTGCCCGGGGTGACGTCTTCGCCGAACTGGTTGATGTAGGCGGGAGCGATTTCTGCAATGATCTCGGTTCCTTCGCGAAGGGCGTGGGACAGCTGGAAAAT
Source organism: Blautia sp. MSJ-36 (assembly GCF_018917985.1). Taxonomy (NCBI): domain Bacteria; kingdom Bacillati; phylum Bacillota; class Clostridia; order Lachnospirales; family Lachnospiraceae; genus Blautia; species Blautia sp. MSJ-36. Next base: position 9,605 of record NZ_JAHLPQ010000027.1, on the reverse strand, counting down.
CTGGGATTTGTCGGAGATGGCTCCGAATGGGCAGCTGACCATGCACATGCCACAGGATACGCATTTGTCCTGATTGATGGATGCGCGTCCCTGTTCGTCGCTTTCGATGGCTTTTACGCCGCAGGCGCGTTCGCAGGGACGTTCTTTGTGGGCGATGGCGTCGTAGGGACAGACGGATTTGCATCTTCCGCAGTGGATGCATTTGTCCTGGTCGATAAAAGATTTTCCGTCTACCATGGAGATGGCGCCTTTGGGACAGGTGAGCATACAGGGATGTGCGACGCAGCCGCGGCACATGTTGCTGACTTCGTATTTGTTGGATTCGCATGCGGAACATGCAGAAGGGATCACCTGCATAAGAGGTGGTTCGTAATATTTCTCATCAATGTTGCTGGCTTTTACGCCGTCAGTCAGATGGACGGAACGGTTCTCCGGACGGAGAGAAAGGCCCATGGCCAGGCGGACACGTTCGCTTGCAACAGCTCTTTCGCGGTAGATACTTTCACGGTATTTCGCACGTTCTTCTACAATATTGTAGGGAATGGATTCAATATCGTGGATCAGGGATTCGTCCGTGGATTCAAATCCGATCTTTGCAATTTCTGTAAAAATTTTGCGTCGGATCTGTTTAACTGGTGTGTCGAGATTTCGCATAGAGGTTCTCCTTTTCAAAATAAGATTAATAAAATGTTTTCCACGCACTTTTCTTTCATATTAAAGTAAATGAGAAATAAAATCAATAAAAGGAAATGTTTTTTACCAGGAACATAAAAGAAATTTGTTTCTTTATTATCACAGCTGTTAAAAATTGAACATTTTTTAGAGAAAATAGACACAAAATCAGTAAGTCATTGTAAACTTTTCGATATATTCTGAAAAAACTGAAAAAAGCACTTGTGGAAAATGACGATATAAGTTATAATTAAAAGCACAAAAATAGTGCAAAATAATGGTTTGCATAAACGCGGGGCACTGACAGAGTGTTAAAGGATTAACCTGTAGTGGAACAGGTTGATCAAGTGGAAAATCTATGAGAAACAAGGAGGGAACCGAATGTTAGACCAGACGTATTACAAGAAAACGGATGAGATCATCGAGCACTACGGCCGGAAAGCTGCATCACTGATTCCGATCATGCAGGATATCCAGGCTGAGTATCGTTATCTTCCGGGAGAGCTTCTTACTTATGTTGCGGAACAGATTGGTGTAAAAGAAGCGAAGGCGTACAGTGTAGCCACTTTCTATGAGAACTTTTCCTTTGAGCCGAAGGGCAAGTACATCATCAAGGTATGTGATGGTACTGCCTGTCATGTACGTAAGTCCATGCCTGTTAAGGAAGCCATGCTGAAAGAGCTTGGACTGACCCATAAGAAACATACAACGGATGATATGCTTTTTACAGTTGAGACTGTTTCCTGTCTGGGTGCATGTGGACTGGCGCCGACACTGACTGTAAATGATGAAGTTCACCCGAAAATGACTCCTGAGAAGGCTGTTGAGCTTTTAAATGAATTGAGAGGTGAGAGCGTATGAGTATAACCAGTATGGAAGATCTGAAAAACAAACAGGCTGAGGTTAAGAAGAATCTTGATGGCTATACCTGCCGTGTTCTCGTCTGTTCCGGTACCGGATGTATCGCTTCCGGTGCTCAGAAGATTTACGAAGAAATGTCAAGACTCTGTGAGGGTATCGAGGGTGTTGCGGTTGAGATGCAGAAAGATGTTCCTCATGTAGGTATCGTTAAGACCGGATGCCAGGGCTTATGTGAACTTGGACCTCTTATGAGAATTGAGCCATATGATTATCAGTATGTTCATGTTCAGGTAGATGACTGCCGCGAGATCGTAGAGAAAACCGTGATCTGCGGACTGCCGGTTGACCGTCTGTTCTATCGTCACAATGATGAGGCCTGTCCACATCCAAGCGATATTCCGTTCCTGAACCAGCAGACAAGAATCGTTCTTGAGAACTGTGGTAAGATCGATGCAGAGTCTATTGATGAATATATTTCCGTAGGTGGATTTTCCGCTATGGCGAAGGCTTTCTTTGAGATGACCCCACAGGGCGTTATTGATGAGATTACGAAATCTGGTCTTCGTGGCCGTGGCGGTGCAGGTTTCCCTGCAGGCAAGAAATGGTCACAGGTAGCACGCCAGCCGGAGAAAGTACGCTATGTAGTATGTAATGGTGATGAGGGTGACCCGGGAGCTTTCATGGATGGTTCCGTAATGGAAGGTGATCCGTATAAGATGATTGAGGGTATGGTGATCGCCGCTTATGCAGTAGGCGCAGAAGACGGTTACATCTATGTACGTGCCGAGTATCCTCTTTCTGTACAGAGACTTCGAATGGCCATTGAGCAGGCAGAGTCTTATGGCCTCCTTGGTGATAATATCCTTGGTTCCGGTATTAATTTCCACTTACATATCAACCGTGGTGCCGGAGCATTCGTATGTGGTGAAGGTTCTGCCCTGACTGCATCCATCGAGGGTAACAGAGGTATGCCTCGAGTAAAACCTCCGAGAACTGTTGAACAGGGTCTGTGGGGCAAACCTACGGTTCTGAATAACGTAGAGACTTATGCCAACGTACCGAAAATCATCCTTCAGGGTGCTGACTGGTTCCATACCATCGGTACAGAGGGAAGCCCTGGAACCAAGACTTTCTCGCTTACCGGTTCTATTGAGAACACCGGTCTTATTGAGGTTCCGATGGGAACAAGCCTCCGTCATATCATTTATGATATCGGTGGCGGTCTTAAGAGTGGTGCTGCATTTAAGGGTGTACAGATCGGCGGTCCTTCCGGTGGATGTCTGATCGACGATCAGATCGATCATCCTCTTGATTTTGATTCTGTTAAGAAACTGGATGCCATCATGGGTTCCGGTGGACTTGTTGTTATGGATGAGAATACCTGTATGGTAGAGGTTGCACGTTTCTTCATGAGCTTTACACAGCGTGAGAGCTGCGGTAAATGTGTTCCTTGCCGTGAGGGTACCAAACGTATGCTTGAGATCCTGGAGAAGATCGTTGCAGGTAAAGGTGAACTTTCCGATCTGGATGAGCTGGAAGAACTTGCAAACATGGTTCAGAGTATGGCTCTGTGTGGTCTTGGTAAGAGTGCACCGCTTCCGGTCATCAGTACTCTGAAGCGTTTCCGTGACGAATATGTAGAGCATATCGTAGATAAAAAATGCCGTGCGAAGGTCTGCACGGCGCTCCGTCAATTCCATATCAATCCTGAATTCTGTATCGGCTGCGGCAAATGTGCAAAGAACTGCCCTGCAGGCGCAATTTCAGGAAAGATCAAGCATCCACATGTAATCAACAACGACGTATGTATCAAATGCGGTTCCTGCAAGGATAACTGTAACTTTGATGCGATTTATGTGGAAGCATAGAAGGGAGGATATCTTATGGGTACAATGACAATTGACGGAAGAAAAGTAGAATTTACCGACGAAAAAAATGTCCTGACAGTCATCAGGAATGCCGGTATCAATATCCCCACACTGTGCTATCATTCAGAGGTTTCCACATTTGGTGCCTGTCGTCTCTGTACAGTTGAGGATGACAGAGGTAAGACATTTGCCTCCTGTTCCGAGCAGCCGAGAGACGGAATGGTTATCTATACCAACTCCGGCCGTATTAAGAAATATCGTAAACTGATCGTGGAATTACTTCTTGCAGCACATTGCCGTGACTGTACAACCTGTGTAAAGAGCGGTGAGTGTATCCTGCAGGAGCTGGCACATCGCCTTGGTGTACGTAACATCCGTTTTGAAAATACGAGAGAGCAGCATGAGATCGATGAAAGCTCACCGTCCATTATCCGTGATCCGAACAAATGTATCCTCTGCGGTAACTGTGTACGTGCCTGTGAGGAACTTCAGGGAATCGGAGCTCTTGGTTTTGCGTTCCGTGGAACTGAGGCTATGGTCATGCCTGCATTTAACAAGAAGATCACAGAAACACAGTGTGTAAACTGTGGACAGTGTCGTGTTTACTGCCCGACAGGAGCTATTTCCATCCGTACACATATGGACGAGGTATGGGATGCTCTGGCTGATAAGGATACCCGTGTGGTTGCACAGATCGCGCCGGCAGTCCGTGTTGCAGTTGGTGATCATTATGGCCTTGCCAAAGGCAGAAGTGTAATGGGCAAGATCGTAAATGCTCTTCATAAGATGGGCTTTGATGAAGTCTATGATACAACCTTCAGTGCTGACCTTACCATTATGGAAGAGACCAAGGAGTTCTTAAACAGAGTGGAAAAAGGCGAGAACCTTCCACTCCTGACTTCCTGCTGTCCGGCATGGGTGAAGTTCATCACCGATCAGTATAAAGAATATGTTCCGAATATCTCTACCTGCCGTTCCCCACAGGGAATGATGTCTGCGGTTATCAAGGAATACTTCCGTGATCCGGAGCATGCAGCAGGCAAGAAGACTGTTATGGTTTCCATTATGCCATGTACCGCCAAGAAAGCAGAGGCGATCCGCCCGAATAGCTTTACCGATGGCGAGCAGGATACCGATATCGTTATCACAACCACAGAGCTTCTCCGCATGATCGACAACTTTGGTCTTGATTTTGCGACACTGGATCCGGAAGCATGTGATATGCCGTTTGGATTTGGTTCCGGCGGTGGCGTTATCTTTGGTGTTACCGGTGGTGTTACCGAGGCAGTTCTTCGAAGACTGAGCCCGGATCACAGCAAGGAAGCCATGCATGAGATTGCAGAGTGCGGTGTTCGTGGTGAAGAGGGAATCAAGGAATTTACCGTACCGTACAAGGGAATGGATATCAATGTATGCGTAGCCAGCGGCCTTGCAAATGCAAGAACCGTTATGGAACGTGTAAAGAACGGCGAGGCAAACTATCACCTGATCGAGGTTATGGCATGCCGCCGTGGATGTATCATGGGTGGAGGTCAGCCGACCAGATCCGGTGACAGAACCAAGGCTGCCAGAGCAAGAGGTCTGTACAATGCAGATAACACCATGATCATCAAGAAATCCGATGAGAACCCACTGGTTCTGGAGCTTTATGAGGGACTTCTCAAAGGCAAAGAGCATCATCTGCTTCACAATGAGTTCTATATCAAAGACTGATGTAAGAAATATGAAGAGCTGCTGTTCCCGGTGAACAGCAGCATATAAGAAGCCTCCCGGGCATATACTGTGGTATGTGGGAACTGTCCTTTTTAAGACGTTTCCCGGAACTTACAGGCCAGTATATGCAGGGAGGCTTTTTTATATGGAAAACTTTCAGGTTTACCGTGATATCCAGGCGCGGACGGGCGGGGATATCTACATAGGGGTTGTGGGCCCGGTTCGTACAGGAAAATCCACATTTATCCGGAGATTTATGGAGCTGGTGGCATTGCCATCGATCAGTGAGGGAAAAAGAGCGGAGCTTCAGGATGAACTGCCACTTAGCGGTGCCGGCAAAATGATTACCACCGTAGAACCCAAATTTATTCCAAAAGAAGCAGTGGAAGTATCCATAGGGGAAAAACAGAAAATCCGGGTAAAACTTATTGACTGTGTAGGCTTTCTGGTAAAAGATGCATCCGGAAATGTGGAAGAGGGCAGGGAGCGGATGGTTAAAACTCCCTGGCAGGAAAAAGCGATCCCGTTTCATGATGCAGCCCGCATCGGGACGGAAAAAGTGATCAGCCAGCATTCCACCATCGGAATTGTAGTCACAACAGACGGAAGCTTCGGGGAGATCCCCAGAGAAAATTTTATCCCGGCAGAGGAACAGACCATAAAAGAACTGAAAGCCCAGGGAAAACCATTTCTGATTCTGGTAAATTCCCAGACTCCATACAGCGAGGAAACCGGAAAAACCGTAAAAAATTTGGAAGAGAAATATGGAGTATCCGTTCTGGCAGTAAACTGTGAACAGCTCCGTAAAGAAGATGTGACCAGAATCCTGGAAAAAATCCTCTATGAATTTCCAGTCAGTGAGATTGAACTGTTTGTTCCGAAGTGGGTGGAAATGCTTTCTCCGGAACATGAAGTCAAAGCAGCACTGTTAAAGGAGATCCGGGAAAAGATGACCGGACTTACCCATGTGCGGGATGTAACCAGAGAATCGGTACATCTGGAAAGTCCGTACGTGGAAGACACACTTCTTGAGCAGGTCAGCCTTTCCGACGGAACGGTCCGTATCCGGATCGCAGTAAAAGATATTTATTATTATCAGATGCTCAGTGAAATGAGCGGAATCTCCATGGAAAGTGAATATGAGCTGATCCAGACTATGAAAGAACTGGCCGGAATGAAGGAGCAGTTTGTAAAAGTCCAGGCAGCCTTGGAGGCGGTAAAAGGTACTGGCTATGGGGTGGTGGTGCCGGAGCTTTCCGAGATCACCATTGAGGAACCGGAAGTGATCCGCCAGGGAAACAAATTCGGAGTGAAGATCCGGTCAAAAAGCCCTTCCATCCATATGATACGGGCAGGGATCGAAACGGAGATCGCCCCCATTGTCGGTACGGAGCAGCAGGCAGAAGATCTGATAAAGTATATCAAGGAAAGCCCGGACCGGGGAGAAAGCATCTGGGAAACCAACATTTTCGGAAAATCCATCCAGCAGCTGGTAGAAGACGGAATCAAAAACAAACTGGCCATGATCAGTGAAGAAAGCCAGGTAAAACTCCAGGATACCATGCAGAAGATCGTAAACGACAGCAAAGGCGGCTTGGTTTGTATTATCATATGAACAAAATTACGAAGCAATTTTGTTCATGAGCATGTAGCGAGGCGGAATGCGAATATCTTCTTTGCAGTGAAAAAGGACGTTCTTCAGCAGACGTCCTTTTTCTGATGCTGTTTTTTCCATTCCGCAATAAACTGAAGCTGTTCTTGGTCGGAAAGTTCCTGGGAAGCAGCATCGTTACCTGCCGCTGCACAGCAGAAAAGAATAAATATCTGAATCCCGAAGAATACAAGAAAAAAGAGAAGCATAGAAAAACCTCCTTTATTTTTCAGATATGTTAAGCATTGGAGAAAATACTGGATTTTATACATTCTATGAAAAAAAGCACAAAGATATTTTAACGGTTTTCAGTTGCCATTGAACTGTAACCGGAATAAACTAAAGAGAAATCATCTGTCCGGCAGGAGATTTTTGTTTATGTATAGAAGAAAATATACCGGAAAAGGCATCGGTGTGGCAGTGCTGGATACCGGGATTTTTCCACATATAGATTTTGGCAGGCGTATTTTGGCATTCTGTGATTTTACAGAAGGAAAATCAGGCCCCTATGATGATAACGGACATGGAACCCATGTCAGCGGGATTTTGGGCGGGGACGGCACGGCATCCCAGGGCAGATATAAAGGGGCAGCTCCAGGATGTGGCATTGTTGCGCTTAAAGTTCTGGACCGTTTCGGAAATGGCAGCCGGGAAGATGTACTTCGGGCTTTTCAGTGGATTGAAGATTTTGGGAAAATTTATAATATCCGCATTGTCAATATTTCGGTAGGAACAACTTCGCGCAGCGCAAATGAACAGACGGATCTTCTTGCAGGTGTGGAACAGTTGTGGGATAAAGGTTTCATAGTAGTGGCAGCCGCCGGAAACCAGGGGCCTGGGGGCGGCACAGTAACAGCACCGGGAAGCAGCCGGAAGATTATTACCGTAGGTTCCAGTGATATGCTGCAGGGAAACAAGGCAGTTTCCGGAAGAGGACCTACCTTTGAGTGTGTATGCAAGCCGGATCTGGTAGCTCCGGGAAATCGTGTGACTTCCTGTGCACCGGGGCTTCCCTATACGTACCGGATAAAGAGCGGAACTTCCATGTCAACTCCGCTGGTATCTGGAGGAATTGCCTGTCTTCTGGAAAAAGAGCCGCAGCTTTCCAACGTGGAAGTGAAGATGTTGTTAAGAGAAAGCACGGATGATATGGGACTTCCCAGAAATCAGCAGGGATGGGGTAAATTTAACTGTGAAAAATTAATAAAAAACTAAATTATTATACAATTCTTATAAACATAGTGTGGTAAAGCATAAAAGCGTTGACGGAAATGAAAAATATGAGTACAATGTACAGTAAAAGTGCCAAAGAAAGATTCTAAAGGAAAGAGCACCTGGAATCCGGACAGGAGAATAAACCTCAAAAGGAGAAAATAATATGGAAAAAATCAAAATGCAGACACCTTTAGTTGAGATGGATGGAGACGAGATGACACGTATCCTGTGGCAGATCATCAAAGACGAACTTCTCACACCATATCTGGAACTGAATACAGAGTATTATGATCTTGGCCTTGAACACAGAAACGAGACAGACGATCAGGTGACAATTGATGCGGCAGAAGCAACCAAGAAATACGGAGTTGCAGTAAAATGTGCCACCATCACACCCAATGCAGCCAGAATGGAAGAGTATGATCTGAAAAAAATGTACAAGAGTCCGAATGGAACAATCCGTGCCATCCTGGACGGAACCGTATTCCGTGCTCCGATTGTGGTAAAAGGAATTGAGCCATGCGTAAAGAACTGGGTGAAACCGATCACACTTGCACGTCATGCATATGGTGACATCTATAAAAATACAGAATTTTATATTGATAAACCAGGAGATGCATATCTTGTATTTGAGGGCGAGGACGGAGAAGAACGTAAAGAACTGATCCAGCATTTTGACGGAGCAGGTGTTCTCCGTGGCATGCACAACCTGGACGATTCTGTAAAGAGTTTTGCAAGAAGCTGCTTTAATTATGCACTGGATACCAAGCAGGACGTATGGTTCGGAAGCAAGGATACGATTTCCAAGACATATGATGGAAGATTTAAAGAGATTTTCCAGCAGATTTTTGAGGCAGAGTTTAAAGATAAATTCGAGGAAGCCGGCCTGACTTACTTCTACAGCCTGATCGATGATATCGTAGCCCGTGTTATGAAAGCAGACGGCGGATTTATCTGGGCATGCAAGAACTACGATGGAGATGTTATGAGTGATATGGTTTCTTCTGCATTTGGTTCTCTTGCAATGATGACTTCCGTACTGGTATCTCCGAAAGGATATTTCGAGTATGAGGCTGCTCACGGAACGGTTCAGAGACATTATTACCGTCATCTTGAGGGAAAAGAAACCTCCACAAACTCCGTGGCAACAATCTTTGCATGGACAGGAGCACTCCGCAAGAGAGGAGAGCTGGACGGAAATGAAGCACTTGCTGACTTTGCGGGAAAACTGGAAAAAGCAACACTGGATACCATTGAGAGCGGAAAGATGACAAAAGACCTTGCGCTGATCACTTCCCTGAAAGATGTACAGGTGCTGAACAGTAAAGAATTTATCCTTGCTGTCAAAGCAAGACTGGATGAACTGATGGCATAAATAACAGAAATTTTCAAAGTTTCCAGTAATTTCATAAAAATAAAAGAACTGCACCGGAAGATCCTGAGATGGATCCCGGTGCAGTTTTGTTGTATGGCAGAAAAATAAACCACCTGCTCGGCAGGTGGAGGGAGTAGCTTTAGCTTCAAGTAAAAAACCTCCTGTGATAATATAAAAGTGGGTCCGCAAAACTCACATAATATTATCAAGGAGGTATCCAAAATGGATAAGAACAGTTTAAGTCATACAA